>CAZXJB010000141.1:0-4688 GCA_964640965.1 uncultured Actinomycetes bacterium | reverse complement strand
CTGATCGGGCGGGTCGGCGACGACGTCGCCGGGCGGGTGCTGCGCGAGGCCCTCGGCGAGCGCGGGGTCCGGGCCGAGCTCGCCGTGGACCCGGAGGCGCCGACCGGGACGATGCTCGTGGTGCGGGAGGCGGGGGAGCGCTCGATGGTCGCCGACCGCGGCGCGAACGCGCGCCTTTCCCCCGCCGACCTGCCCGCGCGCCTCGAGGCGGGCGCGGTGCTCGTCTCGGGGTACGTGCTGCTGCAGGAGGGCTCGCGCGAGGCCGGGCTCGCCGCGCTCGAGCGGGCCGCAGCCGGGCTCGTCGCCGTCGACGCGGCCTCCTGGCCCCTGCTCGAGGCCTACGGGGTCGAGCGGTTCCTGGCCGACACCGCGCGCGCGGACGTGCTGCTCGCGAACGAGCGCGAGGCGCGGACCCTCATCGGATGCGAGGGGGCGGAGGCGGCGCGGGCCCTCGGCGAGCGGTACCGGATCGCGGCGGTGAAGCTCGGCGCGCGGGGCGCCGTGGCGTGCGTCGAGGGTCGGGTGCTCGCGCAGCCCGCGGAGGCGGTCGTCGAGGTCGACCCCACCGGCGCCGGCGACGCCTTCGACGGGGTGCTCCTCGCCGAGCTCGCCCGGAGGGCGGAGCCCGCCGCGGCCCTCGCCCGGGCCTGCCACGCCGGGGCCCTGCAGGTCTCGAGCGACCGCGGCTGGCCGGAGGTGGATCGATGAGCGCCCCGGTCGTGCCCTCGTCAGAGGTCCGCGCGGCCCTCGAGGAGGGCAGGGCGGTCGTCGCGCTCGAGACGAGCGTGCTCGCGCAGGGGCTCCCCGTCCCGCGCAACGCCGAGGCGGCCGAGCGGATGTCGCGGGCCGTGCGCGAGGGGGGCGCGGTGCCGGCCTGGATCGGGGTCGTGGGGGGCGAGCTCCGCGTCGGGCTCTCCGAGGCCGAGCTCGAGCGCTTCTGCGACCCGACCGGCATCGCGAAGGTCGCGCGGCGGGACCTCCCCGTGGCGCTCGCCCGCGACGGGCTCGGCGCGACGACGGTCTCGGCCACGATCTTCGCCGCGCACGCCGCGGGGATCGCCGTCGGCGCCACCGGCGGGATCGGCGGGGTGCATCCGGGCTCGGGGGACGTCTCGGCCGACCTGCTCGAGCTCGCCCGCACGCCGGTCCTGCTCGTGTGCGCGGGGCCGAAGTCGATCGTGGACCCGGTCGCGACCGCCGAGCGCCTGGAGGAGCTCGGCGTCGCGCTCGTCGGCTACGGCGTGGACCGCATGCCGTTCTTCCTCGCGCGGGAGGCGCCGGTCGAGCTCGAGCACCGGGTCGAGACCCCCGAGGAGGCGGCGGCGATCGCGCGTGCCCAGCGCGCGCTCGGGGTCCGCTCGGCCGTGCTGCTCTGCAACCCGGTCCCACCCTCGTACGCGCTGGACCCGGCCGAGGTCGCGCGGGCCGTCCGCCTGGCCGAGGAGCGGGCCGAGCGCGAGGACGTGCGCGGCAAGGCGCTCACGCCGTTCCTGCTCTCGGCCCTCGCCGAGGAGACCAGTGGTGCGAGCCTGGAGACCAACCTCGCGCTGCTCGAGTCGAACGCGCGCCTGGCGGCGGAGGTCGCCGCCGCGTGCGCCCGGGCGGACGGCGAGGGATGATGGGGCCGAGGACCGATGCGGTCCGCAGGGGGTGCACGCGTGCCGGGTGAGGGCGACGGCCGCGTTCGGCGGCGGATCGTCGGCGTCGCGGCCGGCGTCCTCGTCGCGGCCGCCGCGGGCGGCGTCGTGTGGGCCCTCGCGCCGCTCGCCGGCGATCGCAGCCCGGCGACCTCCGACGCGCTCCCGGGACCTCGCCGCCATCGTCTGCGACGCGGACGGGACCCGGGTGCTGACCCCCGAGGTGCGACCGCGGGCGGACGGGCTGCACGTGCAGGTGGAGAACCGGCTGGGGGAGCCGGTGTCGGTCCAGATCCGATCGGCCTCCGGCGAGGCGATGGGCCTCGGGGCGGGTCCGGGGACCTCCGAGGTCCGCGCCTCCGGCGCCGACGGGGGGTGGCCCGTGCCGCCGGGCGTCGCCTCCGTCCGCTGCGCGCTGCCCGCGGAGGATGCGGGGGACGCAGGGTGGGTCGAGCTCCGGATCCTGGACGAGGAGGGCCTCTACGTCCCCTCCGAGCTCGCATGCCCGGACGTGAGCGTGGGCTACCTGGACCACGCGCCGGGGGCCGAGGGCGAGGCCGGCGACCCGGTCGAGGCGGCCCGCGCGGCGCTGCCCCTCCTGCGGGAGGGGGACGAGGTCGAGCTCGCGGGCTACCCGGGGTACGGCACGGAGGCGCTCGTCCGGGTGGTGCGGGACGGTCGCGTCGTCGCGGTCGCGCACCTGTCCCGGAGCGCGGCGGGCGGATGGCTCGCCGACCGGCTCGTCCGGTGCGCGGACGCCGCGCTCGGGACCTGAGGGGCCTGAGCCGCCCCGCTACCGCAGCCAGGTCTTGACGATCGCCTTGGAGAAGTTCCAGCCGTATCGGAGCGACTTCGGCTTCTTCGAGACGCCCCCGCGGCGGGTGAGGAACGTGACCGGCACCTCCACGACGCGGGCGTGCTGGCGCAGGGCCTCGATCGTGACCTCCGAGGTCCAGAACTGGTCCTGCTCGAGGATGAGCCGCCGCAGCGTCTCGGCGCGCGTGGCCCGGTACCCGCTCGAGATGTCCGTCACCCGCTGCCCGGTGAGGAGCGTGACGAGCCGGGAGAAGAAGTGGACGCCGACGTGGCGGATGAGGCTCTCGCGCTCGAAGGCGCCGAGCATGCGCGAGCCGTTCACGTGGTCGGCCCGCCCCTCGAGGATCGGCCGGACGAGCGAGGGGAGCTCCTCCGGCTGGTGCTGCCCGTCGGCGTCGATCGAGACGACGATCTCGGCCCCGAGCTTGAGCGCGATGTCGTAGCCGACGCGCAGCGCGAGCCCCCCGCCGCGGCGGATCGGCAGCCGCGCGACGAGCGCGCCGGCGGCCCGAGCCACCTCGGCCGTGTCGTCCTCGGAGTGGTCGTCGATGACGATCGGCACGACCCGGTACCCGTCGATCTCACGCGGCATGGCCTCGATGACGGCGCCGACGTTCTCGGCCTCGTTGTAGGCGGGGGAGACCACGACGATCCGCTTGCCCGGCGGCAGCTCGGCGGCCCGGTCCCAGTCGAAGGCGGCCTGCCCGAGGGACTCGACGAGGAGCCGGATGCTCCGCTCGTTCGTGTCGGCCTGCGACTCCAGGCGCAGGATCAGCAGGAACAGCACGACGACGGCGACGAGGAGGACCGCGGTGAGGCGCTGGCCGCTGCCGGGACGGAAGTTGAAGACCTCGAAGATCGGGTTGAACAGGTTCGGGTCCGCGGCGAGCACCACCACCGCGAGCGCGATGACCCAGGTGATGATGAGGTTCAGGCGGCTGATCTGCCGTCGGCGGTAGCGCGCGAGCGCGAGCGCCGACATCGCGACCGCGACGAGCGCCCCCGCGATCCGCAGCGCGAGCATCGGCGGGCCCTACCGCGCGGCGCGCGACCGGAGCACGCCGCGCCAGCGCGTGCGCGGCGCGATCCGGTCGACGATGACGCGGTCCTTGTAGCGCTCGATCGCCGAGAACATCGACCCGATGAGCGTCTCCGAGAGCAGGTGCGGCTTCAGGCCGAGGTCGAGCAGCTTCGTGTGCTTGGCGTTGTAGTAGTGCTCCTCGGCCTCGACCCGCGGGTTCTCGACGTGCACCGGCTCGACGTGCAGGCCGTGGTGGAGCGCGGCCTGCCGCACGAGCTCCGCGAGCTCGTTGATCGAGAACTGCTCGGTGAACTGGTTGAAGACCCGGTACTCGCCCTCGGCCGGCGGGTTCAGCACCGCGAGCTCCACGCACTGGAGCGTGTCCACGATGTTCAGGTACCCGCGCGTCTGGCCGCCCTTGCCGTAGGCGGTGAGCGGGTGCCCGATGACCGCCTGGACGCAGAAGCGGTTGAGGGCCGTGCCGAAGAGCTCGTCGTAGTCGAAGCGGGTGACGAGGCGCTCGTCGAGCTTCGTCTCCTCGGTCTCGATCCCGTAGACCACGCCCTGGTTGAGGTCGGTCGCGCGCAGGCCCCAGATCCGGCACGCGAAGTGGATGTTGTGGGAGTCGTGGACCTTCGAGAGGTGGTAGAAGCTCCCGGGCATCTTCGGGAACGGCAGGACGTCCGAGCGCCCGTTGTGGTGGATCTCGATGAAGCCCTCCTCGATGTCGATGTTCGGCGTGCCGTACTCGCCCATCGTGCCGAGCTTCACGAGGTGCGCCTCGGGGACGATCTCGGCCATCGCGAACAGGACGTTCAGCGTGTTCACGACGTTGTTCGTCTGCGTGAACACGGCGTGGTCCCGGTCGATCATCGAGTACGGGGCCGAGGGCATCTCGCCGTAGTGGACGATCGCCTCGGGCCGGAACTCCTCGAAGACGCGCTGCACGAGCTCCCAGTCGGTGAGGTCGCCCTCGGTCACCCCGATCTCGAGGCCCGTGACCTCCTTCCAGACCCGCGCGCGCTCGGGCAGCGAGGGGAGGATCGGCGTGAGCGAGTCGGTGCCGTTCTCCTCGTGCATCCGACGGCGCAGGTAGTTGTCGACGGTGTGGATCTCGTGGCCGCGGCGCGAGAGGTACATCGCCGTGGCCCACCCGAGGTACCCGTCACCGCCCAGGATCAGGATGCGCATGGGAGCCCTTCCTCGAGGTCCAT
>CAZXJB010000140.1:0-4949 GCA_964640965.1 uncultured Actinomycetes bacterium | reverse complement strand
CTGGCCGCCCGAGCCCTGCGCGCCGGGGAGGACGGCGGCCCGGCCGGCGCCCACGCCGTGCGGTTCCTCATGGCCTCCGTCCAGGCGGCCCGGGAGCTCGGGCTGCCCACGGCCGTCGAGGCCCTCGCCACCGGCTCGCGCGCCTCGGACTGGCAGGCGGGGATGGAGGGCGGCCTCGGGGCCACCGCGTGCTGGATGTCGGGGCCCGACCTCGTCCTCGGCGCCGGCCTGCGGGAGGCCGGCGCGGTGTTCTCGCCGGTCGCCATGCTCCTGGACACGGAGGCCTTCGACCTCGTGCACCCGATCCCGCTCGGGTTCGCGGTCGACGAGGAGACCCTGGCCGTCGAGGTCATCGAGGAGGTCGGGCCGGGGGGCCACTTCCTCGGCCAGCCTCACACGCTGCGGCACATGCGCGAGACCTGGACCTCGCGCTTCATGGACCGGGACACGTGGGAGACCTGGGAGGAGCGGGGCCGCCCGGAGCCCCCGGACCACGCGCGGGCCCGCGCGCGGGAGCTCCTCGCCGAGCACGAGCCAGCCCCGCTGCCCGACGCCGTCCAGGCCGGCATCGAGGAGGTGATCGCCGCCCATGCGCGCGGTCGCGGCTGAGCCGAGGATCCGGGGCCTGCGCCACCCCTGGAGCGTGGAGGTCCTCACCGAGGACGAGCTCGAGCGGGTGCACGCAGCCACGCTGCGGGTGCTCGAGCGGGTCGGCCTCGAGGTCCGCTCGGAGCCGATCCGCCGCGAGCTCGCGCGCGTCGGGGCGCGGGTGGACGAGGCGACGATGCGGGTGCGCTTCCCGCCCGAGATGGTCGAGGAGCACCTCGCGCTCATCCCGCCGACCTTCGTGATGGCCGCGCGCGACCCCTGCCTCGACCTGCCGATCGACGGGAGCGCCGGCTGGCTCTCCGGCGACGGCACGAGCGCGTTCGTCGTGGACCTCGAGACCGGGCGGCGTCGCCCCTCGACGATGCGCGACCTCATCGAGACGACCCGCGTCGCCGACGCCGTGCCCGAGCTCGCCTACCTGTGGCCGACCGTCGCGCCCCAGGACGTCCCGCCGCACACCCAGGCGGCCCACTACCAGCACGTGATGCTCGCCCACTCGACGAAGCACGCCCAGCACAACGAGGTCTACAGCCGCCGCGACGCGCAGGTGGTGCTCGAGATGGCGCGCGTGGTCGCCGGCGGCGACCGCGAGCTGCGCGAGCGCCCCATCGTCTCGACCTACCAGTGCTGCATCAGCCCGCTCGTCTACGACGAGGGGCCGATCGAGGCCGCCGTCGAGCTCGCCCGCGGGGGCCTGCCCTCGGGGTTCGTCGCGATGGGGATCGGGTGCGCGACGGCCCCGGCCACGCTCGCCGGCACGCTCGTGCAGATGAACGCCGAGATGCTGGGGGGCATGACGATCGTGGAGGCCCTCGTCCCCGGGGCGGTGACCTTCTGCGGCCCGTACCCGACCTTCATGGATCTGCGCACCGGCGACTACCGGCAGGACTGGGGACCCGAGGACACGCTCCTGAAGCTCGCGTTCGCGCAGCTCGCGCACCGCTACCACGTGCCGATCAACATCATGGCCCTGGACACCGGGGCGAAGACCCAGGACTGGCAGGCCGGGCTGCAGCACGCGGTCTCGCTCTTCGCGGTCGCCGCCGCCGGCCGAGCCGAGATGGTCACCGGCACGGGGACCCTCCACGGCGCGGCCGTCTACGACAACGTGAACGTCGTGCTCGACGCCGAGCTCTTCCGGATCGTCTGCGAGGTCTGCGAGCCGCCGAGCGAGCCCCCGAGCGAGCCCTGGATCCCGCCGTCCTTCGCGCGCGAGCCCCTCGAGGCCTGGGAGGCCCAGGGTCGGCGCGGGGCGCGCGAGCGCGCGCGGGAGCGCGTCCGCGAGATCCTCGCGACGCACGAGCCCGAGCCCCTGCCCGAGGAGGTGGACCGGGAGCTGCGGCGGATCGTCGAGGCCCGCGCGGCCGAGGCCTGACGCACGCGGGAGCGCTCAGGCCCCCGTCACGTCCACCGCGCGAGCCACCACCGCTCGAAGGCGACCTTGGCGAGGTGCCACCGCCGCCCGGGCCTCCGCAGGGCGACGCGCGGACCCCCCTCGGCGTAGAAGTCGCCGGTCGCGAACGCGGCGATCCCGTCCCCCATCTCCACGAAGCACGAGCCGGTCCCGTCGAAGCGGGCCGAGGGCTCGCGGCCGTGCAGCTCGTCGGCGATCCGCGCCGCCACCACGCGGGCCTGGGCCTCGGCGAACACGCCCGCCTTCGGCAGGAACTTGCCGCCCGCGATGGGGATCTGGGTCACGTCGCCGATCGCGGAGACCTCGGGCGCCGACGACGCGAGCGTCCCGGGATCCACGGGGACGAACCCGGCCTCGTTGGCGAGGCCGCTCGACCGCACGGCCGGCGCGGTGCGGTGCGGCGCGATCGCGAGGAGGAGGTCGTAGGCCTCCTCGCCGTCGCCGAAGACGAGCCGCCGGGCCCGCGCGTCCACCGCCTCGAGCGTCCGCCCGGTTCGCACCTCGACCCCGCGCCGCTCCAGGAGGGCCATCAGCGCGCGCCCGAGCGCCTCACCGGCCGTGGGCATCGGGTACGGCTCGGGCGTGGAGAGCGTGACCCGCGCACGACTGCCCCGGCGTCGCAGGAGCGCCGCGGCGAGGAACGCCGCCTCGTTCGGGGCGGCGGGGCACTTGTACGGCAGGCCCGCCACCACGACGGCCACCCGGCCCCCGTCGAGCGAGCGCAGCGCGCGGCCGGCCGCGAGCGCCCCCGGGACGGAGTACAGGTCGATCCCGCCCTCGGGGAGCCCGGGCACGAGCTCCGGCGCCGCCTGCGCCCCGAGCGCGAGCACCAACCGCTCGTAGCGGACGTCCCGCCCGTCGATCCGCACCGTCCGACGGGACGGGTCGAGGGCCTCGACCTCCCCGCGGATCAGCTCGATCCCCTCGCGCGCGAGCCGCTGCCTCCCCCGCGCGATCTGCCGCTCGCTCCGATGGCCCGACATGAGCCACAGGAGCGACTGCGTGAACGTGAGGCGCTCGGTGCGGTCGACGAGCGCGACCGACACCTCCCGCGGGAGCCGCCTGCGCAGGGTCCGCGCGGCCACCACCCCGCCGATCCCGCCCCCGAGCACGACCACCCGACCGGCGTCCTCCATGTCCCCCACCCCCTCCGAACGGGCTCAGAACGAGACGACCTTCTCGGCCCAGAGCGTCCACTCGACCAGCTCGTCCATGGACGAGCGCACGACCCCCTCCGCGAGCGACCCCTCGCCGATGCCGCGGGCATCCATGCACGTGCCGCAGCACCCGACCGCGGCGCCCCGCCGCGCGAGGGAGGCCACCATGCGCTCGAGGTTGGGGTAGCCGCTCGGGGTGACCTGCCCCGCGAGCGCGCAGCCGACGGCGTCGCCCATGAGGAACACCCGCAGCTCCACCCCCTCGCGCCGGACGAGCGCCATGGCGAGCCGCAACGCGTTGTAGGAGCGCTCGATCCCGTACGGCGCGTCGTTCACGATGAGCAGCAGCCTCACCGCCCGACCTCCACCGGGAAGCCCGCCGCCCGCCACTCGGGCAGCCCGCCGTCGAGCCGCCGGGCCCGGAACCCCGCGTCGCGGAGGATCGCCAGGGCCTGGGGCGCGAGCACGCAGAACGGCCCCCGGCAGTAGGCGACGATCTCCACGTCCCGAGGGAGCTCGTGCAGGCGCGCCTCGAGCTCCTCGAGGGGGAGCGAGATCGCCCCCGCCACGTGCCCGGCCTCGTACTCGCGGACCGGACGGACGTCGATGACGACGACCTCGCTCCGCCGCACCCGCGTGAGCAGGTCCTCCCGCCCGACGGGCTCGAGCTCGTCGTGCCGCTCGAGATGCTCGCGCGCGATGCGGTCCGCCTCGCCGAGGCGCGCGCGCCCGATCCGCTGCAGCTCGTACAGGAGCCGGCACACGGCGGGGTCCGCCGCGCGGTAGAGCGCGCGGGACCCCTCCCGGCGCACCTCGACCAGCCTCGCCGCCTTCAGCACCTGCAGGTGCTGCGACGTGTTCGTGATCCCCATCGAGGTGGCGCGCGCGAGCTCCTCCACGCTCCGCTCGCCCTGGCAGAGCAGGTCCAGGAGCTCCATGCGCCGCGCCGACGCGAGCGCCCTGCCGATCCGCGCGAACTCCTCGAAGAGCGCTCGCTTCGCTGAGGTCGGGTCCGAGATCGGGTCCATGGAGCAGGCCTCCAGTTTTCCACTATTTTCTGGAACAGCGTAGACCCTTGCTCCCAGGGCGGTCAAGACCGCCGGCGGCAAGGGCCCGAGCGGAAGCCCGGGGCGTCGACGAGCGCCGCCGCGCCGCGATGAACCGGCCGATCGTCCGGCCCGTACTCCCGCCGTCCGAGCAAGCCGTCCGAGGGAGGAGGTTCGACGTGCGTCGTCCGTGGCGCGTGGCCCTGTGCATCGCGGTGGCCGCCCTGCTGCTCCTCACCGCCTGCGGCAGGGGCGCCGACGAGGGCTCCGGGGGTGCGACCGGCCCGGAGAGCGCCGAGGGCGGAGGCCGGGTGGTCGGCACCGCCGAGGTCCCCGGCGTGGGCACCGTCCTCGTGGACGCCGAGGGCTTCACGCTCTACGTGTTCACCCCCGATGAGGCGGGCGATCCGACCTGCACGGGGGACTGCGCGCGCACGTGGCCGCCGGCGATCGTGAGCGCCGTCCCAGAGGACGCCGGCCTGCCGGGCGAGCTCGGGACGGTCGAGAGCCCGAGCGGCGGGATGCAGCTCACCTACGACGGTTGGCCGCTGTACACGTACTCGGGCGACACGGCGCCGGGGCAGGCGAACGGCCAGGGCGTGGGCGGCGTCTGGTTCGCGATGACCCCCGACGGGCCCTCCGGAGGCGCGAGCGCCGGGGGGATGGGCGGCGGCGCGAGCGGCGGGTACGGCCGCGGCGGCGGGTACGGGAACGCCGGCGGCT
>CAZXJB010000139.1:0-5023 GCA_964640965.1 uncultured Actinomycetes bacterium | reverse complement strand
GCGCGTTCGCCGGCCTGCTCGAGGGCGCCGGCGTGAACGTCACCGTGCGGGACACGCGCGGGCGCGAGATCGAGGCCGCCTGCGGCCAGCTCCGCCTCGAGCACGAGCGCGCCGCCGTGGGCTGAGGGAGACAGCCCGGACGGCGGCCGGGCCGCGGCATGGCCTCGTCCGGGCGGGTGAAGCTAGGGGAGCTAGCTTGAGGTGGGCGATCGCGGACGGGATCCCGATCACCGTGATCGCGAGCAGCAGCGCCGCGGCCAGATGTCCGATCGCCGCCCAGAGTCCGCCGAACACGAACCACAGGATGTTGCCGATGAGCGAGCTCACGTTCCCGGCCCCGGGCCGCCTGACCACGACCCGTCCAACGGCCACAGCGAGTAGGAGGCCAGCTTGAACGCCTGGATCCCGAACGGGATCGTGATGATGAACACGATCGGCAACGTCCTGTGGGTGGTGCTCGGAGGGTGGGCGCTGGCGCTCGGGTACGTGGTGGCCGGGCTTGTGATGTTCGCCCGGATGTCCCCTCTCCTACACGATCGTGACCTGGACGGCTGGCGGGGGCGGCGCGGTCGAGGCCAGCTCGCGCTCCCTCTCAGCCTCGACGATGCGACGGACCAGACGATCGGCCTCGACCTTGACCGACTGCCACATGCCCTCGAGCTGCTTCTCGTTCTTCGGCTCCACCTCGGCCCATCCCGGCGTCCCCTTGCCGAGCTCGGGGACCTGCGGGATCTTCGTGGACAACGGGCCGAACGGGAACCCCTCGGTCGCGATCATCGATCGCATCGTGGTCTCCGTGATCTCGCCTGCGTGCGGCGCGCCGCCGGTCTTCCGCGCCGTCCACACGTAGGTCGCCCTCGCGAGGAGGTTCCTCGCCCGCTCTCGCAGGGCGGAAAGACGCTCGTCCGCGCGACGGATCGCTTCGTCTCGCTCGGCCTCGAGGCGGCGGCTCACGGAGCGGACGAAGTCCTCCTCGGCGTCCGCGATCCAGCCATCGTGGGGCGGGACCGCCCCGGCGATCGCCGCCTGGAGATCGGCCAACGCGTCCACCCGCGCGGCTCCTGTGCCGTCGCTTCGATACCACGCGACCCACCGGCGGGGGGAATCGGTCAGACCGACCCGCACGAGCTTGCCGCGCGGCTCCCGCGGCATGCCCGCCGACGACAGCAGCTCCTCCAAGACCCGGTCACCGAACGTGAGCAGGCGGACCGTGTCCGGGTGCTCGTCACTGACATCGGGGTCGAAGGTGACCACCAGCTCCTCCCCGCTCACGGTGGCCGCGAACGCACCGGCGATCTCTCCGTGCGGGCGCAGCTTGGAGGCGAGCACAGGCGTGGACGCGAAGAATGCCGCTAGCTCCCCCTGGGTGACCGGAGGGCTCGGCGCCGGAACCGGCTCGAGCCGCTCTTCCAGGACCGCGTCGAGGTCGAAGCCCTCCTGACGGACGCGATCGATGTCCTCCTCCAGCGACCGCAGCGCATCTTGCAAGCGATCCTTCCGTTGCTCCGGCTCCTCGAGCGCGAGGTCCCTGATCGTGCGTTCCACACGGTTCAGGATCGGCTGGAGCGGGCCCACCACGCCCTTGAACCAGTCGATCCGATTGAGCAGACGTTGGTAGACCTGCGCCTCGACGGTGTCCTCGTAGAAGTACGTCCAGATCCAGACGACGTCGTGGCGCTGGCCGATGCGGTCGAGGCGTCCGATCCGCTGCTCCAGGCGCATCGGGTTCCACGGTGCGTCGTAGTTGATCTCGACCCCGCAGGTCTGCAGGTTGAGGCCCTCCGCGAGCGCGTCGGTGCCGATCAGGATCCGCACGTCCCCGTCGCGGAACGCCCGCTTGATCTCCTCCTTGGTCGCCGGCGCCCATGCCACCGACTCCCAACGCTCACCGCCGCGGCCCGTGTAGCAGGCCACCCGGTGACCGTAGACCTCGCGGAGCTTCTCCTTCAGGTAGTCGACCGTGTCCGCGTACTGCGTGAAGATCACGACGGAATCGCGCTTGGCGAGGGCCTCGTCCAGGTCCTTCCTGAGCTGGTCGAACTTGCTGTCGGTCCCGAGCCCCCGGAGCTCGCGGAGGAAGTCCTCGACGTAGCCGATCTCCTCCGTCTGGATGGCGTCGAGCTCGCGGCTCCGGGCCTCGACGAGCTCCTCGGTGATGTCCTCGGACAGGTCTGCGTCCTCGAGGTCCTCGTCCGTGAGGCCGAGCTCGGGGGCCTGTCCGCGGAGGAACGCGAGCCGGCGCTCGAGGCTGCGCTCGAGCGCGTAGAACGAGCTCGTGAGGCGACGGCGGTACACGGTCATCACGAACCCGAGGCCCTTCCGCTCGCCCTCGTACTTCCGGTAGAAGTTCGAGATGTACTCGTCCACGCGCGCGTAGAGCGTCGCTTCGTCTGGCTCGAACGCGATCCAGCGCGGCTCGGGGTCGCGCTCGGCGATCCTGCCGGGGAGGAGCCCGCGCTCCTGGTAGCGGCGGAGCAGGCTCCTGGTGTGCCGGAACATCCGGCGCCGGAGCGGCGTGAGGTGGCGCAGCAGGGCCAGGAGCGCCGCCCGGTCGTCATCCGACATCGCCCGGGCCTCCCGGAGTGGATCCGACGCGTACGGGAAGTCCCGGACCCGGGTCCAACCGGCGAACCCGAGACGCCCCTCCAGCAGACGGGCGACCTCGTCGTCGATCGGTCCGCCGAACTCGAGCTCGTCCCGCGCCATCGCGGCGAGGAACCGCCAGTCGGCCTCCGCGGGCGCCGCGGCCGCGAGCCGGAGCTCGTTGAAGTAGCGCAGGAAGTTCTGCTCCGATGCGCCCCAGCGCCCGGCGAGTCCGAGCTGTGCGAGGAGGTCCCACACCTCAACAGGGTGGACCTGCATCGGTGTGGCGGTGAGCAGAAGCAGCCCCCGGGTCTTCGAGGCGAGACCGGGCAGGCCGTCGGTCCCCTCCAGGAGCTCCAGGAGGCGGTTGGGTCGTCGGAGCGACAGGTCCAAGAAGTCCTTCCGGCGGGCGTGATGCGCCTCGTCCACGACCACGAGGTCCCAATCCGGACCCGAGAGCAGCTCCGCCCTGCGGTCCTTGCGCTTCACGAGCTGGCTCGAGGCCAGCACCACCGGGACCTCCTCCCATGGGTTGCGTCCGGCGAGCGGCCGTGCCACACGGTCCGGGCCCGGGCCGACGAGCTGACCGGCCTCGTAGATCGGGACCTCGAGCGCGAACTTCTCCCGCAGCTCGTCCTGCCACTGCCGCAGCACGCTCGCCGGGGCGAGGATCAGGCAGCGCTCGACGGCCGCGGAGACCAGCAGGTCGCGCAGGATGAGCCCGGCCTCGATGGTCTTGCCGAGCCCGACCTCGTCCGCGAGCAGGAACCGCTCCGGGTACCGCTCGACGACCGCCGACGCGACGCGGAGCTGGTGCGGCCACGGCTCGATCGCCGCGGTCGCCCGCCCGACCCGCTCGCCCACGTCCAGCAGGTACGGAACGTCCCGCAGGAACCAGGCGATGGTCGCCTGCTCGTCGCTTGACCCCGCGGGCGCCGCCACCACCGAGGGCCGCTCCAGCGGGTCGTGCTCGGGTGGCTCGTCGGGGCAGTACCGGAGGAGACCCTCGCGCACCGCTTCCGGCACCGGGAGCGAGATCCAGTCCGGGTCCTCGTTGTCCCACACCCGCGAGAAGAAGGCCTCGACCTGCGACAGGTGCGGCCGCTCGCCCGGCTCCCACGAGCGGTAGACGTGGAACTCCTCGAAGTGCCGCCTCCACGCGTTGATCGACTCGTTGATCGAGCCGGAGAAGCCGACGCGGTCTCCGGCCGCGTCCGTGAACAGGCCCTTCTTCGGGTGGTAGTACCCCTCGGCGTCGTCCGCGGCGAGCGGCAGACCGTCCGGCCCCCGAGGCAACACGACCTTGAGCTCGAGCGTCCCCGCAGCCACCATCCACGCGAGGGCCTCCAGGCGCTTGCGCGCGAGCTCGTCCTCGGGCTCGGCGAGCAGCCCGATCAGCCGCTCCCGCGTGACGTCCTGGATCGACGTGCCCGAGCGGATCGCCTCGACGTCCGCGTGGGAGAGCTGGGCGCCGACCAGCAGGCGCATCGTCCCCCCGTTCGCGATCAGGCGTGCCAGCCCCTGGCCGGCCACCACGAGCGCGCCGCTCGAGAAGTAGCCCGCGCTGCGGTCGTAGTGCACGGCGCGTGAGAGCGTGGGCAGGTAGAAGGTGTGGAGCGCATCGTCCCCGGGGCCGTAGGCGACCCGGAGCTCGAGGTCCCGGAAGCCGCCCTCCGGCATGGCGCTACTCCGCCTCGTCGGCACCGCCGACGTCGAAGGCCTGCTGCTCCTCACGGAGCTCGACGACCGGTTCCGGCGGGCCCTCGAGGTCCGGGAAGAGCACGCGCAGTCCCTCGAGCGCTCGGGCCTCGGGGCGGACGAACTCACCTTTGACCTTCGTCCGCGGGATGGCGTTGACGAGCGCCTGGAGCAGCCCCTGGAACCGTGCGTCGGTGCCGAGCCCGGTGCGCTTCAGCCACCGCTCCGCACCACGCACGCCGTCGTCCGTGAACACGATCATCAAGGAGTGGGCTGCGTCGATCAGGCGCGCATACCCCTCGGCGTCGGGGTCGGCGAGCCCGCCGTGCCGTCGCTTCAACGGCTCCTGGAGCACGACGGTGCCGCTCTTCTTCGCGACGATGCGGTTGCGTACGAGGTCGTCCTGGACGTCGACCCCGAGCGCGAGCCCGAGCTTGCGAGCCTCATCGAACGGCGCCTCGGCGCCGAACGCGTCCCAGGCGAGCACGTACCAGTCGGTCACCGGGTCGAACTCGATCTGTCGCCCGAGGAGCAGCCCCCTGCGGCGGAGCGCGGCGACCTCCTCCCGGGCGAGATCGAGCGCTTCCTCGGGCCGGAGCGGCCGAGGCTCCCCGGTCTTCTCGTCGACCTCGGAGGTCAGCACCGGCCACTGCTTCGAGATCACCGAGAGGGTCGGCCCGAAGGTGGAGATGTAGAGGTCCACGCCGGTGATCCCGGCCTCCTGGAACTCGGCCGCCCGCTC
>CAZXJB010000138.1:0-5095 GCA_964640965.1 uncultured Actinomycetes bacterium | reverse complement strand
AGCGCGACCGGCACCCCCGCGGCGCGCGCGAGCCGCACGATCCGGGCGTAGCCGTCGGCCGGGGCGCCGGGCGGCGCGTTCCCCGAGATCGTGAGCCAGGCGGCGCCGCGGACGAGCTCGGCCACCCGCGCCTCGAGGCGCTCCCACCCGTCCGGGCCGACGTCGGTCCCGGCCTCGTAGAACTCGGTCAGCCCGCCGCCCTCGCGGTCGGCGACCGAGAGGGACGCCCGGGTCTCGCCCTCGACCCAGACGAACGAGGCGCGCACCCCTTCGGCGGCCAGCGCCTCCGCGACCCACCGGCCGGCGTGGCCCGCGAGGATTCCCGTCGCCGTCACCTCGGCGCCGAGGGCATGGGCGGCCCGGGCCACGTTCAGGCCCTTCCCGCCGGGGACCTGGACGAACGCCACCGGGCGGTGGATCTCGCCGACCCGGAGGCGCTCGACCTCGAACAGCTTGTCGACCGAGGGGTTCGCGGCGACGCAGACGATCATCGGGTCCGCCCCGGCGTCCTCACGTCGTCGGCTCCAGCGCCTCGAGGCCCTCGAGCAGGCTCGGCTGCGCCGCCGTCCCGCCGACCCCCCGGGTCGAGAGCGAGCCGCAGGCCACCGCGAGCGCGAGGCAGCGCGCGAGCGGCCACCCGGCGAGCATGCCCGCGATGAACCCGGCGTCGAAGGAGTCCCCCGCCCCGGTCGTGTCCACCACCGCCGCGGGGACGGCCTCGCTGCGGACGACCTCGTCCCCCGAGATCGCGAGCCCGCCGCCCTGCCCGAACTTCACGGCCACGATCCGCGCCCGACCCGCGAGGACCTCGGCGGCGATGTCCACGTCCTCGGACCCGCCGATGGCCCGGGCCTCGAGCGAGTTCGGCAGGAACAGGTCGGTGTGCGACAGCGCCTCGAGCAGCCCGCCGTCCCAGCGCTCGGCGGGGTCGTAGTTCGGGTCGATCGAGGTCGTTGCCCCCGCCGCGCGGGCGGCCTCGAGGAGCTCCGGCAGGTCGGGGGCGAGCCGCGGCTGCAGGAAGTAGGAGCTCACGTGCACGTGCCTCGCACGGGAGAGCAACGAGCGGTCCACGAGCTCGCCCCGCAGGTCCGAGATCGTGCCGGTCGCGGTGAGCGTCGCCCGGTCCTCGGGCCGCGAGAGCACCACCGAGACCCCCGTCGGCCGCTCGGGGTCCACGACGCAGCCCGAGACGTCGACCCCCCGCGCGGCGAGGGCGTCCAGCATGAAGCGCCCGAACACGTCCTCCCCCACCACGCCGACGAAGGCCGTCCGCAGCCCGAGCCGCGCCGCCCCGCAGGCCGTGATCGCGCCCGAGCCGCCGACGACGAGACGGGCCTCGTCCACGAGCTTCTCGGCCTGCCCGAAGGCCGGCACGACGTCGCCGGTGAGGATCAGGTCCGGGTTCGCGTCCCCCAGCACGAGCAGGTCGAGATCCGCCACGCGGCTACCATAGCGGCATGCCGCCGCGGATCACGCTCGTGATGGGCGACATCACCCTCGAGGATGTCGACGCCGTCGTGAACGCCGCGAACCCCTCGCTCATGGGCGGGGGCGGGGTCGACGGCGCGATCCACCGCCGGGGCGGGCCCGAGATCCTCGCCGCGTGCAAGGAGATCCGGCGCACCCGCTACCCCGAGGGGCTCCCCACGGGCGAGGCGGTGGCGACCACCGGCGGCCGGCTCCGGGCCCGCTGGGTCATCCACACCGTCGGGCCCCGCTACCACGAGCACGAGGACCCCGCGCCGCTCCTCGCCCGCTGCCACACCGAGGCGCTGCGCGTGGCCGACGAGCTCGGCGCGCGCACCGTCGCCTTCCCCGCGATCTCGACCGGCGTGTACGGGTACCCGGTCGAGGAGGCCGCCCCCGTGGCGATCGCCGCCGTGCTCGGCGCGGACACCAAGGTCGAGGAGGTCCGCTTCGTCCTCTTCGACGCGCGCGCCTACGAGGCCTTCGAGCGCGCCCTCGCGGCGACCGGCGGGTCCTAACGGGGCCGGTTGGTAGCATCTCGGTGCGATGGACGAGCTCAGCCACCCCAAGGGCGTGTGGGAGCGCCGCGACGAGGTCCAGATCGTCGACTGCCGCGAGACCTACGAGTGGGTCGCGGGACGGATCGAGGGCGCCATCCACCTCCCGCTGAACGCCATCCTCGCCGGGCAGCTCGACGGGCTCGACCCGAGCAAGCCCGTGGTCGTCGTCTGCCGCTCCGGCAACCGGAGCGAGCTCGGGGCGCTCATGCTCCAGGCGCGCGGCTTCGAGGCCCACAACCTCGAGGGCGGCATGGAGGAGTGGGAGCGCCAGGGCCTGCCCTTCACCACGCCCGACGGCGCCCCCGGTCGCGTCGCCTGAGCCGCGCCGGGCGCGGCGCGGGGCGTCCGGACCTCCGCGTTTGACCGGCCCGAGGCGGCGACCTACATTCGGGAGGTCGGGTATCGACCACGGAAGGAGGTGGCAGCCGTGGCGAAGATCCTGATCCTCGCCGGCGACGCGGCCGAGTCCCTCGAGGTCCTGTACCCCTACCAGCGATTGCGGGAGGAGGGACACGAGGTCCACATCGCGGCGCCCTCGAAGAAGCGGCTGCAGTTCGTCGTGCACGACTTCGTCGAGGGCTACGACACCTACACGGAGAAGCCCGGGTACACGTGGCCCGCGGACCTCGCGTTCAAGGACGTCGACCCGGCCGCGTACGACGCGCTCGTGATCCCCGGCGGGCGGGCGCCCGAGTACATCCGCAACGACCCGGACTGCCGGCGGATCATCGAGCACTTCTTCGCGCAGGACAAGCCGGTGGCGCAGCTGTGCCACGCGCCGCTCGCGCTGGCCGCCGCGGGGGTGCTCAAGGGCCGGCGGACGGCGGCCTACCCCGCCCTCGAGCCGGACGTGCGCGCGGCCGGGGCGGAGTTCGTGGACGCCGAGGCCGTGGTGGACGGCCTCATGGTCTCGGCCCGCGCCTGGCCGGACCACCCGGCGTGGATGCGCGAGTTCATCGACATCCTGCGGAGCAAGGCTCCGGCGTGAGGCCGCACGTTCGCCGAGCGGCTCGCGTAGCCTAGGCTCGTGGAGGCGAGCACCCGCTCGGTGGATCGGATCGCTCGGGCGCGCGAGGCGCTCGAGGAGGTGCTCGGATCCGAGCGGGTGCTCGCCGACCCCCTCGCCGTCGCGCTCTACGCCCGCGACGCCTCGATGGTCGAGGGCGGGTGCGCGCTCGTCGCGCTCCCACGCTCGATCGAGGAGGTCGTGGCGTGCGTCCGCGTCGCGGCCGAGCACGGCCTGCCGATCGTGCCGCGCGGCTCCGGCACGGGCCTCGCGGGCGGCGCCACGCCGATCGGGGACGCCCTCGTCGTCGTGACGACGAAGATGGACCGGATCCTCGAGGTCCGCCCCGAGGATCGGCTGGCCTGGGTCGAGCCCGGCGTTCGGAACCTCGACCTCGCGAACGCGCTCGCGCCGTACGGCTTCACCTACGCCCCCGACCCCTCCTCGCAGCAGACGTGCTCGATCGGCGGGAACGTCAGCACGAACGCCGGGGGCCCGCACTGCCTCGCCTACGGCGTGACCTCGAACCACGTGCTCGCCGTGGACCTCGTGCTGCCCGACGGCTCGCTCGAGCGCCTCGGCTCGGAGGCCCCGGAGGCCGCCGGCTACGACCTGCGCGGCGCGGTGGTGGGCTCGGAGGGCACCCTCGGCATCGTCGTGGCGGCGTGCGTCCGCCTCACCCCCCTGCCGCCGGCGCTGCGCACGATGCTCTTCGACTTCGAGACCGTGGAGGACTGCGCCGCCACGGTCTCGGCGATCATCGCCTCGGGCGTGGTCCCGGCCGCGATCGAGATGATGGACCGCGGCATCGTGGTCGCCGCCGAGCGCTTCGCCCACGCCGGCTACCCGACCGACGCGGCGGCGATCCTCATCGTCGAGGTCGACGGCACCCGCGGCGCGGTCGAGGCGCAGGCGCGCGCCGTCGAGCGGGCAGCCCGCGAGCACCGCTGCCGCAGCGTCCGCGTCGCGGCCGACGAGGCCGAGCGCGCCCTGATCTGGAAGGGCCGCAAGAGCGCCTTCGGCGCCGTCGCGCAGATCGCGCCCCACTACCACCTGCACGACTGCGTGGTCCCGAGGACCAAGCTCGCCCCGGTCCTCGCCGGGATCTACGGGATCGCAGAGCGGTACGGGCTCGTCATCACCAACGTGTTCCACGCCGGCGACGGGAACCTCCACCCCCTGCTGTCCTTCGACCGGCGGGTGCCGGGCACGCTCGAGCGGGTCCTGCGGGCGAGCGAGGAGATCGTGCGCCTGTGCGTCGAGGCCGGCGGCGCGCTCTCGGGCGAGCACGGGATCGGCCTGGAGAAGCGCGAGTTCATGCCGCTCGTGTTCAGCGCCGAGGACCTCGGGGCGCAGGCGTGCGTGCGCGCCGCCTTCGACCCCGAGGGCCGGATGAATCCGCACAAGGTGCTGCCCGAGGGCGCGCGCTGCGGGGACTTCGCGCTCGCGTTCGGCTCGGACGCGGCCGAGGCGGCGGCGCGGCTGCCGGAGGGGTCATGGATCTGATCCACCCGCACTCGGTCCCCGACGTCGTTGAGACGCTCCGCGAGGCGAGCGCGCGCCGACGCCGGCTCCTCGTCGCCGGCGGGCGGGCGCACATCGACAAGGGGAACCCGTGCGAGGTCGACGCCGAGCTGTGGACCACGATGCTCGACGAGCTCGTCGCCTACGAGCCCGCGGAGATGGTCGCCGTCGTCGGCGCCGGGATGCGGGTCGGCGACCTGCAGCGCACGCTCGCCGAGCACGGCCAGGAGTGGCCCGTCGACGCGCCCGCGCACGCGACCGTGGGCGGGGTGATCGCGGCGGGGGCCTCCTCGCCGCGGCGCCTGTCGGTCGGCGCCGTCCGCGACACCGTGCTCGAGGTCGAGCTCGTGACCGGCGACGGCCGCCTCGTGCGCAGCGGCGCCCGGACCGTGAAGAACGTCACCGGGTACGACGTGCACAAGCTCGTCGTCGGCTCGCTCGGGACGCTCGGGGTGATCGTGCGGGTCGCGCTCAGGGTCCGCCCGCTGCCCGCGGCGCGCAGGACGCTGCGCGCGCCGGGCGGCCTGGAGGCCGCCCG
>CAZXJB010000137.1:0-5121 GCA_964640965.1 uncultured Actinomycetes bacterium | reverse complement strand
CGCTGCTCGCGACCCCCTCGATCCGCACCCGAACGAGGCGGGTCTGCCCGGGCGTGATCGGGGCCATCGGCTCGTACTGCCGGAACTTCTCCTCGAGCAGCCGCCTCCCCCGCTCCCAGGCAGGTCCCTCGGAGGCGATCTCGGCCCGGCCGCGGATCATCACCTGGCGGAGCAGGCTCCAGTCCTCCACGTACTCGTCGAAGACCAGGGCGCACCGCGGATCGGCCTCGAGGTTCCGGAGCTTGGCCGTGGCGTCGCTCGCGAAGACGACGGCGTCGCCGTCGAGCGCCGGGCAGACCGGCACGACGTGCGGCGCCCCCGACGGATCCACGGTGGCCAGGCGCGCCACCCGGGCCCAGCGCACGAAGGAGGCCTCGGCCTCCGTGAGGCCTCGTCTCACCTCCGCCCTCGGCTCACGGGTCCTCCTGCGGCTGCTGCTCGATCATCTCGTGGATCCTCTCCACGATCTCGGCGTTCGCGAGCGTCGTGACGTCCCCGAGGGGCTGGCCGCGCGCCACGTCCCGCAGCAGCCGGCGCATGATCTTCCCCGAGCGGGTCTTCGGCAGGTCGGTCGTGAAGATGATGCCGTGCGGGCGCGCGATCTTCCCGATCTTCGCCGCCACGTGCTCGCGGAGCTCCTGCGCCGCCTGCTCGTCCCCGACGTACCCCTGCTTCAGCGTGACGAACGCCACGATGGCCTCGCCGATCACCTCGTCCGGCCGGGAGACGACGGCCGCCTCCGCGACCTTCGGGTTGTCCACGAGGGCGCTCTCGATCTCGAAGGTCGAGAGCCGGTGGCCGGCGACGTTCATGACGTCGTCGATCCGCCCGAGGAGCCAGAAGTAGCCGTCCTCGTCGCGCTTGGCACCGTCGCCGGCGAGGTACACCCGCTCGCCGAAGCGGCTGAAGTACTGCGCGACGTACCGGTCGGGGTCGCCCCAGATCGTGCGGAGCATCGCGGGCCAGGGCCGCGTGAGCACGAGGTACCCACCCCGGCCCGGCAGGACGGGGTTGCCGGCCTCGTCGTAGACGTCGGCCGAGACGCCGGGGAACGGGAAGGTGGCTGAGCCCGGCTTCAGCTTCGTGATGCCGGGGAGCGGGGTGATGAGGATCATCCCGGTCTCCGTCTGCCACCACGTGTCGACGACCGGGCAGCGGCCGCCGCCGATGACCTCCCAGTACCAGACCCACGCCTCGGGGTTGATGGGCTCGCCGACCGTGCCGAGCAGGCGGAGCGAGGACAGGTCGTGCTTGGCGGGGTACTCGGTGCCCCAGCGCATGAACGCGCGGATCGCGGTGGGCGCCGTGTAGAGGATCGTGACCTTGTAGCGCTCGACGATCTCCCACCAACGGTCCTTGTCGGGCCAGTCGGGCGCGCCCTCGTACATCACGGAGGTCGTGTGGTTGGCGAGGGGCCCGTAGACGATGTACGAGTGGCCGGTGACCCAGCCGATGTCGGCCGAGCACCAGAAGACGTCCTCGTCGTGGATGTCGAAGATCATCCGGTGCGTCGCCGTGACGCCCGTCAGGTAGCCGCCGGTGGTATGCACGATCCCCTTGGGCTTGCCGGTCGTGCCGCTCGTGTACAGCAGGTAGAGGACGTCCTCCGCGTCCATCTCCTCGGGCGGGCACTCCGTCGGCTGATCGGCGACGACGTCGTGGTACCAGAGGTCCCGACCCGGCGTGAACGGGTGGTCGCCCCCGGTCCGCCGGACCGTGATGACGTGCTCGACGCTCGGGCATCCCTCGAGGGCCTCGTCGGCGGCCTTCTTCAGCTCCACCACCTGGCCGCGCCGGTAGCCGCCGTCCTGCGTGATGAGGACCTTGGCCTGCGCGTCCTGGATCCGGTCCCGCAGGGCCTCGGCCGAGAAGCCGCCGAAGACCACGGAGTGGGGCGCTCCGATGCGGGCGCAGGCGAGCATCGCGACCGGCAGCTCGGGGATCATCCCCAGGTAGATCGCGACGCGGTCCCCCCTGCGCACCCCGAGCGCCTTGAGGGCGTTCGCGAGGCGGTTCACCTCCTCGAGCAGCTGCGCGTAGGTGATCGTCCGCCGGTCGCCGGGCTCGCCCTCCCAGTGGTACGCGATCTTGTCGCCCCCGCCCGCCTCCACGTGCCGATCCAGGCAGTTGTACGCGGCGTTCAGCGTGCCGCCGACGAACCACTTCACCCACGGCGGGTTCCACTCCAGGACCGTGTCCCACCGGCGGAACCAGTCGAGGCGCTCGGCCTGCTCGGCCCAGAACCCCTCCGGGTCCGCCGAGGCCCGCTCGTAGATCGAGGGGTCCTTCACGACCGCGTGCTCGACGAACGCGGCCGGTGGCTCGAAGACGCGCTGCTCGGACAGGAGGGCGGAGATGTGCTGCTCCTGCTCGGCCATGCTCTGGACCTCCCTTCGGCGGCTGTACCCGTTCCCTGGACTTCCCTCCGCGGGCTCCTCTCGGCGGGCGCGCGTCATCGTATCCGCCCTCGCGCCATCGCGCGCGGCCCTCCGAGGGCCGCAGGGAGCGCATCCGGGGGTCCGACCGGCCCGAGGGGTCTGGTGCTTGCATCCGTCTCCCCCTCGGGTGAGCATCCTAGGGTCGAGGCCGCGACCCTCGCGGCCTCGAGGGTCGTCGGGAGGCCGTCGGGGAGCCGTCGGGGAAGGAGGGGTCGTGGCGACGTACGAGGCCTACTGCGTGAAGTGCCGAGCCAAACGCCAGTTCGAGGGCCAGGTCGTCGAGCTCAAGAACGGGCGCAAGGCCGCACAGGGAACCTGCCCGGTCTGCGGCACGAAGGTGATGCGCATCCTGGGCAAGTCCGCCTGAGGAGCTGGAGCGAGGTCCGACCCGAGGGCGGCCCCTCCGGCCGCGACCCCGTCAGCCAAGCCGCGACAGCAGCTGCTCGCGCGTGAAGACCGGAGCCGCGCCGCTCCGCCGGTGCCGGGCCGCGAGGTCCGCCACGGTGGTCTCCTCGAAGACGCGCTGGATGGCCCTCGCGACGTCGCCCCAGAAGCCCTGGAGGCCGCACCGGGAGTCGGCGAAGCACCGGTGATCGGAGGGCTCGAGGCAGAACATCGGGTAGAGCTGCCCCTCGATCGCGTCGGCGATGTCCGCGACCCGGATCTCCTCGGGCGGGCGGGCGAGGCGGCAGCCGCCGCCCGCCCCCCGGAAGCTCTCGACCAGGCCCGCCTTGTGCAGCGCCCGGAGCTGCTGCTCGAGGAACCGCAGGGGGATCTGCTGGGCCTGCGCGATCTCCCGCGCCGGCACGAGCCCGCCCTGCTCGCGGCGCAGGGAGAGCTCGATCATCGCCCGCATGGCGTACTCGAGCTTCTGCGAGATCTTCAGCACGGTCGAACCCCTGCTCGCACTGTAGGTTCAGGGGGTGGAGGTGTCAATGAGCGCAACGACAACCCGCCTCCGGGTCCTGTACGCCGATCTCGACGGCACGCTCGTCGGCCCCGGGGGCTCGCTCTTCACGGGCCCCGATGGGGCGCCGATCGGCGAGGCGGCCGAGGCCCTGCTCCGCCTGCGACGGGCGGGCGTGGACCTGGTCCTCATGTCCGGCCGGACCCGTCGGGGGCTGGGGGAGGTCGCCCGGACGCTCGGCGCCTCCGCCTCCATCGCGGAGCTCGGCGGGCTGCTCGTGCTGGAGGACGGCGCCGAGGTCGTGCAGACGGGGGAGGCCCCGCCGGACATCCACCCGGCGGAGGAGCTCCGGCGCTCCGGGGCCGCCGCGCTCCTGCTCGAGCGCTTCCCCCGGCGCCTGCAGGCCGTCGCCGGGGAGACCCGGGTCTCGCTCATGTTCCAGGGGTCCGTGGACACCGTCGAGGTCGAGCGCGTGCTGCACGAAGCGGGGTTCGCCTGGGCGACGTTCGTCGACAACGGGCGGCTCCGCCGTCGCCCGTCGGGCCTCGAGGTGGCCGAGGTCCACGCGTACCACCTGCTGCCGCGCGGGGTCTCGAAGGCCTCGGCGATCCGGCGGCACCGGGAGCTGCGCGGCATCCCGCGCGAGGCGGCCGCCGCCGTCGGCGACTCCCGGGCCGATCTCGACGTCCAGGACGAGGTCGGAAGGCTCTTCCTCGTCCGCAACGGCCTCGAGGCGCTCGGGACCCGGCCTCCCGAGGGGGTGAGGGTCACGGAGGGCGCATACGGGGTCGGCTTCGCGGAGGCCGTGGACGCCCTCCTCTCGGCTCCTGAGCGTGCCCGATAGACTCGCGCTCATGCTCCCCACCGTGCCCGTGCCCGAGAAGCGGGTGGCCGACTACGTCGAGGCTGCCGGCGAAGAGGCCGTCGAGCGTCTCATCGAGGCCGCCCGACCGCTGCGGGGGCTCCGTCTCCTGCAGCTGAACAGCACCGCGTTCGGCGGGGGCGTCGCGGAGCTGCTCGCCACGCACGTCGCGCTCCTGAACGACCTCGGGATCCAGACCACGTGGGCCGTGCTGCAGGGCTCCGACGACTACTTCGGCGTGACGAAGGCGGTCCACAACGCGCTCCAGGGGCATGCGGTCGAGTGGACCTCTCAGATGGCCGCCACGTACTGGGACCGGATCGTCGCGAACGCCGCCGAGATCCCGGACGACCACGACGTGTACCTGGTCCACGACCCGCAGCCCGCCGCCGTGCTCCGCGTGCTCGAGGAGGAGGGAAGACGCACCGGCGCCTGGGTCTGGCGCTGCCACATCGACCTCTCCACCCCCCACGAGCCCGTGTGGGCCTTCTTCGAGCCCCTCGTGAACCGCTACGACGCCGCGATCTTCACGCTCGCCGAGTTCGTCCGTCCGGGGATCGAGGGGCCGAGGATCGCCGTGATCCCACCCTCCATCGACCCGCTCTCGGTGAAGAACCGACCGATCAGCGACGAGACGACGCGCGAGGCGCTCGCGGCCTTCGGGATCGATCCCGGGCGGCCGATCGTCGCCCAGGTCTCACGGTTCGATCCGTGGAAGGATCCCCTCGGGGTGATCGACGCGTACCGCCTGGTCCGCGCAGAGGTGCCGGGGCTGCAGCTCATCATGGCCGGCTCGCTCGCGAGCGACGACCCGGAGGGCTTGGCGTACCTGGACCGGACCGAGGAGCACCGCGCGGGCGACCCCGACATCCACCTGCTCACCAACCTCCAGGGCGTCGGCGACCTCGAGATCA
>CAZXJB010000136.1:0-5250 GCA_964640965.1 uncultured Actinomycetes bacterium | reverse complement strand
GGTCGCCCGCGCGGGCCTCCGGCACCGCTCCCTGCTTGGCCTTGCTCCGGGTGGGGCTTGCCGAGCCGGACCGGTCGCCCGATCCGCTGGTGAGCTCTTACCTCACCGTTTCACCCTTGCCCGCGCGGTCGCCCGCGCGGGCGGTCTGCTCTCTGTGGCGCTTCCGCGAGGTCGCCCCCGCCTGGGTTCCCCCAGCACCCTGCCCTGCGGAGCCCGGACTTTCCTCGACCGGCCCGAAGGCCGGCCGCGGCCGCCCGGCCGGCTCCTCCACCTCGCAGTATAGGCCGCGTATCATCGGCCCCATCCATGCGCCGGCGATCCCTGCTCGCAGCGGCCGCACTGCTGCTCGCGGCCTGCGCCCGCGAGCCGGTCGGCCCCACCGCCCCCCTCGCGCTCGAGCAGGTCCCGCCGTTCCCCGGCCTCGTGGCCGCCTCGGCGCGCCGCACGGCGATCGAGCTCGTCCAGGCCTACGCAAACGCCCCGCTCGACGGCGGCGCGGCGCTCGGCGCCCTCGTGACGGGACCCGAGCTCGAACGATGGGTCGCCTGGCTCGCGGTCCAGAACGCCCAGTTCCCCGGGGTCATCGTGGGCCAGGCCGACCTGCGGGGCGCGCGCTTCGGCGGGGTGATCCCGCTGCCGCGCGCGGTCGGCGCCCAGGTCACCCTGGCCGCCACCGTGCGGTTCACGTTCACGCCGGATGCGGGCGAGCCCTTCGAACGGGCTCGGATCCTCGACGGGCCGGTGCGCCTCGTCAGCCTGCGGCCCGGCGACTGGCGCGTGGCCGACCTCACCCGCGACGGGGTGCCGATGACCGACGGCATCGAGCTGTTCCGGGACGAGGCCCGGACCGAGGACGGCGTCTCGGTGCGCCTGGACTCGCTGTTCATGTTCACACCCAACTGGCAGTTCAACCTCATCGTCGAGAACCGGTCCCGCCGGCCCATCCGGCTCGACGGCGATGCGACCGGGCTGTACGAGGGGCTGCCCGACGGGTCCTTCGAGCGGACCCGGGGCGTGCCCTCGGCGGCCCTGGTGGGGACGATCCCGCCGGGACGGGGCGTGCAGGCCCTCATGGCCTTCCCGCAGCAGGACTCGACGGCGGATCGCTCGCTCGTGCTGACCTTCCGAGGGGACGGCCGCGCGCTGCGCTTCGCCTTCCCCCTGGAGGGCCTCGTCAGCTCGGTCCCGCCGCCCCCTCCCACGGGCGGGGCCCCGACGGGCGGGTGAGCTCCCCGGCGGCCAGCATCGCATCGACGCCGACGTTCGCGAGGCGGTCGGCGTCGCGGTTGCGCTCGCGCGGGACGTGCTCGTAGTCCACGCGCTCGAAGGACGCGGCGACCTCGCGGACGAGCCGATGCAGGCGCTGCAGCACGGTGTTCCGCACGCGGTAGCGCCCCTCCAGCTGCTCGATCAGCAGCCGGCTGTCCGAGCGCAGGGTGACGTGCGTCGCGCCGAGCTCCCCGGCCCGGCGGAGGCCCTCGAGCGCCGCGGTGTACTCGGCCTGGTTGTTCGTGGCGACCCCGACGCCCTCCGCGATCTCGGCGAGGACGCGGCCGGTCTCGTCGGTGATCACGACCCCGATCCCGGCGGGTCCCGGGTTGCCGCGCGCGGCGCCGTCGCAGTGGACGATCACGTGAGCACGAGGATCCGGCGGCAGTGCTCGCACCTCCCGATGCCCTCGGCGTGCTTCAGTCGATCGAGCTCGCGGGCCGAGAGCTTCTCGTGGCACGCCTGGCACACGCCGTCCACCAGCGCCGCCGCCCCGATCCCGTCCTTCTTGCCGCGCAGGTCCTCGTAGAGCTCGAGCAGCTCCGGGTCGAGCGCGGGCGTGAGCGCGTCCCGCCGCGCGCGGAGCTCGGTGAGCTCCGCCCGGACGCGCTCGAGCTCGGCCGCGCCGTCGCGTTCGAGCGCCTCGACCCGCGCGCGCGCCTCCGCGGCCTCCGCCTCCACCGGCGGGACGCGCGCCTCGAGCCCCTCCCGCCGCTCCATGGCCTCGAGCAGGTCGTCCTCGATGCGCGCCTTCCGCTCCTTCAGGCTCGCGATCTCGTGCTGGAGCGCCTCGAGCTCCTTGACGTTGGCGATGCTCCCGTCGTACAGCCGGCGCTCGTCCGCGGCGGCCTTGCGCTCCATCGAGTCGACCTCGGCCTCCAGCCGGCGCTGCTCGGCCGCCGCCGCATCGAGCGCGAGGCGCAGCTCCCCGAGGCGCGACTCGGCCTCCTCCATCGCGGCGCGCGCCTCGGCGACGTCCCGCCCCGACGCGAGCCGCTCGCGCCGGTGCTCGAGCCGGTCGATCGCGAGATCGAGCTCCTGCAGCTCCAGCAACCGGTCCAGGCCGCGCATCGCAGCCGAAGGGTAGCCGATGGGCCGCGCGGTAGGATGCGACCGACATGGGCGGGCGGGTGGTGCTCATCACGGGAGCCGCGGGCGGCATCGGCCGTGCGACCGCCGAGCGCTTCCACCGGGACGGCGAGACGGTCGCCCTCACCGACATCGACGGGGAGGGCCTCGCGAAGGTCGCGGCGGAGCTCGGGGGCGCGCAGACGATCGTGGCCGACGTCACCGTCGTCACCGAGTGCGAGCGCATCGTGCGCGAGGCGGTCGAACGCCACGGGCGGCTCGACGTCCTCGTGAACTGCGCCGGCGTCTGGGTCGAGGGGCCGACGGCCGAGGCGACCGAGGAGGAGTTCGACCGCACGATGGCGGTGAACCTGAAGGGCACCTTCTTCATGTGCCGCTTCGCGATCCCGCACCTCGAGCGCACCGAGGGCTGCATCGTGAACCTCTCCTCGGACGCCGGGCTCGTCGGGACCGCGGAGACCGCGATCTACTGCGCCTCCAAGGGAGGGGTCTCGCTCCTCACGCGGTCCCTCGCCCTCGAGCTCGCGCCGAAGCTCGTCCGCGTGAACGCGGTGTGCCCCAACGACGTCGACACCCCGATGCTCGCCGGACAGGCGCGGGACTACGGCGGAGGCGACCCCGAGGGCTACCTGCGCGCCCTCCTCGCGAAGTACCCCCAGCGCGAGCGCGCCCGCTTCATCCGTCCCGAGGAGGTCGCCGCCCTGATCGCGTACCTCGCGTCCCCGGAGGCGGCGCCCGTGACCGGCGCCTGCATCCCGATCGACTTCGGGAGCACCGCCGGCTACTAGGCCGGGCGGATGGCGAGGCTCCGGTTCCTGCTCACCCCGCGGTGGCTCGGCCTGCTCGTCTTCGCCCTCCTCGTCGCCGCGACGTGCGTGCGCCTGGGCATCTGGCAGCTCGACCGCCTCGAGCAGCGCCGCGCTCTGAACGCCGAGATCCGGCGCGGCCTCGCCGCCGCGCCCGTCCCCCTGGAGGCCCTCGCCGACGCCGATCCGCAGACGATCGCGTACCGCCGCGTCGAGGTCACCGGCACCTACGACCCCGCGCACGAGGTGCTCCTCTACGGCCGGGCCCTGAACGGCGAGCCCGGTCACCACGTGCTCACGCCCCTGCTGCTCGAGCGGCCCGTGGGCGGCGCGCGGGCGATCCTCGTCGACCGCGGCTGGGTGCCCTTCGAGCTCGGGACGCCGCCCGTCGCGCCCGCCGCGCCGCCCACGGGCCCGGTGACGGTCGCCGGGTTCCTGCTGCCGAGCCCCGGTGAGCCAGACGTCGCGATCGAGCGCGACCCGAGCGGACGGCTCCTCACGGTCGCCCACGACGAGCCCGCCGCGATCGGCCGCGAGCTCGGGCTCCCGCTCTACCCGCTCGCCCTGCAGCTGCAGCGGCAGACGCCGCCGCAGCCCGGCGACCTGCCGGTCCCCGTCCCGCCGCCCGAGCTCTCGGAGGGCCCGCACCTGTCCTACGCGATCCAGTGGTTCACGTTCGCCGCGATCGCCCTCGTCGGCTCCGCCCTGCTCGTGCGCCGCGAGCTCCGCGACCGGGCGCGGGCGGGTGAGCCCCATTAGGCTGGCGGGCGCATGGGCTGCCTCGTCGCGCTCCTCGGCCTGCTCACC
This sequence comes from uncultured Actinomycetes bacterium, assembly GCA_964640965.1. Classification (GTDB taxonomy): domain Bacteria; phylum Actinomycetota; class UBA4738; order UBA4738; family HRBIN12; genus HRBIN12. Next base: position 1,279 of record CAZXJB010000136.1, on the reverse strand, counting down.
CCGCGCTTCGTCCTCGTCGTCCTGTGGCTGTTCACGGACTACCTGGACCGCGCCTTCGCGTCGGGATGGTGGCCGCTCCTCGGCTTCTTCCTCCTGCCGACGACGACCATCGCGTACGCGCTCGCCCGCAACGCCTTCACCGCCCCGAGCGGCGGGCTCGAGGCGATGGGCGTCATCGTCATCGTCCTCGGCGTGCTCGTCGACTTCGGGCTCGTCGGCGGCGCCAGGGGTCGCGGCATCGGGCGGCGCGCCTGAGGCCCGCGCCGCCCAGCCGACGCAGCACCCCCGGGCGTCACCACACCCAGGGGATGAACCGGCGGCGCACGCGCTCGCGGTAGGCCGTGTAGCCCTCGTGGTGCTCGGCGAGCCAGAGCTCCTCCCGCCGGGACTTCAGCTCGAACAGGACACCGAGCAGGATCGCCGGGGCGAGCGCGAGCCACGAGGTCGCGAGGCCCCACGCGAGCGCGAGCAGCATCACGCCGCCGTAGATCGGGTGGCGCACGAGCGCGTAGACGCCGCCGTCCCGCAGGCTGCCGCCCTCCACGGGCCTCGGGTACGGGGTGAGCTGGGCCCCGAGACGGAGCGCCCCGCCGAGGAAGAGCACCGCGCCGGGGATCCCGACCGCGAAGGCCGCCGCGAGCAGGGGCCGCTCGAGCGCGTCCGGCCACTCGGGCCCGAGCGCCCCGGCCGCGACGAGCAGCGCGAGGAGCGCGGCCTGGATCACGACCCACCCCTCCCCGCGCGGCCCGAGCGCCGGGGGCTCCCGCCGTCCCATGGCTCGAGGGTACCGCCCCCTTGACAGCGGCCACCGCCGCAGATACCTTGCACCTGCAGTTTCCGACCTCGTAGGTAGGAATCACCGCATGATCCGCACGCGCTGCGCCGGCCTCGTGGGGGCGATGATCCCCTCCCGCCTCTGCGGCTGTCGCATGCCCTGCGCCCCGAGCGGGCGCGGCGTGCGGTCCTAGCCACACCCACGCACCCGCCCGCCGGGGCTCTCGGTCGACCGTCCACCGACCTCCGAGGGAGCACCCATGGCGAGCATCCTCTCCAAGCCGAGACCCGAGCCCGACTGGGACCTGGTCTGGAAGCGCAACTCGATCGAGCGGCTGAAGCGGGAGAAGTTCCCGCTCGACATCCGCGATGAGCTGCCCGAGCTCATCGCCCGCGGCTACGAGGCCGTCTCCGAGGAGGACATCGTCCGCCTGAACTGGTGGGGCCTCACCCACGACAAGCCGAAGGTCGGGACCTTCATGGTCCGCATCAAGGTGCCGGGCGG
>CAZXJB010000135.1:0-5382 GCA_964640965.1 uncultured Actinomycetes bacterium | reverse complement strand
GGGCGCGCTCGCGCTCGCCTCCGCCGCCGTCGCGCTCACCTCGCTCTCCCTCCCCTGGGTGACCGGCACGCTCGCGACCAAGGGCCGAAGGGACGAGCTGCGACAGGTCGCGGAGCTCCCGTTCTTCGCCGACGACGCGGTCGTGCGGAACGTCGTCCTCGGGCTCGCCGTGGTGGCCGGCGTCCTCGGCCTGCTGTGGTTCTGGTACGGGCTGGACCGCGGGGTGCAGCTCCCGCTGCTCGCCCACCCCGGCGTCGCGCTCCTCGCGGGGATCCTCGGGTGGGGCCTCGTCGGCGTCGCGCGGCTGGGCGCCCTCGTGTGGGAGACCGGCTTCCTCGCGCACGCGCGCGACGCGGGCCTCACGAAGGAGGCGATGCGCGCGCTCCTCGACGACCGCAACCGCCGGGTGCTGACCTTCACCGCCGAGGCCGGCGCGACCCGCTTCGCGATCGCCGCGAGCGTCGTGCTCCTCGCCGGCCTGCTCGCCTGGTGGACCCAGCGCGAGCGCCCCGTCTGAGCGGACCCCGACCTACAGCTTCGGCCAGGCCTGCCCGGCGCCCTTGACCTTGGCCGCCGTCGTCCCCGCGTCGTAGCCCCAGCGCCGGGGGAGCTCGCCCACCGCCTGGCAGCGGCCGCACGTGTAGCGGGTCCAGCGCTTGCTCACCGTCTGCACGAACCCGCAGGCCTGGCACGCGACGAACGCGACCTCGGCCGAGCAGGTGAAGCACCGGTAGCCCGAGGCCTCGTCCGCCACGAGCTGCGGCGTGAGGCACCAGGGGCAGGTGAGGTAGGCCACCGCTCACCCGGCCCGGGGGTCGGTCCCGGCGAGGATCTTCGCCGCCTGCTCCGACCGGTGGCGGGCGACGACCTCCCGGTACTCCGCGTGGCCCCGGGCCAGGATCTGCGTCGCGAGGATCGCGGCGTTCACCGCTCCGGCCTTGCCGATCGCGAGCGTCCCCACGGGGATGCCACCCGGCATCTGCACGATCGAGAGCAGCGAATCGAGCCCACCCAGGAGCTTCGACTCCATCGGCACCCCGAGCACCGGCAGCGTGGTCTGCGCCGCCACCACCCCGGGGAGCGCCGCGGCCATGCCCGCCGCGGCGATGAAGACCTCGACGCCGCGCTCCTCCGCCGCCGTGATCCACGCTGCGAGCTCACCCGGCGTGCGGTGCGCCGAGAGCACGCGGACCTCGTTCGGGACGCCGAAGGCGTCGAGCTGCTCGACGCAGTGACGCATCGTCTCCCAGTCCGACCTCGAGCCCATGACGATCCCGACCAGCGGTTGCGGCATCTCCACCTCCTGCATCCGGCCGGAGCAGTCTAGAGCCTGCGAGCAGGTAGGCTCGGGAGGATGGGTCGGACGCCGGGCGCCCGACCCGGCATCGTCGAGCCGGGATGCCGCGCAGCGCGATCGGAGGAACGGGTGGAGGAGGACCTGACCGACCGAACCCTCGCGACCCTCGCCGCCTATGCGCACGGCGCCGCGCGCGGGGGCCTGCCACCCACCACGGAGCACGAGGTCCGCCGCCGGGTGCTCGATCCGATCGGCGTCGCCGTCGCCGGCCTGGACGAGCCCGCCCCCACCGCGGCCCGCCGGTACGCGGCGCGCCTGCCCGGCGAGGTCACCCTCTGGGGCACAGCGGAGCGGGCGAGCCTCGAGGCGGCCGGGTTCGCGAACGGCGTCGCCGTCCGGTGCCTGGACTTCAACGACACCTACCTCTCCCGGGAGCCGCTGCACCCCTCGGACACGATCGCGCCGCTCCTCGCCCTCGCCGAGGCCCGCGCGCTCCCCGCCCGCGACCTCCTCACGGCGATCGCGATCGCCTACGAGCTCGGCGTGCGCCTGTGCGACGCGACGAGCTTCCGCGTCCACGGCTTCGACCACGTGAACGTGATCGGCATCGCGACGGCCGCGGCCGCCGCTCGCCTGCTCGACCTGGACCCCGAACGCACGCGCCACGCCATCGCCCTCGCCGTGGTGCCCCACGTCGCCCTTCGCGAGACCCGCGCCGGCGAGCTCTCGATGTGGAAGGGTGCCGCGGCCGCCCACGCCGGCCGCCTCGGGGTCACCGCGGCGCTCCTCGCCGAGGCCGGCATGACCGGCCCGTTCCGCCCCTTCGAGGGCGAGATGGGGCTCGTCGCGCGGGTGCTCGGGGGCGAGCCGCTCGACCCCGCGCCCCTGCGGGGGCTCGACGAGCTCGCCCCGCCGGGGCGCATCGCCGACACCTACGTGAAGCGCTGGCCGGTCGAGTACCACGCGCAGAGCGCGGTCGACGCCGCCCTGCAGCTCCACGCGGAGCTCGCGGGCGCGGGGATCGCGAGCGTGCGGATCGACACGTTCCGCGCGGCCTACGAGATCATCGCCAAGGACCCCGAGAAGTGGGACCCGCGCACGCGCGAGACCGCCGACCACTCGATCCAGTACATCGTCTGCGCGGCGCTGCAGGACGGCGAGGTGACCCGCCGAACGTTCGACCTCGAGCGGATCCGCCGCCCCGACACGCTGGAGCTGCTGCAGCGACGCACGACGGTCGAGCTCGACGAGGCCCTCACCGCGGGCTACCCGGAGGGCATCCCGAACCGGATCACGGTCGAGACCACCGACGGGCGCACGCTCGTGCGCGAGGTGACGTACCCTCGGGGTCACGCGAGGAACCCGATGACCGACGAGGAGCTCGTGGCCAAGTACCGCGCGAACGTCGGCGAGCGCTGGAGCCCCGAGCGCGCCGAGGCGGTGGAGCGGGCCGTCTGGACGCTCGGCGAGGACGGATCGCTCGAGCGCCTCCTGGAGGCGCTGCGGGGATGACCTGGCTCACGCCCGACCCCGGCGAGCACCCCGCCAAGCGCTTCCGGGCCCTGCTCGAGGAGGGTCGGACCCTCACCGTGCCCGGCGTGTTCAACGGCCTGTCGGCGCTCCTCGCCAAGGAGGCCGGGGCCGAGGCGCTGTACCTGTCGGGCGCGGCCTTCTCGGCCTCGATGGGCATGCCCGACGTCGGGCTCGTCACGCTCGACGAGCTCGCCCGCGCGGCCCGCCAGATCGTGCGGGTCACGCGCCTGCCGCTCATCGTCGACGCCGACACCGGTTTCGGCAGCGCGCTGATGGTCATGCGCACGGTGCGCGAGCTCGAGGGCGCCCGGTGCGCCGCGATCCAGATCGAGGACCAGGTGGACCCCAAGCGCTGCGGCCACCTGGAGGGCAAGCGGGTCGTCGAGCTCGAGGCCTTCTGCGAGAAGGTCGCGGCCGCCGCTCGCGCCCGCCAGCACCTCGTCGTGATCGCGCGCACCGACGCGCGCGCGACCCACGGGTTCGAGGAGGCCGTCCGCCGCGGGCTCGCCTACCGGGAGGCCGGCGCCGACGTCATCTTCCCCGAGGCGCTCGAGACCGAGGAGGAGTTCGCGGCCTACGCGCGCGCGGTCCCCGGTCCCCTGCTCGCCAACATGACCGAGTTCGGCAAGAGCCCGATGCTCGATGCGGCGCGCCTCTCGGCCCTCGGCTACCGCTTGGTGATCTTCCCCGTCTCGGCCGCGCGCGTGGCCGCCCTGCAGGTGCGCGCCTTCTACCGGGACCTGCTGCGCGAGGGCACGCAGGCGGACTGGCTCGACCGGATGCTCACGCGCGCCGAGCTGTACGAGCTCATCGACTACGACGGCTACGCCGAGCTCGACCGCGGTCTCGCCCGGGACCCGGAGCGGGAGGAGGGATGAGCGGGGAGGTCCGCCCCGGCCTGCAGGACGTGGTCGTCGCCCGCACCGAGGTCTCGGCCCTGGACCTCGAGCGGGAGCGGGTCGTCGTGCGCGGCTACGACCTGCTCGAGCTCGCCCGCACCGCGCGCTTCCCCGACGTCGCCCACCTGCTCCTACGCGGCCACCTGCCGAGCCCCGAGGAGCAGGAGGCGTTCTGCGCCGAGCTCGCGGACCTCGCCGGCCTGCCCGACGGGGTCGTCGACGTGCTGCGGCGCCTGCCCCGGGACACGCACCCGATGGACGCGCAGCGCACCGGCCTGTCGCTCCTCGCGGGCTACGAGGACCCGCGGACCCTCGAGGACCCCTCGCCCGAGGCGGCTGAGCGGATCCTGCTGCGGATCCTCGCCCGCGCGCCGGCGATCACCGCCGCGGCCTACCGCGCGCTGCGCGGGGAGCCCGTGCTCGAGCCCAACCCCGGCCTCCGCTTCGCGGGCTCGTTCCTGTGGATGGTCCAGGGCCGGCCCCGCGAGCCCGAGGTCGTCGCGGTCTTCGACCGGATCCTCACCTGCTACAGCGAGCACGAGCTCGCCGCCTCGACGTTCGCGGCGCGCGTCGCGGCCTCGACGCTCGCGGACCCCTACGCGGCGGTCGTCGCGGCCGCCGCGGCCCTCAAGGGCCCGCTCCACGGCGGCGCCAACGAGGCCGCGGCCCGGATGTTCGCCCAGATCCGCATGGCGGGCGGCGAGCGCGCGGCCGAGGGCTACGTGCTCGAGCGCCTCGCGCGGGGCGAGCGCATCATGGGCTTCGGCCACCGCGTGTACATGCGGCGCCCCGACCCGCGGGCCGTCCTGCTGCGCGAGGACCTCGAGGCCTTCGCCGCGCGGGACCCGGATGCCGCCGAGATGGTCCGTTGCTACGACGTGGTCGTGCGGACGATGGCCCGCGAGAAGGGCCTGCACCCCAACGCCGACCTACCGATCGGCCTGCTCCTGCACCTCATCGGCATCCCCGTCGAGCTCATGACCCCGATCTTCCTGTGCGCGCGCATCGCCGGGATCTCGGCGCACGTGCTCGAGCAGCGGCGGGACAACCGCCTCATCCGCCCCCGCGCCGCCTACGAGGGCCTAGCCGACCTCTCCCCACCCGAGGCCTTCACACCGTCGGGCTGTTGACGAGGCCGTCGGTGAGCCCCGTCACCCATCACCCGCCCAGATGCGACCCGTCGTGGCGGCTCACCCGAGCGACGGCTCCTCGGGTGTGACCTCGCCCGCCTCGATCTGCCGGACGATCGTCGCGACCTCACCTCTCAGGGCCGGAACGGGAAGCTCGGCGACCGCCGTCGTGAGCGGATCCTCGATGGTCGCCTGGACGTCATCATCGACGACCAAGAACACCGACTGCTTGTTCAGAGGTGAATGAACCGGGATCGGGGTCGGATCTGCCTTGCGATAGAGGAACACGATCGACCGCGCCCCCTTCGAGAGCCATCGATCCGACTCGTACTCCGTCGGCTCGTCGATCTCGATCACCAGCTCCGTCCCAGGGACGACATCGCCGTAGAGGACCTCGTCGATCCACAGATGGAGCTCGGTGAAGGTCAGGGCGTCCCCACCCTCCCCGATGGTTCGACCTCGCCCGGCCCAGACGGTCGTGCCGATCACGACGGCGTCGCTGGTCGCAACCATCTTCGCCAGC
>CAZXJB010000134.1:0-5399 GCA_964640965.1 uncultured Actinomycetes bacterium | reverse complement strand
GGTGCCCTCCGCCTGCAACTGCCGGCGGTAGCGCTCCTGCGCGTCGCGAGCCTGCTGCTCGGCGCCGCCCATCAGACTCTGCCGGCGACGGTCCATGGCCCGCTGGATCGCGGTCTCGCGCTCGCGGCCGGCGTCCCGCTGCTCGCGGGCGGCGCGCCGCGGGCCCTGCGCTCGGGGCTCGACCTCGGGGTCGCGCTCGCCGCCCTCAGCGTCACGTCGCCGCACACGATCCACCCCGGGGCGGACCTCGACGCGGTCCTCGCGTTCGCGCGGGACGCCGGGCTCGAGCCGCGGCCGCCGCTCGGGGAGGCCGTCCAACGATCCGGAACCTGACCGACGCACGGAGGAGGACACGATGGGCTTCGCGCAGCTCCGGGAGGAGGTGTGGCGGGCGAACGTCGAGCTCCCCGCCCACCGGCTCGTCGTGATGCACAGCGGGAACGCGAGCGGCATCGACCGCGAGCACGGGCTCGTGCTCATCAAGCCGAGCGGCGTCGACTACGACCGCCTCCGGCCCGAGGACCTCGCGGTCGTCACGCTCGACGGGAGGCCCGCCCCCGCCGAGCTCGTGCCCGACGGCGTGGCGAGCCCGCTCCGTCCGAGCGTGGACACGCCGCACCACCTCGCGCTCTACCGGGCGGACCCGACGATCGGCGGGGTCGTGCACACCCACTCGAACTTCGCGACGGCCTGGGCCGCGCTCGGCCGACCGATCCCCTGCGCGCTCACCGCCATGGCCGATGAGTTCGGCGGTGAGATCCCCTGCGCGCCGTACGCGGACAACGAGGGCGACCACATCGCCGAGGCGATCCTCGCCCACCGCACGCGCGCGCCGGGCATCCTGCTCGCCGGGCACGGCGTCTTCGCCTTCGACGCGACGCCGCGGGCGGCCCTGAAGGCCGCGGCGATGATCGAGGACGCCGCGAAGACGATGTGGCTCGCGAGCGCCCTCGGCACGCCGGCGCCCCTGCCGCCCGAGGAGATCGAGAAGTGGTGGACCCGGTACCACGAGACCTACGGACAGCGGTGAGGAGGGGCGGATGAGCAGGGACGTCGACCCCATCGATCTCGAGCGGTGGTGCCGCATCCCCGTCGACGAGCTCGAGCGGTACCCCACGAAGATCCCCTTCCGGATCGTGCCCGACGCCGCCGCCATGGGCCTCGCGATGGCGCGGGAGCTCGTCGACCTCGTCGCCGAGCGCAACGCGCAGGGCCTGCCGACGCGCGCGATCGTGCCGTGCGGGCCGAGGAGCTGGTACGAGCCGTGGACGCGCGAGGTGAACGAACGACGCGTCTCGCTGCGGCACCTCACGGTCTTCCACATGGACGAGTGCCTCGACCGCCACGGCCGGCCGCTCCCCGAGGGGCACCCCTACAACTTCCGCAGCTTCATGGAGCGGCACTTCTACGGCGGCATCGACCCGGAGCTGAACGTCCCCGAGGACCAGCGCTGCTGGCTGCTCCCGGAGACCGCCGAGGAGGTGGCCGAGCGGATCGCCGAGGCGCCGATCGACCTCACGCTCGGCGGCTGGGGCCAGGACGGGCACGTGGCCTACAACCAGGCCGACCGCAGGCCGTTCGCGCGGATGCGCCTCGAGGAGCTCGCGGATTCGACGATCCGGATCCAGGAGAACAACCCGGACACGATCATCGCGCTCGCGCACCGCACCTTCGGCGGCGCGTACCAGTTCGTGCCACCGATGTCGATCACGCTGGGGATGCGCGAGTGCCTCTCGGCCGCCCGGGTCCGGCTCTTCAGCGACACCGGGGCGTGGAAGCAGACGGCCTTCCGCGTCGCGCTCTTCTCCGACCCCACGCCGGAGTACCCGATCACGCTCCTCCAGCGGCACCCCGACGCGCTCCTCACGGCCACGCGCGAGACCGCCTCGCACCCTTTGAGCGAGCACCCCGAGTGGCGGGTCCGCTGAGCGAGCCGCTCAGGGACGCTCGGCCGCCTCGGTGGCGGGCTCGGCCTCCGGGAGCCGGATCACGCGCGGGCGCTCGAGGAGCTCGACGGTCGCGCCGTCGGGATCCGACGCGTACAGGACCCGCACGCCGTTCCAGTCGCCCTCCTCGGTGAGGCGGACGGGCTCCGAGCGGACCCGCGCGCCGGCGGCGACGAGGCGAGCGTGGGCCGCCTCGATGTCCTCGACGGCGAGCGCGAGGTGCCCCGCGCCCGGGTCGTGGACCCTCGGCTCCAGGACCCTGCCGCGCGGGTGCAGGTACTCGACGAGCTCGAGCACCTGGCCCCTGCCGAGGTCGAGCTCGGCCCAGCGCAGCCGGACCCCCTCCAGACCGGTGAGGGTCGAGAGCTCCCGCTCCGCGGCCTCGCCCCGGCCGAGCAGCGGGAGCCCGAGCACGTCGCGGTAGAACGCGATGGACCGCTCGAGGTCGGCACAGGTCACCGAGACGTGGTCGAGCCTGGGTCCGTCCACTCCCCCTCCAGACGCTCGGGGATCCGGTCGCGCCGGAACACGTCCTCGATGGTCTCGGCGCGCCTGATCACCTCGGCGGAATCCTGCCACACGAGCACCGTCCCCGGGCGCGGGAGCGCGTTGAAGTTCGTGGCGACGGCCTCCTGGTAGGCGCCCGTGTCGAGGAACGCGAGCACGTCGCCGGGCCCGACCGGCGGGAGCGCGAGGCCGCGTGCCAGCACGTCGAACCCGCAGCTCACGCCCATCACGTCGACGGGCTCGGCGACGGGCGCGTCGGCGCGGCCGGCGACGAGGATCGGGAAGACGTCGTGCTCGATCAGCAGGTCGAGGAGGAACATCTCGGTCGTGTCGGTCTCGATCCAGCGCTCGGGCTCCCGGCCCGGCTCGCGCTTGTCGTTCACGACCCTCGTGAGGTGGATCCCGGCGTCGGCGAAGAGCGCCCGCCCCGGCTCGACCTCGAGCGCGATCCCGGCCGGGTCGATGCCGGCCGCCGCGAGCTCCCCGCGGAGCGCGCTCGTGAGGACCTCGGCGTGCTCCTCGACCGAGGGCCCGAACAGGGGACGCGACGCCCCTCGCGGGAGGGCTCGGCCCGTCGGATCCCGACGGCTCGGGAAGCCCCCGCCGAGATCGATCTCGCGCGGTCGCCAGCCGCCCCACGCGCGCGAGAGCTCCGCGAGCGTCGCCACGAGCCCCCGCACCATCCCGCGCCACACCGTGGGGTCGTGGTGGTGCCGACCGAGGTGCGCCATCACGCCCGAGACGTCGAGCTCGGGCGCGGCCAGAGCCTCCAGGCCGACCCGGAGCAGGTCGGCCGTCGGGATCCCCGGCTTGTAGGTGCTCGCGAACGCGCGGATCGGCACGTCCTCGGCGGCGAACTCGCTCGGCAGGTCGAGCTCGCGGTAGTCGGGGCGGAGCCGGAACCGGACCGTCGCGCGTCGTCCCAGGCGCCGGGCCGCCTCCCGGGCGAGTCCGATCTCGCGCACGGCATCGATCGTGAGCCGGGCGCCGAGCGCCACGGCCCGCTCGATGAGCTCGGGCGGCTTCGCCGTCCCGTTCACCGAGATCAGCTCCGGTCGGACGCCCGAGCGCAGGGCCGCCTCGAGCTCCCCCGGCCCGAAGGTATCGCAGCCGAGCCCCTCCTGGGTGAGGATGCGCCGCAGCGCGAGCGCCAGGTTCGCCTTGATCGAGGCGAGCACGCGGACCGGACCCTCGGTCCAGCGCTCCTCGAAGGCGGCGCGGATCCGACGGGCGTTGCGACGCAGCTGCGTCTCGGAGATCACGTACAGGGGCGTGCCGAACCGCTCGGCGAGCGCGAGCGCGTCGACGTCCTCGACGAAGAGGTGGCCGTCGCGGACCGAGAGGCAGGGATCGCCCGCGAGCGCGGGCGGGACCCCCGGCCGCTCCGGCTCACCCGCTCGCGAGGGGTCGCTCACGGCACGTGATCAGGCCTGGTAGATGGGCAGGAACAGGTCGTCCCAGCGCTCCTGCTCGTCGGCGTCGAGCACGCGGTAGCCCCGCAGCCTCGCGTACATCTCGGGCGTCGGGAACACCAGCGGGTTCTCGGCGACGGGGTCCCCCTGCGCGCGCAGGATGTCCTGCGCCTCGGGCACCGGCGAGACGTTCTGGATCCACGAGGTCAGCATCGCGGCGATCTCGGGGCGGAAGAAGTGGTCCATCAGCATGATGGCGTCGAGCGGGTGCTCGGCGCCGATCGGGATGCACAGGCTGTCGGTCCACAGCAGGCCGCCCTCCTCGGGGACGATGAACCGGAGGTTGTCGTACCCGCTGTTGATCGACTGCAGGACGTCGGCCGACCACGCGAGCGTGAGCGCCACCTCGCCGTTCTGCAGCGCCCCGATGTAGCCCTGGCCGAAGTACTGGCGGACGAGCCCGTCGTCCCGCTGGCGGAGGAGCAGGTCGGCCGCGCGCTTCCAGTCGTCCTCCGTCGCCTCCGGCGGGTCCACGCCGAGCGCGATGAGCGCCATGTTGGGGGTGTCCTCGGTGTCGCGGAACATGCCGACCGACCCCGCGAACTCGGGGTTGAAGAGCTCCTGGATGCTCGTGAGCTCGCGCCCGGTCATCTCGATGTTGTAGCCGATCCCCGTGATGCCGGACTGGTACGGGATCGACCATCGGTTGCCGGGGTCGTACGGCGCCTCCTTGTACTTCTGGGCGGCGTGCGCCTCGAAGTTCGGCAGGCGCGAGCGGTCGAGCGGGATGAGGTAGCCGCGCGAGATCATGAGCGGCAGCCACTTCGGGTACCCCATCACGATGAGGTCGAACCCGGTCGGCTGACCGGCCTCGAGCTGCGGCTGGAGCTTGCCGAAGAACGAGGCGTAGTCCTCGATCAGCTCGAGGTACTCGACCTGGATCCCCGTCTCGTCGGTGAAGGCCTCCAGCGTCGGATGGGTGACCTCGCCGCCCACCTTGCGCTTGTCGATGTACAGCGGCCAGTTGGCGAACGTGACGGTGCCGGCCTTCCGCTGCTCGGACCAGTCGAACCCGCTCGCGCCCGTCCGGGTCGCCGACGGCTCCTTGCCGCACGCGGCGAGCAGCGGGCCGAGCGCGAGCGCCCCGGCCCCGAGACCGGCCGCGCGCAGGAAGCGTCGGCGCGGGAGGATCGGACCGCGGTTCATGGGCTCCTCCGGGATGTCCGTGACCGGACGCATCGTGGCACGCGCTCGGAGCCTGTCAAGGAACCGTGGCACACCCAGGGCATCTCACCGCTCACGGGGCGAGCTCGGCCTCGCGGGCGAGCGCCCGGGCGCGACCCGGGTCCAGGCGCCCGGCCCCGGGGACCTCGGCGTTCGCGGCCGCGGCGCCGAGCGCGAGCCGGAGCGCCTCCGGCCATCCGTCCCCCCGCTCGAGGGCCGTGACGAGCCCGCCGAGGAAGGCGTCGCCGCTGCCGACCGGGTAAGGGCCGCGGACGTAGAGGCGCCCGAGCACGACCTCGCCCCCCGGCAG
>CAZXJB010000133.1:0-5477 GCA_964640965.1 uncultured Actinomycetes bacterium | reverse complement strand
GTGGCAAGATGCGGGCGGCGTGTTCGAGGAGCTCCTGCGGACGTGGGACGGCGAGGAGGTCGCCGTCCGCTTCGATCGGGCGACCGAGACGTGGATGCTCGCCTGCGTCCACTCGACCGTCCTCGGTCCGGCGGCCGGCGGGACGCGGATGAAGGTCTACGCCGAGCCCGCCGACGCGCTCCGCGACGGCCTGCGGCTCTCGGCCGCGATGACGAGCAAGAACGCGATCGCGGGGCTCCCGCTCGGCGGCGGGAAGGCCGTGCTCGCCGTGCCCGAGATCCCGAGCGGTGCCCGTCGGCGCGAGGTCCTCCTCCGCTACGCGGACCTCGTCGAGGCCCTCGGCGGGACGTACGTGACCGCGTGCGACATGAACACCTCCGAGCACGACATGGACGTCGTGGCCGAGCGCACCCGCCACGTCATGGGGCGGAGCCTCGAAGGCGGGGGATCGGGGTCATCGGCCCCCTCCACCGCCGTCGGGGTCTTCCACGGGCTGCGGGCGGCGGCGGCGCACGCGTTCGGGACGGAGGATCTCGCGGGCCGGCGCGTGCTCGTCCAGGGCGTGGGGGCGGTGGGGAGCGTCCTCGCGCGCCTGCTCGCCGAGGCCGGCGCGGAGCTCGTCCTCGCCGACGTCGACGAGGGGCGAGCCCGCGCGCTGGCGGGCGAGCTCGGGGCGGCCGTGGTGCCGCCCGAGGCGGCGCTGGAGACGCCGTGCGACGTGCTCTCGCCCTGCGCGACCGGCGGGGTGCTGAACCGGGAGACGATCCCGCGGCTCCGCTGCCGCGTCGTGGCCGGCGCCGCCAACAACCAGCTCGGCGAGCCCGCGGACGCGGAGCGCCTGGCCGAGCGCGGGATCCTCTACGCGCCCGACTACGTCGTGAACGCGGGCGGCATCATCCACCTCGCGTCCCTCGAGCTCCTCGGGGAGGACGAGGCGGCCCGGGACGCCCGCCTGCGGGCGATCGGCGAGACGCTCGCGGCGTGCCTCCGCCGCGCCGAGGCCGAGGGGATCTCGCCCGGCGCTGCGGCCGAGCGCATGGTCGCCGAGCGCCTGGCCGCAGCACGGGGGGCGTGAGCCGGGCTCTGGCCTCCCGCCAAGCCGAGGCCGTGTCACCCCTTCACGACCGATCGGGCCCCCGCCACCGTCCCCTGTCAACCCCCTGTCAGGAACGTCCGCGGTCGATGCTGACAGGGGGTTGACACGTCCCATCGACGAGAGGGTCAACAGTCGTCACCGTGTTGACAGCGTTGACGGCCTCAGCGACAGCGCGGCGGCGCGCGCCCGGTCTCGCCTCACGCGCGGCGGCGCACGGCGGCCTCAGCCCGTGAACGCCCCCGCGGCCTCGATCGTCCGTTCCACCTCCGCCTGGCCGTGCTCGGTCGAGAGGGTCCACATCTCGTAGCCGGAGGGTGGCAGGTACACGCCCCGCTCGAGCATGTGGTGGAAGAACCGCGCGTACCGCTCGTGGTCGGCCGCCCGCGCGTCGGCGTAGGAGCGCACCGGCCCCTCGGTGAAGAACACGCTGAGCAGCGTGTGGGCACGGTTCACGGTCGCGGGGATGCCGATCCGGCCGAAGGCCTCCGCGAGCCCCTCGGCGAGCGCCGACGCGGTCCGCTCCAGGCCCGGGTACGGGTCGAGCTCGCGGGCGAGGTCCAGCGCCGCGATCCCCGCGGCCACCGCCACGGGGTTCCCCGAGAGCGTCCCGGCTTGGTAGACGGGCCCGAGGGGCGCGAGGTGCTCCATGATCTCCCGGCGGCCGCCGAACGCGGCGCAGGGGAACCCGCCCCCCAGGACCTTGCCGAGCGTGGTGAGGTCGGGCTCGATCCCGTACACCGACTGCGCCCCGCCGTAGGCCACGCGGAACCCGGTGATCACCTCGTCGAAGAGCAGGAGCGCGCCGTGCGAGCGCGTGAGCTCGCGCAGGCCCGCGAGGAAGCCCGGCTCGGGCGGGACGACCCCCATGTTCGCGGCCACCGGCTCGACGACGACCACCGCGATCTCGCCGCCGCGCTCGGCGAAGACCGCGCGGACCGCCTCGAGATCGTTGTAGGGCACGGTGATCGTGTCGCGGGCGGCGCCCTCGGTCACGCCCGGCGAGCCCGGGATCCCGAGCGTCGCCATCCCCGACCCGGCGCCGCGCGCGAGCAGCGCATCCGCGTGCCCGTGGTAGCACCCCTCGAACTTCACGACGAGGTCCCGCCCCGTCGCCCCGCGCGCGAGGCGCACCGCGCTCATCACGGCCTCGGTCCCGGAGGAGACGAGCCGGACCATCTCGATGCTCGGCACGGCCGCGGTGATGCGCTCGGCGAGCTCGACCTCGAGCTCGGTGGGGGCGCCGAAGGAGGTCCCCCGGCGGGCCGCCGCCGTGGCGGCCTCCACGATCTCGGTGCGCGCGTGGCCGAACAGCAGCGCCCCCCACGACTGCACGTAGTCCAGGAAGGTCGTGCCGTCGGCGTCGATGAGGTAGGCGCCGTGACCCTCGGCGACGAACCGCGGCGTGCCCCCGACGGCCCCGAAGGCCCGGACCGGCGAGCTCACCCCGCCGGGGATGACGCGCCGCGCCCGTTCGAACAGGTCCTCGGAGCGGCTCACGCCCGCATGCTACGGGACGGCGTCACTCCCCGGCCGGCCAGTGCTCGACCACGAGGCCCTGCATGGGGAAGTCCTTGGGGTTCCCGGTCGCCAGGCGCCCCCCGACGCCTGCCGCCGCGGCCGCGATCAGCGCGTCGGACTGCGAGATGGTCCGCCCCCGCTTAGCCAGCGTGCGCTTCCAGAAGCCCGCGAGCCGCCCTTCGGGGATGCCGAGGGGTGCGGGGAGCAGTCCCTCGAGGAGCTCGAGGAACGCCTCGTCCTCTCCCGCACGGAGGCCACGGGTGATCTCCTCGACGGTGACAGCGCAGACGTACGGGTCGTCGCCCGCCCGCCGCAGCGCCCGGAGGCGTGCGACGGCGCCCGGCCGCCCCCGGAGGAGATCGATGACGACCGTGGTGTCGAGCAGGACGGCCGCCATCAGGCGGGGCGGCGACGCTCGCCGAGCCGGCGCTGCTCCTGGACCCAGCCAGCCACGTCCGCGTCCCAGGGATGGCCGGTGTCGGGGATGGAGCCGATGGCCGACTCCATCTTCCGCCATCTCCGCTCGCGGTCGACGCGCTCGCGGACAGCCTCCTCGATGAAGGCGCTGCGGCCGCGCGGCCCCGAGAGCCGGTCGATCTCGCGCACGAGCTCCTCGTCGAGCGAGATGTGCACGCGCATGGGCCGACGTTAGCACACACCGAGGGCGGTCTGCGCCAATGGGATGCGTCCGGAGGGCCACCCGTGCTCAGCCGGCGAGCCAGCCCGCCGCGTCCTTGGCGTGGTAGGTGAGGATGAGGTCGGCGCCGGCGCGGCGGATCGAGGTCAGCGCCTCGAGCACCACCTTGCGCTCGTCGAGCCAGCCGGCGAGGGCGGCCGCCTTGATCATCGCGTACTCGCCGGAGACGTTGTAGGCGGCCATCGGGAAGCGCGTCTCGTCCTTGGCGCGGCGGATGATGTCGAGGTAGGGCAGCGCGGGCTTGACCATGACGATGTCGGCGCCCTCGGCGATGTCGGCGCGCACCTCGCGGATCGCCTCGTCGGCGTTCGGCGGGTCCATCTGGTAGCCGGTGCGGTCGCCGAAGCGCGGGGCGCACTCGGCCGCCTCGCGGAAGGGCCCGTAGAAGGCGCTCGCGAACTTCGCCGCGTACGCGATGATCCCCACGCGCTGGAACCCGGCCTGATCGAGCGCGTCGCGGATCGCGGCCACCTGGCCGTCCATCATCCCGCTCGGCCCGACCAGGTGCGCGCCGGCCTCGGCCTGCGCGACGGCGATCCGCCGGTAGCGCTCGAGCGTGGCGTCGTTGTCGACCTGGCCCTCCTCGTCGAGCACCCCGCAGTGCCCGTGCTCGGTGTACTCGTCCAGGCACAGGTCGGCCATGATCACGTGCTCGTCCCCGAGCTCCGCGCGGAGCACGCGCAGCCCGCGCTGGGCGATGCCGTCGGGGTTCCAGGCCTCGGACCCCTCGGCGTCCTTGCGCTCGGGCACGCCGAAGAGCATGAACGCGGTCACCCCGCGGGCGGCGATCTCGGCCGCCTCCTTGCGCAGCGACTCGAGCGTGTGCTGGTGCTGCCCGGGCATCGAGGGGATCTCGACCGGCTCGCGGATGCCCTCCTTGACGAACAGGGGCGCGATGAGGTCGCGCGGCGAGAGCTCGACCTCGCGCACGAGCGCGCGCAGCGCCGGCGTGCGGCGGAGCCGGCGAGGCCGCTGCCTGGGGAACGCCATGGCCCGATGGTACCCCGCGCGCGATCGGACGGTGGGGTCCTCCGGCCCGCCGGTGGCCGACCGGACGGCCGTGCCGGCCCCTCAGCGGCGGAGGGCCCGCTCGAGGGCGGTGACGAGGCCCTCCATCGTGTGGGGCCTCGCCACCGCGGCGACCCGCAGGCCGTGCTCGCGCGCCTCGCGGGCCGTCACCGGGCCGATGCAGACCACCTTCGGGTGCCCGCGCGCGGCGCCGAGGGCCCGCACGAAGCCTCGGACGGTCGAGGCGCTCGTGAACGCGACGGCGTCGACCTCGCCGCGGCGCAGCGCCTCGCGGGCATGCCTGGGGAGCGAGCGAGCGAGGCGCGTGCGGTAGGCCTCGACGCGCTCGGGGCTCCAGCCCTTGCGCGCGAGCGCCTCCTCGAGCCCCTCGGGCGCGATGTCCGCCCTCGGGCAGAGCACGCGACCGCTGCCGCGGGGGAAGGCTCGCGCGAGGGCGAGGGTCGTGTAGGCCCTCGGCACGAGGTCCGGGTCGCGGCGGGCGAAGCGGCGGAACGCCTCGGCGGTGCCCTCGCCGACGACGGCGACCTTGGCGCGGACCTCGCGCGGGCGCAGGTGCGCGGCGAGGACCTCGACCGTGCGGGGGCTCGTGAGCGTGACCCAGGCGAAGGCGCCCTCGGCGAGCTCGCGCAGGGCCCGCTTCAGCGCTGGCGAGCGCGAGGGCACGAGCTCGATCGTGGGGGCGAGGATGACGCGGGCCCCGCGGCGCTCGAGCAGGCGGACGAGCTCGGCGGCCTGCTCGGCGGGGCGGGTCACGAGCACGGTCCGGCCCGCGAGGGGCTTCGCGGCGGGGCTCATCGGCGCACCGCCCGGAGGATCTCCTCGGCGCCGGCGGCGCGCAGGTCGGCCTCGACGGCGGCGGCGACCTCCTCGGGGTCGGCGCCCTCGGCGCTCGCGCGGGCCTCGCGGGCGCCGTCGGGGGTGAACACGGCGGCGGTGAGGCGCACCGAGCCGTCCGCGGCCTCGGCGTGGGCGCCGAGCGGGAGCGCGCACCCCCCGCCGAGGCGCCGCATGATCGTCCGCTCGGCCGCGAGCGCCCGCCGCGAGGGTCCGTGATCCAGGACCGCGAGGGCCGCGAGCGTCGGGCCATCGTCGGCCCGGGCCTGGACGCCGAGCGCGCCCTGCCCGGGGGCCGGCAGC
>CAZXJB010000132.1:0-5486 GCA_964640965.1 uncultured Actinomycetes bacterium | reverse complement strand
GCAGGCGACGACCCGGGAGCGGCAGGCGACGACCCGGGAGCGGCAGGCGACGACCCGGGAGCGGCAGGCGACGACCGGGGAGCGGCAGGCGACGACCCGGGAGCGGCAGGCGCAACCCCTTGACGGCTCGCCGGGGTTCGGTGGGCGACCTCTGTCAACCCCCTGTCAGGAACGACCGCGGACGTTCTGGACAAGGGGTTGACACGACACGGCCGGCAGGCGACCGATCGTCGTCAACGGGTTGACAAGCGGCGGGTGCCGGGCCTCGTGGGGTGCCGGGCCTCGTGGGGTGCCGGGGTCACGGGCCCATGGGACGACGTCCCGCAGCGTCGCCGCCCCACCTACGCCAGCAGGTACCGGCGCGAGAGCGGCACCTCCGCGAGGGGCTCCGCCGCCAGGACCCGCCCGTCCAGACGCACCGTCCCGTCCTCGAGCGAGACCTCGATCGGCGGGCTCGCGCGCCCCGCGACGAGGTGCTCCCGCGTCAGCCCCCGCGTGCCCGCCACCGCGACGAACCGGCGGCGGCTGCCGAGGCGCTCGCGCACCCCGGCCTCCAGGGCCGCGCGGGAGACGAACGTGAGGCCCACCGAGGCCCCGGCCCTCCCCGTCCCGGCCCAGTGAGCGCCCTGCCGCACCGGCTGCGCCCCCTCGATCGTGGCGTTCCCCTCGCCGAGCGCGCCCCAGGCGAACGCCCCCGCCTTGAGCACGAGCTCGGGGCGCACCCCGAACCACGCCGGGCGCCACAGGACGATGTCGGCCACCCGCCCCGGGGCGAGGCTCCCCACCTCGCCCGCGATGCCGTGCACGATCGCGGGCTCCACGGTCACCTTCGCGAGGTACCGCAGCACGCGCTCGTTGTCGTTCCCTGGCCCATCCTCGGCCCCGCGCTCGGCCGCACCCTCGCGCCCGCCCTCGGGCCCGCCCGGCCGCGTCCAGCGACGGACCGGCGGAGCCTCCGGCCAGCTGCGCCCCGCCTCGCTCGCGCGCCACCGCTTCATCGCGTGGGCCAGCTGGAAGGTCCGCCGCACGGTCTCGCCGATCCGACCCATCCCCTGCGAGTCGCTGTTCACGATCTGGATCGCGCCGAGCTCGTGCAGCGGCCCCTCAGCCGCCATCGTCGCGGGGTGGATGCGCTCGCGCGCCGCCTCGACGTCCTCGGGCACCTCCGCCGACCCGCCGTGGACGGCGAGGATCATCTCCAGGTGCTCGGCGGCCGTCGCGCGCCCGTACGGCACGGTCGGCGTCGTCGAGGAGCAGATCACGTTCGGCTCGCGGACGAGCCCGATGAGGTCGGGCACGTGACCTCCGCCCACCCCCTCGACGTGGTAGGCGTGGATCGTGCGGCCGCGCGTCGCCGCCACCGTGTCCTCGAGCTCGCAGGACTCGTTCAGGCCGTCGGTGTGCAGGCACACCTGGACGTCGTGGGCCTCGGCGAGCCCCAGCACCGCGTCGACGATCTCGGGGTAGGCCCCCCAGTCCTCGTGGATCTTCAGCCCGCAGGCCCCGGCCTCCAGGACCCGCTCCACGGGCCAGGCGAGGTCGGTCCGGGCGCTCGCCTGCAGTCCCAGGTTCACCGGCAGGTCCTCGAAGGCGAGCAGGGTCCGCTCCATCACGTACGGCGGCTCCTCGAACCCGGCCGTGATGAGCGTCGTGACGCCGCCCGCGAGCGCCACCGGGACGAGCTTCGGTGTGATGAGGTGCACGTGGCTGTCGATCGCCCCCGCCGTGGCGATGAGGCCGTAGGCGTTCACCGGCCAGGTGTTCGGGCCGATCACGAGCTCCACGCCGTCGGCGATCTCGGGGTTGCCGGCGCGACCGACGCCCACGATCCGGCCGTCCTTGATCCCGATGTCGGCCTTCACCACCCCGAGGAGGGGATCGATCACGAGGGCGCCGGCGATCACCATGTCGAGCTCGCTTTCGGTGCTCGCCCGGTCGAACTGGGCCTGACGCGAGCGGAGGTTCTTCGCGTACCCCCAGATCGGCTCATCCCCGGCGCCGACGTGATCGGCCTCGACCCGGACCCAGAGATCCGTGTCGCCCAGGCGCACCCGGTCCCCCGTCGTCGGGCCGTAGCGGCGCAGGTACTCCGCGCGGGAGAGCCTCACGGTCGCGCCCACCCCCTCGCGTCGCCGGCGAGCCTCACGCGAGCGGCACCCCCACCGGGAGCTGCTGCGTGATGCAGTGCGGGCCGCCGCCGCCCTCGAGCAGCACCCGTCCCGGCACCGGCACCACCTCGCGACCCGGGAAGGCGGCGCGGATCTGCGCGAGGACGGGCTCGTCGGTCTCGGCTCCGTCCACGGGGACGATCGCCGCCCCGTTGCACAGGTACAGGTTGAGCCCGGCCGCCCTCGAGCCCCCCGGCTCGAAGGGGATCACCTCGAGGGGACGGCCCCGCGCGTCCCGCGCCTCGCGGAGGCGCCGGAGGTTGTCCCGCCCGCTCTCGTGGTCGGGATGGCCGGGGTCGGCCGGCGCGTGGAGGATCACGACGCCCGGCCGCACGTACTGGGCGATGCCGTCCACGTGCCCGTCGGTGTCCCGGTCGAGGTGATGGCCCCGTCCGAGCCAGACGATCACCTCCACGCCGAGGTACTCGCGGAGGGTCGCCTCGATCTCCTCCCGGCTCATGCCGGGGTTGCGGTTCGGGTTCAGCAGGCACTGCTCGGTCGTGAGCAGCGTCCCCTCGCCGTCGACGAAGAAGGACCCGCCCTCGAGCACCATCGGCGCCTCGTACCGACGCATCCCGAGGTGGGCCGCGAGATGCTTCGGCACCTCGGCGTCGCGGTCGTAGGGGTGGAACTTCTCGCCCCAGGCGTTGAAGCGGAAGTGGACCATCGCGACGCCGCCCCGACCGTCGGTCACGAAGATCGGCCCGTTGTCGCGCATCCACGAGTCGTCGATCGGGATCGGCAGGATCTCGACCGAGCCGGCGAGCATCCGACGCGCCTCGTCCACCTGGGGCGGGTCGGTCAGCATCACGACCGGCTCGAAGGCGGCGATCGCGTTCGCGACCTCCGCCTCGTCGCGCTTGGCCTGCTCGAAGAGCTCGCCCCAGAGCTCCACCCGCGTGGGCCAGGCCATGTACGTGGCGGCGTGCGGCTCCCACTCGGCCGGCATCCGGAGGCCGTCCTGCCGCGGCGTGCTCACGGCGATCCCCCCTCTCCCCCGTAGGCGACGAGCGTGACCTCCCGGGTCTCCCCCGGGCCCCAGCGGACCGAGGTGCCCGCCGGCACGTCCAGACGGTACCCCCGCGCGGCCTCCCGGTCGAAGGAGAGCCTCGGGTTCGCCCGCCAGAAGGGGTAGTGCGAGGAGACCCGCACCGGGCGGGACGAGGTGTTCGTGACCGCGAGCGCGATCCGGGGCCGGGCCGGCGCGAGCTCCACCTCCCCCTCGGCCGGCTCGACCGAGCCGGGGCCCTCGGGCCCCGGCTCGCCCAGCGGGTCGCGGAGCACCACCAGGCGGGTGCCCTCCTCGAGGAGCACCTCGAGGCGGATCTCGGCGAGGAGCTCGGACACGCCGTCCAGGACCTGGTCGCGCGCGAGGGCGCGGCGGCCGGCCTCGAGCACCTCCTCGAAGCCCGCGCCCGAGCGCGCCGCCCAGTGCATCTCGTCGCAGATCAGGGCCACCGCCTCGGGCGCGTTCAGCCGCAGGCCGCGCGCGAGGGCCCGGCGGGCGAGCTCCGCCGCCTGGAAGATCCGGAGCCGTTCCTCCTCGGTCGGTCCGAGGTTCATCGCTCGTCGCGGGCCATCGCTCGTCGCGCACTCTACAGTGAGCGCGTGAGCGCGGTCGAGCCGCGGAGCGCGGTCGAGCGGTGGCGGGAGCTCCTCGGGGGCTGGGGGATCCCCGAGGAGATCCTCGCGCGGGCGCCGGAGTCGCCGTGGGGGTTCCCCCGGGACCTCATGGCGCGCCGGGGTCGGGACGCGGTCGACCTCGAGCCCGGCACCTCGACCCGGCGCGCCCTGGAGGCGCTGCCCGAGGGCGGCTCGGTGCTCGACGTCGGCGTCGGGGGTGGCGGCTCGAGCCTGCCGCTCGCGCGCCGCGCCGGCAGGATCGTCGGCGTGGACGCCTCCGAGGCCATGCTCGAGGCCTTCCGCGAGGCCGCGGCCGGGCTCGGGGTGGAGGTCGAGACCGTGCTCGGCACCTGGCCGGAGGCCGCCCCGCGGGTCCCACCCGCCGACGTGGTCGTCTGCCACCACGTGCTCTACAACGTGGCCGAGCTCGAGCCCTTCGTCCGGGAGCTCGACGCGCACACGCGCCGGCGCGTCGTGATCGAGATCACCTGGCACCACCCCCTCGCCTGGATGAGCGACCTGTGGGAGCGCTTCCACGGGCTCGAGCGCCCCGAGGGCCCGAGCGCCGAGGATGCCGCCGCGGCGCTGCGCGAGCTCGGCTTCCCCGTGCGCCTGGAGACCGAGCGGCGACCGCCGCGCACGAGCGGGTTCGAGCGCCGCGAGGACGCGGTCGCGCTCGTCCGCCGGCGCCTGTGCCTGACCCCGGACCGGGATCCCGAGATCGCCGAGGCCCTGGGCGAGCGGCTCGTGCACCGGGACGGCCGCTGGTCGGCCGGGCCGACCGAGCACGTGCTCGCGACGCTGTGGTGGGACGTCGAGCGGTGAGCCCGGCGTCGTGGACCGGCCCTGACCGCCCCTACCGCGCCCCGCGGGCCACGTAGTCGCGGACCACGAACGCGCCGAGCTCCCGGTCGTCCATGAGGAACACCCGGCCGGCCGTGAGCTGCGCCAGGCGCTCCATGAACCGGACGAGGCCCGGGCTCCCCTCGAGCATGAAGATGTTCAGCGTGACCCCCGAGCGCGCGAGGCGCACGGCCTCGGCGAGCGTGAGCTCGATCGTCCGCGGCACCGGGGGCCAGGAGAAGAACGAGCGCTCGCCCTCCAGGTGCGCGGTGGGCTCGCCGTCGGTCACCATGATCACCTGGCGCGCGGCGCGCGGGTGCTCGGCGAGCAGCCGGCCCGCGAGGTGGAACGCGTGGTGCATGTTCGTGCCGTACACGCGCTCGAACCCCGGCGCGGCGAGGTCCCGAGGCTCCATCCGCCGCGCGTAGTCGCTGAACCCGATCAGGTACAGCGTGTCGTGCGGGTACCGCCCCTCGATGAGGGCGTGCAGCGCGAGCGCCATCCGCTTGGCGTGCACGAAGTGCCCGCGGAGCGGCATCGAGAACGACAGGTCGAGCAGCAGGGCCGTCGCGGTCTCGGTCCGCTGCTCCGCCTCGACGAGCTCGAAGTCCTCAGGGGCGAGGCGGAGCTCGCGGCCGGCGCCCTGGCGCACGACCGCGTTGAACACCGTGCGCTGCACCGCGATCTGACCGGCGTCGCCGAACCGCCAGGGCCGCGTCGCGCCGGTGGGCTCGGCCACGCCCCCCGGGTCGCGCGCCTCGTGGGTGCCCTCGCGGTCCCGGCGCAGGTGCTCGAAGACGCGCGCGAGCGCCCGCTCGCCGAGCCGCCGGGCCCCGAGGGGCGTGACCTCCA
>CAZXJB010000131.1:0-5604 GCA_964640965.1 uncultured Actinomycetes bacterium | reverse complement strand
GACGCCCCAGCCCACCGCCACGAGCACCGCCACCGCCGCCGCGGCCGCCACGCGCCGGGCCGCCCGCGGCCGGGGGACCGACGGCGGCTCCAGCCACTCCTCCTCCAGGGCGCCGAGGACCCGCTCGCGCAGGGCCAGGGGCGGCTCGACCGGCGGCACGGTCGCCGCGGCGACGGCGAGCCCCTCCTCGAGGGCTCGGAGCTCGGCCCGGCACAGCCCGCAGCCGCGCAGGTGCCGCCGGACGCGCCGCTCCTCGGGCTCGGGGAGCGAGCCGAGCACGTGGTCGGACAGGCGCTCGCGCACCTCGGCGCAGGTCACGGCTCGACCTCCCGCGTCTCGGCCATCGCCTCGCGGAGCTTCAGCAGGGCCGCGTGGATCCTCGTCTTCGCCGTGCCGAGCGGGATGCCCTCGAGCTCGGCCACCTCGGCGGTCGTGCGGCCCCCGAAGTACGCGAGCTCGAGCGCGGCGCGCTGCTCGGCCGGGAGCTCGGCCATCGCCCGCCGGGCCCGGGCCGCGAGGTCCCCGGTCGCGGCGAGCTCCTCCGGGCCGAGCCGGGCGTCGGCCTCGCGTGGCGCGCCGACCCGCCGCAGCGAGCGCGCCTCCGCCACGCGCCGGCGCAGGGCGTCCACGGCGAGGGAGCGGGCGAGCATGAGCACGAAGGTGTCCAGGCGCCCGCGGGAGGCGTCGAAGCGCTCGGCGCTCCGCCACAGCTTCACGAACGTGTCCTGCACGAGATCCTCCGCGGCCGCCCGGTCGCCCAGCATCACGAGCCCGAGCCCGAGCACCCGACCCGCGTAGCGGTCGTACAGCGCTCGCGCGGCGCGCGGATCACGCCCCGCGAAGGCCCGCATGAGCTGCGCGTCGTGCTCCGGATCCGGCATCCGTCCAGGGTATCCCGACCCCAGGTGTACGCACGAGGGAGCACCCGCGTTCACGCGCGAGCGGACCACGGGCCGGCGGTGAACCGACCCGTGAACCGGAGGGGGCCGAGCTCCGTAGGACCCGCCGGACGGGACGGCCGACGTGACGCGAGGAAGGAGGGGCTGATGCGACGGACGGTGGCGATCGCGATCGGCGCGCTCGTGGCGGCGATGCTGCTCGTCGCCTGCGGCGGCGGGGACGGCTCGGACGGGTCGGGCCCCACGGGTGGGGCGACCGGCGGCACGACGGCGACCGGCGCCGGCGTGGACGTCTCGCAGATGACGAGCGTCCGGATCGCCACCGAGGGGTTCGCCTTCGTCCCGGCCGAGCTCCACGGCTCCCCCGGCCAGACCCTCACGGTCGAGGTCGACAACGAGGGCGGCGTCGCCCACACCTTCACGATCCGGGATCTCGGCATCGACGAGGAGATCGCGCCCGGTGAGCGGGTGGAGGTCGAGGTGACCCTCCCGGAGAGCGGCTCCCTGCCGTTCGTGTGCCGCTTCCACGAGCGCTCGGGCATGGTCGGCGGGTTCACCGTCTCCTGACGCGCTCCCGGCCGGGACGCGCCGCAGCGCGGGTTCGCTCGCCGGCTGCGCGCGCCCGCGCGACCCGCTAGCATGCGGCCCGTGGATCCGCGAGCCCGCGTCGCGATCATCGGTGGCGGCATCGGCGGCGTCAGCCTGGCCTACCACCTCACCGAGCTCGGCTGGACCGACGTCGTGGTCCTGGAGAAGGGCGAGCTCGCGAGCGGCTCCACCTGGCACGCGGCGGGCCTGTGCACCCACTTCAACGCCAGCCGCAACCTGACCCGCCTGCTCACCGAGAGCATCGCGCTGTACCGGCGGCTCGAGGCCGAGGGTCGGCCGACCGGCTTCCGGGAGGTCGGCAGCGTGCGCCTGGCCTCCATCCCCGACCGGATGGACGAGTACCGGCACGCGGTCGGCCGCGCCCGCGTCCTCGGCCTGCCCTTCGAGCTCATCGACCGGGACCGGATCCGCGAGCTCTGCCCCCTGCTCGAGCTCGACGACGTGCTCGGCGGGCTGTGGATCCCGATCGACGGGTACGTGGACCCGAGCAGCGTGACGAACGCCCTCGCCGGCCTCGCCCGCGAGCGCGGCGTCCGGATCGAGCGCCGCACCCGCGTGACGGCCCTGCGGCTCCGGCGCGGCGGGGGCTGGGACGTCGAGACCGACCGCGGCGACCTGGAGGCGGAGATCGTCGTGAACGCCGCGGGGATGTGGGCGAGGCAGGTCGGGCGCATGGCCGGGGTCGAGCTCCCCATCGTGCCCCTGTCGCACCACTACCTCGTGACCGACGCCGTGCCGGAGCTCGCCGGGCTCCCGCGCGAGATCCCGGTGATCCGCGACCCCGAGCGCTCCTTCTACCTGCGCGCCGAGGGCGAGGGGCTCCTCGTCGGCCCCTTCGAGCCCGAGGCGGCGGCCTGGGCCGTGGACGGCGTCCCGTGGGACTTCGAGCAGCGCCTGCTGCCCGAGGACCTGCCCCGGATCGAGGGGGTGCTCGAGCTCGCCGCCGAGCGCGCCCCGGCGCTGCGCACGGCCGGGATCCGCCGGATCGTGAACGGCCCCGACGGCTACACGCCCGACGGGCGCTGCCTCATGGGGTGGGTGCCGGGCGTGCGCGACCTCTTCGTGCTCGCCGGCTTCAGCATCTTCGGCATCGTCTTCGGCGGCGGCGCCGGGAGGTACGCGGCCGAGTGGATCGTCGAGGGGCGCCCGAGCATCGACCTGTGGGAGGTCGACGTCCGCCGCTTCGGCCCCTACGCGGCGACCGAGCCCTACCTCGTGCCGAAGGCCCTCGACGTCTACGGCCACGAGTACGCGATCCACTACCCGCACCAGGAGCGCCCCGCCGGGCGCCCGGTGAAGACCGACCCCCTCTACGACCGCCTGCGCGAGCGCGGGGCGGTCATGGGCTTCCGCTTCGGGTGGGAGCGCCCGCTGTGGTTCGCCCCGCCCGGGGTCGAGCCCGCGGACGAGCTCACGTTCCGCACCCCGAGCTGGCTCGAGCACGTCGCCGCCGAGTGCCGCGCCGTGCGCGAGCGCGTGGGCGTGCTCGACCAGACGAGCTTCGCCAAGTACGAGGTCTCCGGCCCCGGCGCGCGAGCCTTCCTCGACCGGCTCTGCGCGAACCGCCTGCCCGAGCGGGACGGTCGGATCGTGGTCACGCAGATGCTGGATGAGGCCGGCGGGATCCAGTGCGACCTCACGATCACCCGTCTCGCCGAGGACCGCTGGTACGTCGTGAGCGCCGCCGCGACCGAGCTCCACGACCTCGACTGGATCGCGCGTCACCTGCCCGAGGACGGCTCGGTCCGGCTGGAGGACGTGACGGGGCGGACGGGCGTGCTGACGCTCGCCGGGCCCCGCTCGCGGGAGCTCCTCTCGCGCCTCACCGAGGCCGACCTCTCGAACGCGGCCTTCCCCTACATGACCGCGCGGCGGATCCGGGTCGTGAGCGCCCCCGAGGTGCTCGCGCTTCGGATCAGCTACGAGGGCGAGCTCGGGTGGGAGCTCCACCTGCCGATCGAGCACCTGCGGGCGACCTACGACGCCCTGGTCGAGGCGGGAGAGCCGCTCGGCCTCGCGGACTTCGGCTACCGGGCGCTCGAGTCGCTGCGGATGGAGAAGGGCTACCGCCTGTGGGGGGCGGACATCGGACCGGAGTTCACGCCCCTCGAGGCCGGCCTCGAGCGCTTCGTCGCCTTCGACAAGGGAGGGTTCATCGGGCGCGAGGCGCTGCTCCGCCAGCGCGAGGAGGGCATCCGGCGCAGGCTCGCGTGCCTGGTGGTCGAGACGGCCGCCGCGCTCCCCCACGGCGACGAGCCGGTGCTCGCGGGCGGGCGCGTCGTCGGCTACGTCGCCTGCGCCGACCGCGGCCACGTCGTCGGCGCCACCATCGCCCACGCCTACCTGCCGCTCGAGCTCGCCGAGGTCGGCACCGAGCTCGCCGTGGAGGTCCTCGGCGAGGCCCGCCCCGCCCGGGTCGTCGCGAGCCCGCTCTTCGACCCGGCGGGTGAGCGCCTCCGCGCCTGAGCCGCGAGGACGGACGTTCGGAGGAGGCACGCACGCCCGGCACGAGGAGGGAACCGCCGGTGCAGGCAGGTCCGCCTCCTGAACACGATGCGGGGCGTCTCGGACCTGCTCGAGCTGGACGAGGCTGGGGTGCTCGAGGGGTACGGCGTGCCGGCCACCCGCTACGCCGAGCTCGCGATCCTGCGCGGCGACCCGAGCGACGGGCTCCCGGGCGTGCGCGGCGTGGTCGCAGACGTGGACGATCCGTTCGGGGCGCCGCGCGAGGGCGAGCCGAGCCACCATGTCGAGGTACCCGTGGACGGCGCCGACCGGCCGGCCGCCGGGGGAGCGCACCCCCTCGCCGAGCGCGAAGTGCGCCCGGTACATGAGGCTGGAGACGTCGAGCAGGAGCAGGTGCGCTACCGGCGCCAGCCTACGGGGTTGCGAAGGCCTTCCGCCTCGCGCCGGGCCGTGCCCCGCGAGCCGTGGCGCGCGAGAGGTCCGCCGATCCGACCTACGCCGCGAAGCGGAACGGGATCTCGATGTCGACCCCGTACCGCTCCCGGACCGGCCCGAGATCCACACCGTGGGTCCGCGGGTGGAGGATCTCCACGCCGACCACGGTCCCGCCGGCGTCGAGGTCGACGTGGAGCGTGGGGCCGAGCTCCTCGGTCCGCTCGATGGCCGCCTCCGGCTCCTCGGTCAGCAGGACGTAGAGACCGTCTGCGTCGGCGTCGTACGTGTAGACGGCCACGTCGCTCACTCCACCCAGATCGTGATCAGCCATGCGTGCCGTCTCGCGATCAGCCGCAGGCGGTTCCTGGCGTGACGGGATAGGCGCACGGCCGCACTCTCGCGTGGGTGCGAGAAGACCGCGCGGGCGCTGGTCGAGACCTACGGCTCGCTCGAGGAGCTCCTCGCCGACGTCGAGGCCGACGAACCCCGGCCGGGGCCGCTCACGGCCAAGCCCGCCCTCCGCGAGCGGATGCGCGCCGCCCGCGGCTACCTCGAGACGATGCGGCGGCTCGTGCCGGTGAACGCCGAGGCGCCCGTGGACCGGTGGCGCGGGGAGCGCGACGACCACGGCCTGCGCGAGCTCGCCGACGAGCTCGGCGTCCGCGGCCCGGTCACCCGCCTCCGCGCCGCTCTGGATTCGGTCGCGGAGGGCCCGGGAGGTACATGATCGCCAAGGAGCCCCCGTGAGCAGGATCTCCGATGTCCCCCCGCCCCCATGGCTGGACCTCCCCGAGCAGCCACGACCCACTCCGCTGGTGGATCGGATGCTCTCGGAGATCCTCGGCCGCGTCCAGGAGCTCCTCGCTGCTCGATGGGGAGGAGCCTGGCTCAGCTTCGAGACCGACCACATCGCCCTCAACATCAGCGCGGTGCAGCCGACCGTGGTCGACCTGTCGACCGTCGACGCCATCGTGAAGTCGTACCCGGACTTCCCGTACGCGGTGAACCCGATCGTCCCGGTGTCGTACTCGTACGAGCATCTCGTGCGGTTCTACGAGGCGGTGGGCGCCGCGCTCGTGCAAGCGGGTATCCCCGGGGTCGGAGCCGGAGTCAGACCAGATCTCGGGAAAGTCGTTGTTGAACTGCCCTCCGCAGACTCACCGGCGGCCGCGCCCCGTCAAGTGGTGGAAATCCG
>CAZXJB010000130.1:0-5737 GCA_964640965.1 uncultured Actinomycetes bacterium | reverse complement strand
AGCGCCTCCGCGGCGGCGCGCTCGCCCTCGGCTGGCAGGCCCTCGCGCTCGCGCTCGCCTCCGGGCTCGCGGCGACCGGGCGCGTGACGGCCCTCGCCCCGGTCGCCCTCGTGCCCGGCGCGGTGAAGACGCTCCTCGGGATCGCCCTGCCCGAGCGCTCGCCGCCGGTGCGGCGGATCGGCTACCTCGAGACGGCGATCTCGACCCTGTTCGCCCTCCTCGCAGGGATGGGCCTCGGCTTCCCCGGCTTCGTCTGACGCACAGGCCGCCGCAGGCCCGACGCTCAGGGTCCGACGCTCAGGCGATCGGCCGAAGCAGCTGGGCCGCCCTCGGTTGCCGCGAGGCGAGCGCGGCCACCGCCCCGGCGAGGAGCGGAGCCGCGAGCAGCACGACACGACGGGGTCAAGCACCGTCAAGCGCGGTCCAGGGGTCGCAGGGTCCGCCCGACCGGACCACGCGGATCGCGGACCGAGCTCCGCGTAGGCTGTGCGCAGCGGCCCGACCGCGGGCCCCGAGCAAGGAGGCGGGCATGAGCATGACCCCGCGCGAGCGCGTGCTCGCGGCCATCTCGCACGAGGAGCCCGACCGGGTACCCATCGTGCTCGGCGTGAGCAACGCGACCGGCATCAAGATGGGGACCTACCGACGGCTGAAGCAGCTCCTCGGGATCGACGCGCCCGACCGGTACCTGTACGACTGGCCCGAGCTCGGCACGGCGGAGGTGGACGAGGCGACGCTCGAGCGGCTCGGCACCGACGTCCGCGGCGTGTGGGACCGCGAGCCGGCCTGGGTGCTCGAGCGCAACGCGACGCGCGAGCCCCACTCCCCCTACCTCAACTCCTGGGGCTCCGGCGCCATCGAGATCGGCCCCGAGGACTGGTTCCCCGGCGTCCACCCGATGAAGGACGCGACGACGATCGAGGAGATCGAGGACTACCCCTGGCCGGACATGGACGACCCGACGCGGGTCGCCCACGTCGGCGAGCGCGCCGCGGCCCTCGCCGCCGAGGGGCGCTACGCGATCATGGCCACGCCGTGGCTGCTCTTCCCGCTCGAGCGCGCGTTCGCGATGCAGGGCACCGAGACCTTCCTCATGAACCTCGCGATCCGGCCGGCCTTCGCCGAGGCGCTGCTCTGGAAGATCGAGGAGCTCTGCGAGCGGCTCATGGGGCACTTCCTCGACGCGCTCGGGCCGAACGTGGACATCATCAAGGTGGGGGACGACCTGGGGATGCAGGACCGGCTGCTGATGTCCCCCCAGACCTACCGGAGCATCCTGAAGCCCGTGCACGCGGACTACCTGCGGTTCATCCGCAGCCGCACGCACGCGAAGATCTTCTTCCACACCGACGGCGACGTGTTCCCGCTCATCGAGGACCTGATCGAGATCGGCGTGGACATCCTCAACCCGATCCAGACCTCGGCCGGCCAGATGGCGGACCTGCCCGAGCTGAAGGCGCGCTTCGGCGACCGGCTGTCCTTCTGCGGGGCGATCGACACGCAGAAGATCCTGCCCCAGGGGACGCCGGAGGAGGTCCGCGAGGAGGTCCGGCGCGTCATCTCGATCCTCGCGCCGGACGGCGGCTACCTGCTGAGCTCGGTCCACACCGTGATGAACGACGTGCCGCCGGAGAACGTGCTCGCGATGGTGGACGCGGCCCGCGAGCTGGGAA
Source organism: uncultured Actinomycetes bacterium (assembly GCA_964640965.1). Lineage (GTDB taxonomy): Bacteria > Actinomycetota > UBA4738 > UBA4738 > HRBIN12 > HRBIN12. The sequence continues at coordinate 4,064 of CAZXJB010000130.1, read as the reverse complement.
CCTACCCGATCCGGGTCTGAGGCGGTGGGCGCTGCAGGGCTCGAACCTGCGACCTCTCCCTTGTAAGGGGAGCGCTCTCCCGCTGAGCTAAGCGCCCGGGGCCCGGCTCGGGCCGCACGCGACGGAGCAAGGATAGGTCACCCGGGCGAACGCGACCGGACGGCCGTCGCCGAGGCCGCGGCGAGGCTCACAGGCCGATCTCGCCCTCGATCGGCGCGGGCGCCCCCTCGGGCTCCTCGACCCGGGGGCGCCCCGCCCGGTGCCGTCCGCCGCGACCCCGGGCGCGCCAGACGGCGACCCCCGCGGCCCCCAGCCCGTACCCCGAGCCCGCCACGAACGCCGCCGCGCCGAGGTAGGGGATCGCGAGCGCGAGCCCCGCGAGCGCCCATCCGAGGAGCAGGGCCGGCCACCGGCTCCGCGGGGGACGCCAGATCGTCCGCCCGAGCGACCAGGCGGCGAGCGTCGCGCCCGAGAGCAGGAGCAGCCCGAGCGCGAGCAGGACGGCCAGCCCGAGCGGCAGCCCGACCACCGAGAGCACGAGCAGGGCGGCGAGCACCGGGAGGCCGACGAGGGCGAGCAGGCCCCATCCCGCGCAGGCCCAGGGGGACCGGCTCGCCGCGAGGTGCACCGCGTCGAGCCCCCGCGGGGCGAGCGCGAGGAGGGCGAGCGCAAGCACCAGGAGCGAGGCCCACAGGCCGAGCCAGCCGAGGACCCGGGCGACCGGCTCGAGCCAGCCGCGGAGCGTGAACCGCACCCCCTCGCGGACCGCGCCGGAGACCCGGGCGCCCGGCGCCGCCCGGACCTCGCCCCCGGCGAGCACGTCGCCCCGGACCTGCGCCCCGCGCCCCAGGCGCACGTCGCCCGTGACCGCGACGACGCTCCCGCTCACCTGCCCGGTCACGACGATCGACCCGCTCACCACGACGACGTCGCCGGCGGCCACGCCCGCCACGTCCGCGCTCCCGACGAAGACGACGATCTCGCCCGCGGTCTCCCCGCGCGGCACCGTCACCGTGCCCGAGAGCACGATCTGGTCCACCGGCACGACGGAGATCGCCGCCGCCGGCGCCGGCGGGGACGCGACCACCGCGAGGCCGAGGACGAGCGCCAGGGACAGCCGGGTTGCCACGAGCGGCATCCTACCCGGACGGCCCCACGGGTCCGTCGCGGCGCGGTAGCGTGCACGTGTGGGCCTCGAGCGCTTCTCCCCCGCCGTCCGGGCCTGGTTCGAGGAGACCTTCCCAGAGCCCACGCCGGCGCAGACGCTCGGCTGGGAGGCGATCGCGGACGGCGAGCACACGCTGATCTCGGCGCCGACGGGCTCGGGCAAGACCCTCGCGGCGTTCCTGTGGGCGCTCGACCGGCTGATGACCGAGCCCGTCCCGCCCCCCGCCGAGCGGTGCCGCGTGCTCTACGTCTCGCCGCTGCGGGCGCTCGCGGTGGACGTCGAGCGGAACCTGCGGGCGCCGCTCGCCGGCATCGCGCTCGTTGCCGAGCGCCTCGGCCTCGCCCTGCACGCCCCGAGCGTCGCCGTCCGCACCGGCGACACGCCCGAGCGCGACCGGCGCGATCTCCTCCGGCGACCGCCCGACGTCCTCATCACCACCCCCGAGTCGCTCTTCCTCATGCTCACGAGCCGGGCGCGCGGGATCCTGCGCTCGATCCGGTGGGTCATCGTGGACGAGGTCCACGCGCTCGCGCCGAACGAGCGCGGGGCGCACCTCGCGCTCTCGCTCGAGCGGCTCGAGGCGCGGTGCCACGCCGCCCCGCAGCGGATCGGCCTGTCGGCCACCCAGCGGCCCCTCGCGGTCATCGCCCGCTTCCTCGGCGGCTACGAGGACGGCGCGCCGCGGCCGGTGCGGATCGTCGACGCCGGATCCGGCCGACCGATGGAGCTCACGCTCGAGATGCCGACGCCCGAGGAGGTGGAGCTCGCCGCGGCGCGGACCGAGCCCGCCGCGATGCCCCGCCTGGACGGGCCCGCCACCCCCGGGCTGATCCCCTCGGGCGGCTCGATCTGGCCGGCGATCGTGCCCCGGGTGCTCGAGCTCGTCCGCTCGCACACCTCGACGATCGTGTTCGTGAACGCCCGCCGGCTGGCCGAGCGCCTGGCCGCACGCCTGAACGAGCTCGCCGGCGAGGAGCTGGTCGCCGCCCACCACGGGTCGATCGCCCGCGAGCAGCGCCTGCGGATCGAGGACCGGCTCAAGCGCGGCGAGCTCCGGGGGATCGTCGCGACCTCCTCGCTGGAGCTCGGCATCGACATGGCGGCCGTGGACCTGGTCGTGCAGGTCGAGTCGCCGCGGTCGGTCTCGCGCGGGCTCCAGCGGATCGGGCGCGCCCGCCACCGGGTGGGCGAGCCCGCCCGGGGCGTCATCATCCCCACGCACCGCGCCGACCTCCTCGAGGCCGCGGTCGTCGCCCGCCGCATGCGGCAGGGCGAGATCGAGGAGACACGGCTGCCGCGCAACCCCCTCGACGTGCTCTCCCAGCAGATCGTCGCGGCCTGCGCGATGGAGCCGTGGACCGTGGCCGAGCTCGGGGCGCTCGTGCGCCGGGCCGCGAGCTTCGCGGAGCTGCCCGAGCCCCTCTTCCGCGCGGTGCTCGAGATGCTCGCGGGGCGCTACCCCGCCGAGGCCTTCCCGGAGCTGCGACCCCGCCTGGTGTGGGATCGGCGCGCCGACGTCCTGCGGGCGCGCGAGGGCGCGGGGCGCCTCGCGATCGCGAACGCCGGGACGATCCCCGACCGGGGCCTCTACGGCGTCTTCACCACCGACGGCCGGCGGGTCGGCGAGCTCGACGAGGAGATGGTCCACGAGAGCCGGCCCGGCGAGGTCTTCTGCCTCGGCGCCTCCTCGTGGCGGATCGAGGGGATCACGCACGACCGTGTGCTCGTCCGGCCGGCGCCGGGCGAGCCGGGGAAGATGCCCTTCTGGCACGGCGACGGCCCGGGCCGGCCCCTGGAGCTCGGCCTCGCGATGGGTCGGGCGGTGCGCGAGCTCGCGAGCCTCCCCGAGCGGGAGCGGATCGCCGTGCTGCGCAAGGACTTCGGGCTGGGGCGCGGCGCCGCAGCGAACCTCGCCGCGTACCTGCGCGAGGAGCGGGAGGCGACGGGCGCCCTGCCCGACGACCGCACGATCGTCATCGAGCGGTTCCCCGACGAGATCGGCGATCGGCGCGCCTGCCTGCTCGCGCCCTTCGGCGAACGCGTGCTCGCGCCGTGGGCGATCGCGATCCGCGCCCGGCTCTCCGAGCGGCTCGGCCTGGACGTGCAGGCCCTGTGGGCCGACGACGGCATCGTGATCCGGCTGCCCGAGGCCCTGGAGGACCTGCCCCTGGAGGACGTGGTGCCGGATCCGGAGGGGATCGAGGAGCTCGTCGTGCGCGAGCTCACCTCGACCGCCCTGTTCACGACCGCCTTCCGCGAGGCCGCCGGCCGGGCGCTCCTGCTCCCCCGCCGTCGGCCCGGCGCCCGGACGCCGCTGTGGCTCATGCGGCGGCGGGCCGCGGACCTGCTCGCCGTGGCCCTGCGCTACCCGGACTTCCCGATCCTGCTCGAGGCCACGCGCGAGGTCCTGCAGGACGTGTTCGACCTGCCCGGCCTGCGGCGGGTGCTCGAGGACGTCCGGGCCAGGCGGATCCGGGTCGTCACGGTCGAGCTCGACCGCGCATCGCCGTTCGCGCGCTCGCTGCTGTTCCGCTGGCTCGGCGTCTACATGTACGAGGACGACGCCCCGGCCGCCGAGCGGCGCGCCGCGGCCCTGTCCCTGGACCGCGAGCTCCTCCGGGAGCTCCTCGGCACCGAGGAGCTCCGCGAGCTGCTCGACCCCGAGGCCGTGGTCGGGCTCGAGCGCGAGCTCCAGGGCCTGGCCGAGGGCCGCCGGGCTCGGACCGCCGACGACCTCCACGACCTCCTGCGGCGCGTCGGCGACCTCTCGCCCGAGGAGCTCGCCGCGCGCTGCGAGGCCGACCCCGAGGCCCTCCTCGCCGAGCTCGAGCGCGAGGGCCGGGCGATCCGCGTCCGCGTCGCCGGGCGGGATGCCGTCGCGGCCGCCGAGGACGCG
>CAZXJB010000129.1:0-5766 GCA_964640965.1 uncultured Actinomycetes bacterium | reverse complement strand
CTCGCGTCGGGGCCCCGCAGGAGGGTCGGCTCGGCGCCGCGGGCGGCGAGGGCGGCGGCGAGCTCCTGCGCGAGCGGGCCGAGGTCCTCCTCGGCCTCGCCGGGATCGATGGCGACGAGGGAGCCGGCCAGCTCCCGGCCCATCGAGCGGACCGCCTCGGCCTCGCGCACGACCGAGGCGCCCGGCCCGCCCACGGGCGGGCGCATCCGCTGGAGCATGCGGACGGCGTCCAGGCCGACGATCCCGTCGGGCCTCGCCCCGACGTTGCGCTGGAACTCCATCACGGCGTGCAGGGTGCGGTGGCCGAAGATGCCGTCCTCCTTGCCCGCGTCGAACCCGAGGGCGTTCAACATGCGCTGGAGCTCGCGGACGTCGTCGCCGCGGAACGCGGGCGAGCGCAGGTACAGGGTGCGGTCGCCGAGGCGGTACCCGGCCTCGACGAGCTGACCCCAGGTGTCGGGACCGACGATCCCGTCCTCGGGCAGGCGCCGGCCGCGCTGGAACTCGCGGACGGCCCGCTCGGTCGAGGGGCCGAAGCGGCCGTCGAGCTCGGCCGGGTCGATGCGGTGGCCGAGCTCGGTCAGGCGGTGCTGGACGTCGCGGACCGCCTCCCCGCGGTCGCCGGGCCTGATCGCGCGCACGCTGCGAGACTGGCAGGGCCGCGGGGGACCGGCAACCCGCGGCCCGGCTACGACAGGTGCGGGTCGATCTCGCGCAGGAGGGCGTCCTTGCCGCGCGCGCCGATCACGCGGGCCTTCTCCTCGCCCTTCACGAAGAGCATGAGCGTGGGGATGCTCATGACCCCGTAGCGCTGCGCGAGCGCCGGGTGCTCGTCGATGTTGAGCTTGGCCACGGCGAGCGCGTCGCCCTTGTCGCGCGCGATCTCCTCGACCACCGGCGCGACCATGTGGCAGGGCACGCACCACTCGGCCCAGAAGTCGACGAGCACCGGGACCTCCGAACGGAGCACGCGCTCCTCGAAGTCCGCCTCGGTCACCGCTCCGATCATCGTCATCGTCGTTCCCTCCGTGTCCCGTGGCCGCCCCGGGGCGGCCGCCCCATGGCGCGGGCCGCTTGCGCTCGGCCCGCTAGCCCTCGCCGTGCTCCTCGAGGAAGCGCTCGGCGTCGATCGCGGCCTTGCAGCCCTGTCCGGCCGCGGTCACCGCCTGCCGATAGATGCGGTCGGTCACGTCGCCCGCCGCGAACACGCCGGGCACGCTCGTCGCGGTCCGCGGCTCCTGCACCCGGATGTAGCCGTCCGGATCCAGCTCGAGCTGGCCGCGGAAGAGCGCCGTGTTCGGGTCGTGCCCGATGGCGACGAAGACCCCGTCGATCGGGCGCTCGCGGACCTCGCCGGTCGCGACGTCGCGCAGCCGCACGCCCGTCACCGCGTCCTCGCCGAGGATCTCCTCCACGACCGCGTTCCAGATCACGTCGATCTTCTCGTTCGCGAGCACCCGGTCCTGCATGATGCGGGAGGCGCGGAACGCGTCGCGGCGGTGGACGATCGTGACGGTGCGCGCGAAGCGCGTGAGGAAGAGCGCCTCCTCCATCGCGGTGTCGCCGCCGCCCACGACGATGAGGTCGCGGTCGCGGAAGAAGAACCCGTCGCAGGTGGCGCAGGCCGAGACGCCGCGGCCGCGGAGGCGCTCCTCGCCGGGGACGCCGAGCCACCGGGCGCTCGCGCCGGTCGCGATGATGAGGGTGCGGGCGCCCCAGGCGCTCTCGCCGGCCCGGACCGTGAACGGCCGCGTCGAGAGGTCGACCTCGGTGGCGCTCGCGAGCAGGATCTCCGCGTCGAAGCGCGCCGCCTGCTTCTCCATCGCGTCCATGAGGTCGGGGCCGAGGATCCCATCGGGGAAGCCCGGGTAGTTCTCGACCTCCGTGGTGAGCATGAGCTGACCGCCGGCCTCGAGCCCCTTCAGCACGAGCGGCCGAAGGCCCGCGCGCCCCGCGTAGATCGCGGCCGTGTAGCCCGCGGGGCCCGAGCCCAGGATCACGACCTTCCGTTCGTCCTCCATGCCTCCGCCTTCCGTGTCCGCGCCGCCTCGGGGTCGCGGGCCCGCGGGGACCGGCTCCGCGCGCCGCACGGCCTCCATGGAGGATAACCGCCGCCTATTCCGCGGCCGGGAGCGCGGAGCGGCGGACCTTGCCGGAGGGGGTGCGGGGCAGGGCACGGACGAGCACGAGCTCGCGCGGGGCCGCGTACCGCGGCAGGCGATCGGCGACGGCGTCGCGGAGCTCGGGGAGGCTCGGGGGCTCGGCCGGGTCCGCCGGGACGACCCACGCGACGACCCGCTCGCCCCACTCGGGGTCCAGCCGTGCCCCGACGGCGACCTCCGCGACCTTCGGGTGGGCGGCGAGGACGGCCTCGACCTGTTGGGGCCACACCTTCTCGCCGCCGGTGTTGATGAGCTCGTCGGCCCGCCCGATCACGTGCAGCCGCCCGGCGCGGTCGAGCTCGCCGGCGTCGCCGGTGCGAAGCCACCCGTCCGGTGTGAACGCGGCGGCCGTCGCCTCGGGGTCGGCGCGGTAGCCGCGCATGAGGGTGGAGCCGCGGAGCTGGATCTCGCCCTCCTCGCTCATGCGGACGCCGGTGCCGGGGAGCGGCAGGCCGTCGTAGACCACGCCCCCGCAGGACTCGGTGAGGCCGTAGGTCTCGACGACCCGGGCGCCGGCGGCCTCGGCCCGGGCGCGGAGGTCGGCCGGCAGGTGCGCGCCGCCGACGAGGAGCCCGCGGTAGCCGGCGAGGGGGACGCGCGCGTCGAGGAGCCGCCGCAGCATCGTGGGCACGAGCGAGGTGAAGGCGACCTCGCGCTCGAGCGCGACCGCGTGGGGATCGAAGCGGGGGTGGACGACGACGGGGGCCCCGAGGAGGACCCCGCGGAGCAGCACGAGCAGGCCGCCCACGTGGCCGAGCGGCAGGCAGCAGAGCCACCGGTCCTGGGGCGTCGCCTCGAGGGCGAGGGCCGAGGCCGCGACGGCGGCGTCGATCGCCGCGCGGTCGAACCGCACGAGCTTCGGCTCGCCCCCCGTCCCCGAGGTCGGCACGACGAGGGCGACCTCGGGCTCCTCGGGGCGGCCGTCCCCGCTCCGGGCGGCGCCGTCGGGGGTGAGCACGACCGTCGGGCGGGCGCGCTCGAGCAGGCGATGGACCTCCGGCTCGGGCAGGCGGTGGTCGACGGGCAGGAGCGCCGCGCCCGCGTCCCAGACCCACCGGACGAGGTCGGCCCACCCGGGCCCGGGGAGGAGCGTGACGGCCACCACGTCCCCCGGGGCGAGATCGATCGCGGCGAGCGCGGCCACCTGCGATAGGCTACCCGGAACCGTTCGAGTCCTCGCTCTCGGAGTGGATGCTCATGCGAACCATCACCCCCGCCCTGGACTGGCGCCCGGCCGGCGAGTACACGGACGTCCGGTACGAGACGGCCGAGGGCATCGCCAAGATCACGATCGACCGGCCGGAGGTGCGCAACGCCTTCCGACCGCTCACGGTGCGCGAGCTCTCCCTCGCCTTCGAGGCCGCGCGGGAGGACCCGAAGATCGGCGTGGTGATCCTGACGGGCGAGGGCCCGCTCGCGTTCTGCTCGGGTGGGGATCAGCGGGTCCGCGGCGAGGATGGGTACGTCGAGGAGGGGAGCGGCATCGCGCGGCTGAACGTCCTGGACCTGCAGATCCAGATCCGGCGGATGCCGAAGCCGGTCATCGCGATGGTCGCCGGCTACGCGATCGGGGGCGGCCACGTGCTGCACGTGTGCTGCGACCTGACGATCGCCGCGGACAACGCGCGGTTCGGGCAGACCGGCCCGCGGGTGGGCTCGTTCGACGGGGGCTACGGCATCAACCTGCTCGCGCGCCAGGTCGGCGAGAAGCGCGCGAAGGAGATCTGGTTCCTGTGCCGGCAGTACGACGCGCAGACGGCGCTCGCGTGGGGGCTCGTGAACGCCGTGGTGCCGCTGGAGGACCTGGAGATCGAGACCGTCCGCTGGGCCAAGGAGCTGCTCGCGAAGAGCCCGCTCGCCCTCCGGCTGCTGAAGGCCGGGTACAACGCGGGCGTGGACGGGCTGGCGGGCGTGCAGCAGCTCGCCGGGGACGCGACGCTCCTGTACTACATGACCGAGGAGGCGCAGGAGGGCCGGGACGCGTACCTGCAGAAGCGCGAGCCCGACTTCTCCCGCTTCCCCCGGCGTCCGTGAGCGGGTGAGGCCCGTGCGCCGCTTCGGCGTGTGGTGGCACGGGGCCCGGCCGCGGACCCTCGGCGCGAGCGTGGCCCCGGTGCTGGTCGGGATCGCCGCCGCGGGGCGGGCGGTGGCCTGGCGCTCGGTCGCGGCCCTCGTGGTGGCGGTCGCGCTGCAGGTCGGGGCCAACTACGCGAACGACTATCACGACGGCCTCCGGGGCGTGGACACCGGACGCCGGGCCGGCCCGACGCGCCTGGTGGCGGCCGGGCTCGCCTCGCCGAGGGCGGTCCTCGCGGCGGCCCTTTCCTGCATCGGGCTCGCGGCGGCGGCCGGGCTCGCGCTCGCCCTGGCCACCTCGCTCTGGCTCGTGCCGCTCGGCGCCCTCGCGATGGCCGCGCTCTGGCTCTACTCCGGGGGCCCGAGGCCGTACGCGGGACTCGGCCTCGGCGAGCTCTCGGTCTTCGTCTTCTTCGGGCTGATGGCGACGGCCGGCACGGCCTACGTGAACGCCGAGCGGGTGAGCGCGGCGGCGTGGTGGGCGAGCGTGCCGATGGGCCTGCTGATCGTCGCGATCCTCGAGGCGAACAACGTCCGGGACGTGCCGACCGACCGGGCGGCGGGCCGGCGGACGCTCGCCGTGCGGATCGGCGAGCGGGCCGCGAGGGGCCTGTACCGGGCGCTCGTGGTCGGCGCGTACGTCGTCCTCGTCGCGGGGGTGCTCGTGGATCTCACCGCGCCGGGGCGGGGCCTGCCGATGTGGGCGCTCCTCGCGCTCGGGTCGTGGCCGCTCGCGATCCGCCCCGTGGAGCGGATCGGCTCGGCCGAGGGGTCGGCGCTCGTGCCGGTGCTGGTCGAGACGTCGCTCCTCACGGTCGCCTTCGGGGCGCTGCTCGCGCTCGGGCTCTGGGTGGCGGGGGCGACGGCGGCATGAGCGCCCCGGGGAGCGAGGGCGACGTCGCGCTCGCGTGCATGCGGGAGCTCGTGGCGGCGCTCGTCGCCTCCGGGCTCACCGACGCGTGCGTCTCGCCCGGGTCGCGCTCCACGCCCCTCGTGCTCGCCCTGGCCAGGGACGGCCGGGTGCGGGTCCACGTGCACCTGGACGAGCGGGCCTCGGGCTTCTTCGCGCTCGGGCTGGCGAAGGCGACGGGGCGCCCGGCGGTGATCGCGTGCACGAGCGGGACCGCTGCCGCGGAGCTCCTCCCGGCCGTCGTCGAGGCCGCGATGGCGCGCGTGCCGATGCTCGTGCTCACGGCCGACCGGCCGCCCGAGCTGCGGGGCGTGGGGGCGAACCAGACGATCTGGCAGGTGGGGCTCTACGGGCGCTACGCGCGCTGGTCCTTCGACGCGCCGGTGCCCGGGGACCAGCCGGACCCCGCGGCCTGGCACGGCCTGGCCCAGGAGGCCTGGGCGCGGAGCCTGCGCCACCCGCCGGGCCCGGTCCACCTCAACCTGCCCTTCCGGGAGCCGCTCGTGCCGAGCGGGTCGGGGCGCGAGCCGCGGGAGGCGGGAGCCGCGAGGGCGGCGGGGATGGACCCGCCCGCGCCCGGGCGCGAGGAGGTCGAGGCGCTCGTCGGGGTGCTCGGCT
>CAZXJB010000128.1:0-5766 GCA_964640965.1 uncultured Actinomycetes bacterium | reverse complement strand
AGCCGGCCGGCGCGACCTGGGGCTCCGGCGGCCCGCCCCGGCCCATCGCGACGACGACCGGGGACCGCCCCGTCGCCGCCGCCACCCGCGCGAGCTCGCCGGCGATCGCCGTCTTGCCCGTCCGCTTGCCGGTCCCGATGACCGCGACCGTCGGGACGGGGAGCGGCGGTCCCGCGACCGGCGGCTCCAGGCGGAAGTCCGCCCCGAGGTACGGCAGACCGCGCGCGAGGACGATCGAGGCGATCTCCATCCGCTCCCGATACCCGAGGATCGGCTCGTCGGAGAGGTCGACCACGCCTTCCGGCCGCAGCTCGTCGAGGGCGGCCGCGAGCGCGCCCCGCACATCGGCCCCCGCGACCCGCGTCGGTACCCCGAGATCGGGGACGGTGCCGGCCGGGAGCTTCTCCGCTCCGCCGACGACGAGCGCCCCGAGCACCTCGTGGCCCCGGGCCCGCACGGCGGCGATCCCCCAGCGCGTGACCGGCGGGTAGTGCTCGCCATCCACCAGGACGATGACCTTCACGACGCCTCCCGAGGCCGCCGCGCGTCAGTCGCCGAGGGGCGCGGCGGCCCGCTGCTGGACCGGCGGCTCGAACTCCCGGTAGTACTGCTCGTCGGTCGAGAGCGAGAAGTGCGCGATCATCGAGGCCCCCCCGAACGGGTAGCGGCGGAGGATCCGCACCTCATCGCCGTCGATCTCGACCACGTTGTAGCAGGGCTTCGTGTATCCGCGCACGCGGAGCGAGGCCACCGTCCCCGCGTTCGCGATCCACAGGTTCTCCAGGTGCCAAACGTAGGGCACGTGCTTGTGTCCCGACAGCACGATGTTCACGCCGGCCGTCACGAGCTCCTCGAGGACATCGCCGGCGTCGATCGCGATGTTCCGCTCGCGACCGGTGCCGGGGATCGGCAGCAGGTGGTGATGCAGGACGAAGATCTTCACGGCCGCGTCGACCTGGAACTGCTGCTGGATCCAGCCGTAGTGCATCCGCCCGACCATGCCCTCGTTCAGGTCCGGCTCGCTCGAGTCCACCCCCACGATCCGCACCCCCTGCACGTCGACGCTCCAGTACCGGGGGCCGACGAGCTCCTCGAAGTGCAGGTACCCGACGTTGCGGGCGTCGTGGTTCCCGGGCACGGTGTGCATCGGCGCCTCGATCCGGTCCGCGTACGCGAGCCAGGTCTTGTACTCCTGCCGGTAGCCCTCGTTCGTGAGATCCCCGGTGTTGACGACCACGTCCGGCCCGAGCTCGTTCAGCTCCGCGATGACCCGCTGCATCATGTTCGGGACGAAGTAGGGCGAGCCGACGTGCGGGTCGGAGATGTGGGCGATCGTGACCACTCGCCCAGTCTACCCACGGCCGCCCCGGTCACGGCGCCGCAGCGAGCCCGCCCCCAGCGTGGATACTGCCTGCGTGAACGGCCTCGACCTCCTGCTCGCGGTCCTGCTCGTCCTGGCGGTCGCCTCCGGGTACCGGCGGGGCGCGGTCCTGCAGCTCGCCGCCTACGGCGGCCTCCTCCTCGGCCTCGCGGTCGGCGCGCTGCTCGCGCCGCGCCTCGCCGCGCCGCTCCCGAACCCGGCCACGGAGGCCTTCGTCGCGCTCGGCACCCTCCTCGCGTGCGCCGCGATCGGCGAGACCGGGGGGTGGTTGCTCGGTTCCCGGATCCGGAGCCGGGCTCGACGCTCCCGCTTCGGACCGCTCGATGCGGCCGGCGGCGCGGGCATCACGCTCGTCGCCGCCCTGCTCGCGATCTGGTTCGTCGCGCTGAACCTCGCCAACGGCCCCTTCCCGCGGGTCGCCGCGGAGGTGCGGGGGTCGGCGCTCGTCCGGGGCCTGGACACCGCGCTCCCCGAACCGCCCTCGGTCGTGGGTGAGGTCCGGCGGTTCTTCAACCGCTTCGGCTTCCCCGAGGTCTTCTCGGGGATCCCGCCCCAGCCGGCGGCGCCCGTGCAGGATCCGCCCGCCACCGAGGCCCGACGCGCCGCGGCGCTCGCGGCCGCGAGCACCGTGAAGATCGTCGGCCGGGCGTGCGACGAGATCCAGGAGGGCAGCGGGTTCGTCGTCGCCGACCGGTACGTGGTCACGAACGCCCACGTCCTGGCCGGGGTCGGCGAACCGCAGGTCGCGAACGCCGACGGCGCGAGCACCCGCGCCGTGACGGTGGCCTTCGACCCCGAGCTCGACCTCGCGGTGCTGCTGCTCGCCGAGCGGCTCGGGCCCCCGCTGCCGCTCGCCCGGACCGACGTGCCACGCGCAACGGGCGGCGCCGTGCTCGGCTACCCGGAGGGCGGGCCGCTCGACGCCGAAGCGGCAGCCGTCCGGCAGCCGATCGAGGCGATCGGCCACGACATCTACGGCCGCACCGACGTCGAGCGCGCCGTCTACGAGCTGCAGACCGTCGTGCGGCCGGGGAACTCGGGCGGCCCGTTCGTGCTCCCCGACGGCCGCGTCGCCGGTCTCGTGTTCGCCGCCTCGAGCGTCGACCCCGGGATCGGGTACGCGATCCGCAGCACCGAGATCCTCGACGAGGTCGCCGCGGCCATCGGTCGCACCGCGCCGGTCGGCACCGGCCCCTGCATCCGCTGAGGCGGCCCGGATGACCCGGACGGTCCGCGCACCGGCGCGACCCTACTCCTCCAGGACGATCCGGACCCCTCCCTCCCGCGAGAGGACGGAGAAGGCCGTGATCTCGCCCTCGCGCTGGAAGAGGAGGGAGATCCGCGAGGCGCCGATCGCGAGGTCCCGCACCTCCACGGTGTTCAGCCACGTCGGCAGGTGGGGCGTGTTCACCGTCAGCAGGTTGCGGTTCGCGCGGGCCGAGATCCCGAGCATCGCCTGGAGCATGAGGAACGGCGAGCCCGCCGCCCACGCCTGCGGGGAGCAGGCGATGGGGTAGCTCACGGGACGGTTGGGGGCGCGGCGCGTGAATCCGCAGAAGAGCTCGGGCAGGCGCATGTAGTCGGCGGTGATGGCCGCGTCGAACAGCGCCGTCACCACGCGGTTCGTCGCGCGCACGAACCCGTAGCGCTTCAGCCCCGCCGCGATGAGCGCGTTGTCGTGCGGCCACACCGACCCGTTGTGGTAGCTCATCGGGTTGTAGGCGACCGCCGACTTGCTCATCGTCCGGATGCCCCAACCGGAGAACATGTCCGGCGCGAGCAGCCGCTTCGCGAGCGCCACCGCCTTCTCCTCATCGACGATGCCGCAGTACAAGCCGTGCCCCGGGTTGGAGGTCACCGTGCGCACCTGGCGCTTGTCCCCGTCGAGGGCCATCGCGAAGTAGCGCTCGTCCTCCATCCAGAAGGCCTCGTTGAACCGCCGCCGCAGCTCCTCGGCCTGCGCGAGGAGCTCCCGCGCGCGGTCCCGCATGCCGAGCGCCTCGTACACGTCGGCCATGCGCTCCTTGGCGAGGTACACGTACGCCTGGACCTCGGCGAGCGCGATCGGCGGCTCGGCGAGACGTCCGTCGGCGTGCACGACGGCGTCGTTCGAGTCCTTCCACCCCTGGTTGCGCATGCCGCCGGGCGAGCGGCACAGGTACTCGACGAACCCGTCCCCGTCGAGGTCCCCGTACTGGTCGATCCACCCGAGCGCCGCCTCCGCCGCCGGCAGCAGCTCCTCGGCGAACGCGAGGTCCCCCGTCCACCGCAGGTGCTGGGCGTAGACGATCAGGAACCACGGGGTGGCGTCGACCGACCCGTAGTAGGGGGTGTGGGGCACGATCCCCGCCCCGGCGAGCTCGCCCCGACGGACCTCGTGGAGGATCTTGCCCGGTTGCTCGTCCCGCCAGTCGTCGACCCTCGTCCCCTGGTGGCGGGCGAGGAACCGCAGGGTCTCGCGCGCCGGCCGCGGGTTGATCGACAGGAGCTGGTGCGAGGTGATGAGCGAGTCCCGTCCGAAGACCGTCGCGTACCAGGGGATCCCCGCCTCGATGATCTCGCCCCCGTCGGTCTGCGTCGCGAGCGCGCGCAGGTCCCGCAGGCTCCGGTCCAGGAGCTCGTTGAAGAGCTCGTTGTCGGTCACCACCCGCGTGCAGTCGCGCTCCCACTCCTCGTAGGAGCGGCGGAGACGGTGCACGGCCACGTCGAACTCGACCTCGGGCGGCCGCTCCTCGCCCGTCACGAGGTCCACGATCATGCTGACGAGCCTCGTCTGGTACGGGCCGAGGGGCAGCCGGAAGGTGGCGTGCACGAGATCGCCCTCGGCGCGCAGCTCGTCGGGCTTCGAGCCGAACGAGATCCTGGTCTCGCGACGGACGCCGTCCCGCCCGGCCATGGCGAGGACGACCCGATCGGGCTCGAGCGACGGGGGCTCGATCCGCGGGTGCTCGGGCGTCAGCATCCCCCGGACCTCGAAGATGTCGGCGAAGTCCGAGCCGAAGGTGAACGCGAGGTCGACCGCGACGGCGAACGGGTTGTAGTTCTTCACCCGCACCCGCTCGAACAACCGCCCGTCGATCACGCGGACGCGGCGGATGTTCAGCGTCTGCTGCGGCACGACGACGCGGTCGCCCTCGTAGAGGTCGGGGTTCGTGAGGTCCACGTGCCCCATGTACCCGCGCTCGGCCGAGGAGGACAGGAGCACCGGGTCGCGCCCGCTCACGGTCATCCGGAAGTGCGAGAGGAACCGCGTGTCGTGCGCGTACAGGCCGAGCCCGTACATGCCCCCGTGGTCGAGGTTGCCCTCGCGGTCCGAGTAGAGGAAGACGTCGCCCTCCTTCACCGCGAGGGTCTTGCTGGCGAGGTCGGTGACGAGGACCGGCGCGGCGCCCTCGACGGGTCGCTCCAGGGACGGCTGCGGCTCGGGGACGGCGTTCATCGCAGGCTCCGCGCGAGTCTAGGTTCGGCTCCGCACCCCTTCAACGACATCGGCAGGCGGACCCACCGCCTCACGCGGCCACCACCTCCGCTCCCCGCGCGCGCACGGGCAGGCGCAGCACCCGCCAGCCCTCGCCGGGGTCCGGGAGCGCCCAGCCCTTCCGCTCGAAGACGAGGAGCGAGGGGCCGGAGCCCGAGACGCAGACCGGCACCCGGGCCGCGCGGGCCGCCCGGAACACCTCGCGGACCTCGGGCACCAGCGCGAGCCGCACCTCCTCGTGCAGCCGGTCCTGCAGGGCGGCGAGCAGCAGATCCACGTCCCCCGTCGTGAGGGCCGTCACGACGAGCGCGCCGTGCGCCACGTTGAACACCGCGTCGGCGAGCGGCACCTCCGCCGGCAGCGCCGCCCGGGCCGCCTCGGTCGGCATCCGCACCCGCTCGGGCACGAGCGCGACCGGCGAGATCGCCGGGTGGACGTCCAGGCGCCGCACGAGGCCGTCGGCGATCACCGTGAGACCGCCGTAGGTGGCCGGCGCGGCGTTGTCGGGGTGCCCCTCGAGCTCCGCCGCGATCGCGAACGTCCCGTGCGGGTCGCCGCCCGGCCCCGCCTCCCCGAGGAGGGCGCGCGCGAGCGCGACCCCCGCCACCGCCGCCGCCGAGGAGGACCCGAGCCCGCGCTCCAGTGGGATCCGGTTCACCCCGTGGAGGGCGAGCGGCGGGACCTCGCCCCGTCCGCCGCGCTCGAACGTCGCGCGGATCGCCCGGCTCACCATGTCCGTGCCGTCGGTCGGGAGCTCGTCTGCCCCCTCCCCCTCCCAGGTGATGCGGGGCTCGGCCTCGGTGTCGATCGTCACCTCGTTGCAGAGATCGAGGGCGAGCCCGAAGCAGTCGAAGCCGGGCCCGAGGTTGGCCGAGGTCGCCGGGACGCGCGCGGTGAGCCTCACGGC
>CAZXJB010000127.1:0-5810 GCA_964640965.1 uncultured Actinomycetes bacterium | reverse complement strand
GGGAGCGGAGGTGGACGGACCCCCCGAGCGGGTGGTCTTCGGCCCGTTCGGGGATGAGGACCGGGCCCGGGACGGGCCGGACCCGTAGGGGAGCTGGACCCGGCCCGCGGGTACCATCGGTCGACGATGGCGACCAGGGCGGGGCGCGTGGTGTTCGCGGGTGCAGGACTCGCGTTCGTGGGGATCGGCGCCGTCGGTATCGTCGTGCCGTCCTGCCGACCACGCCCTTCCTCCTGCTCGCGGCGGCCTGCTTCCTCCGTTCCTCGCCCCGCCTCCACCGGTGGCTGCGCGAGCATCCGCGCCTGGGCCCGTACGTGAGGGGGTTCGCGGAGGGCGGCGCCATCCCGCTCCCCGCCAAGCGTCGCTCGATCGCGACCCTGTGGCTCGCGCTCGTGGTCTCGGGCGGGATCGTCTTCGCCACCCAGGGCGGGGGCGCGGCGACCGCCGCTGTGCTCCTCGCCCTCCTCGTCGTGGGCCTCCTCGTCACCCGGTACATCGCCGGTCGGCCGACCGCGGTGTGACCGACCCGCTTCCCCACGGGGGTCGGTCGGGGCATGATGGTGCCGCCACGGACCCGCGAGGAGGCGATCGCGATGGAGGGAAGCACGCGCGGACCGGCGAGCGCGCGCAGCGCCGTGCTGGCCCGCGAGCCCGACGTGCTCAGCGTCCGAGACGGGCACCTGTACGTCGAGGACCTCGAGGCGACCGAGCTCGTGGAGCGGTTCGGCTCGCCGATCTTCGTCTTCTCCGAGACGCAGCTCCGCGGCAACCTGCGGCGGATCCGCCGCGCCTTCGAGGCGGGCTGGCCGGACGGACCCGTCGACGTCCTGCCGGCCTTCAAGGCGAACCCGATGCTGGCGACGCGGCACATCCTCTCGCAGGAGGGCGCCGGCGCCGACGTGTACTCGCCGGAGGAGCTCGACGGCGTGCTCCGCACCGGCGTGGACCCCGAGCTCGTCTCGGTGAACGGCGGGGGCAAGCCGCGCGAGCACCTGCGCCGCTGCGTCGAGGCGGGCGTGCGCATCACCGTCGAGGACCTGCACGAGATCGACCTCATCCAGGAGGTCGCGGCCGAGCTCGGGCGCACGGCCAAGATCCGGCTGCGGGTGAAGGCGATCGCGCCGAACCTGTGGCGGCCCACCGACTTCAGCCAGGCGACGGTCCCGATCGACCTCGGCATCCAGGTCTACAAGTCGGGGATCCCGCAGGAGTACCTGCCGGAGCTCGGACGCCGCGCGCTCGCGATGCCCAACGTCGAGCTCGTCGGCCTGCACATCCACCAGGGCCGGCACCATCCGAGCACCTGGTACTGGGAGGGGCTCATGACGCGGTTCGCGCGCGTCGTCGGCGAGCTCAGCCGGGCCTGCGGCGGGTGGCAGCCGCGCGAGCTCGACATCGGCGGCGGGTTCCCGAGCGCGCGCGACCCGATGAACCAGGAGATGCCGAGGTCCGAGTTCGTGCTGACGGCCCTCTCCTACCCGCTCCTCGTCGGGCTCCGCGGGCTCGGCGAGCGCGCCTACCACGGCGTGATGGGCAAGGTGCTGCCCCTGCTGCGGGGCGAGCACCCGAGGCCCTCGCCCCCGCCGATCGAGGACTTCGCGAGGACGATCACGACGACGCTCCGGCGCGAGCTCCGTCGCCACGGCGTGCGCACCGAGGGCGTGCGCCTGCAGACCGAGCCGGGGAGGTGGCTGTACGGGGACACGGCGGTGCACCTCGCGCGCGTGAAGGTCGTGAAGCGGCAGACGAGGCCGTACCCCTACGCGTGGGTGCTCACCGACACCACGTGCTTCTTCCTCGCCGGCGGGTTCTTCGAGCACAACCGCCACCCGTACCTCGTCGCGAACCGCGCCGAGGCGCCGCGGACGCTCTCGGCCGACATCGTCGGCCAGTCCTGCTTCGCGGACATCCTCGTGCTCGGCGCGAAGGTGCCCGAGTGCCAGCCCGGCGACGTGATCGCGTTCCTCGACGCCGGCGCGTACCAGGAGTCCTCGGCCTCGAACTTCAACGCCCTGCCGCGGCCGGCCTCGGTGCTCGTGCACGGCTCGGAGGCCGAGCTCATCAAGCGGGCCGAGACGGTCGAGGACGTGTGGGGCCGCGACCTCGTCCCCGAGCGCGTGCGGACCGAGCCGCGCGCGGCGCCCCCGACCGCGGCGCCGGCCGAGCCGTCCCCGAGCGCCCCCGCGCCGTGAGCCGGGACGCCGCGACCTGGGTCGTGGCGGGGCTCGAGGTCGTCGCGGCCCTGGCCATCGCGGGCTTCTGGGCGACCTGGTGGCGCGAGCCCCACGACGAGCCGTGGCTCCCGGCCGGCTACCGCGAGCACGAGGAGGTCTTCGTCGCGCCCGACGCCGTGCTCGCGCTCGTGCTCCTCGCCTCGGCCGTGCTGCTCGTGCTCGAGGAGCCCCTCGGACGCTCGCTCGCGCTCGTCGCGGCGGGGATGCTCGCGTTCCTCGGGATCATCGACCTCGCGTACTTCGCGCGGCACGGGCTGTTCGCCCGCGAGCGCGGCGGCCTGCTGAACGGGGCGATCGTGCTCGGGGTGCTCGCGCTCTCGGCCGTCTTGATCGTGCGGTTCGCCTGAGGAGGTGTGCGGATGGGACGGATCCCGGAGCTCGCCGACCGGCACGTGATCGTGACCGGTGGCTCGAGCGGGATCGGGCTCGCGCTCGTTCGGCGGGTCTCGGCCCTCGGGGCGAAGGTCTCGGTGGTGGCCCTCGACGACGAGGACCTCGCGAGGCTCGCCGCCTCGCCGCCGCCCGGGCGGCATCCCCTGCACCTCGCGCCGGCGGACGTGGCGGTGCGGGAGCAGGCCTCCGCCGCGATCGCCTCCTGCCTCGCGCGCCACGGGCCCGCCGACGTGCTCGTGACCTGCGCCGGGGTCGTGCACCCCGGGTACTTCGAGGAGCTCCCCGACGAGGTCTTCGAGCGGGACATGGCGATCGACTACTTCGGGACGCTCTGGTGCATCCGCGGGGTGCTCCCCGGGATGCTCGAGCGGGGCAGCGGCACGATCGTGTGCATCTCCTCCTTCGCCGGGCTGATCGGCGTCTTCGGGATGGGCGCCTACTGCCCGCCGAAGTTCGCGGTGCGGGGCCTCGTCGAGACCCTGCGGGTCGAGCTGAAGCCGCGGGGGATCCACGTGGCGGGCGTCTACCCGACGGACGTGGATACGCCCGGGCTCGCGGCCGAGATCCCCCAGCACCCGCCCGAGCAGGACGCGATGCAGGGCAAGGTCCGGCCGATGAGCCCCGAGGTCGTGGTCGACGCGATCCTCGACGGGATCGCCCAGCGCCGCGCGCGCATCTACCCGGGACGCTGGACCTTCCTCCTCGCGCGGATCGCGAACGGCGCGCCGTGGGTGGCGGACCTCATCGCGGACCGCGCGGTCGCGAAGGCCGCCCGCCGCACCGGCCGCGTGGCGCCGAGCCGGCGTTGGTGAGGCGGTTCGCGGGTCCGAGCCTCGGAGGGTTCGTCGGGCCGATCGTCACGAGCGTGGACCTGTGTCGGGATCAGCCGCGCTCTGAGCACCCGTTGCGCAGAGGTGGTATTGTTCTTGATACGGCGCCGGAAGGAGGGCGCTGTGAAGAGACTCTCGGCCGTGGCTTGCCTGCTGCTTGTAGTGACGTCTCCGGGGGCCTCGGCATCGGTCGCTGCGGACCCTGCGGTCATCGAGCTGAACTTCGTGGGCCCCGGAGGCGCCCCGTTGGTAGGGGCTTGGGTCCAGGTGTACGTCTGGCCCGGCGATCCGCCTTCGGCGGTTGGTTCCTCGTTCTCGCTGCAGCCCGTCGTGGCGGGGGTCGCCGACGCTGCGGGATCCTTCAGAGCGTCCCTCGACCGAACGACGCTTGCGAGCGCCTCGCCCGGAGATGCGGCCGACGGCGCCGGGGCGTTCAACGTCATGGCCATCGCCCGTGCGGCAAGTCAGCAGGCGGTGTGGCACGGGGTGATCGCACTCGGCGCGACGGCCAGCGCAACGGCGCAGGCTGTGGCGGTCGGCCCGCCGCTCATCACATCGGGCATCGGAGAGGAGATCGAGCCGGTCTCCGTCACGGTTGTGGAGGAGGGGTACCGCTACATCCGGATCCTCGCGTACAACTGCGCGAAGGGGATGACCTGCGACCTCACCTACACGTATACCGAGGGCACATCGCGCGAGACCCAGGCCGAGATCGCCTACACCTACGGCGGGACCTGGTCAGCCGGCGGGATGCTCCTCGAGGAGCGGGGCAGGACCGTGGAGACCCACTGGAAGAAGAGCGGGAACTACCATCGATACGTCTGGGCGAACTACAAGTGGCTCAAGTACGCCTACAACTGTGCCCACTGCAACCCATGGTGGGAATGGCACCTCCACCATTTCCAGGGAACGATCAGCGACTACAACCCAAACTCGAACGCGAACGGCCGGGTCATCGGGACGCTCTCGTACTCGCCCCCGCCGCTGGACACTGATCCTAACCACCAGGTCCCGCTGACGCGTGACAACTCGCCCTGGACCCGGGACACGGGCCAGTACAAGAAGTACGGGTTCACCCTCTCATTCGCCGGCTACCTCGGGCTGGAGAGCCTGGCCACCTACGGCAAGATCACGAGCATGAAGTACGCGTATGCCTTGGGGTGCTCGGGGAAGCGGATCCTGTGGGGGGACGGCACGGACCCCGTGGACGCGCCCATCGTGCAGGCCAGCTGCGTGACGTGATGCGGGGGCCTGAGACGAGGCGTGACGGGGGACCGAGGCGGGCTGCGGCGCTTGCCGGCGTGGTGGCACTGGTGAGCATGATGGCCTGCGGGACCGGAGGGCAGGTCCGTACGCGTGATGCCCTCGCGCCTGTGGTGGGGCGGGTCACGGTTGGTGGCGGGTACCCGCGCCCGCCGGGGACGAGGATCGGATTCCTGTTGCTGCCGCTGCGCAACGTCAGCCCGAACCCGATCGAGCTCGTCGACATCGACCTGGCTGGTCGGGGTCTGGGCCGCACGGTTCGCGTGGTGAAGATCGAGGTCTCGCCGAACCTGGGAGGGGTTCATGCGATCTGGGGTGGTGCCTTCCATACCGATCCCCCGGTCGCAGAGCTTGACGACGGGCGCTGCCACGTGCCCGTGCTCCGGCCGGTGCGCGGAACCGTGATCGGCCCCGGGGGGGAAGCCCGCGCCTGGGTGGTGCTCGAGTGGGGGGAGCCCGGCCGGTTCCTCGTCGGCCCGCACATCGTCTCGTACGTGCAGGAGGGATCGCTGCGGCGGCAGATCCTTCAGCTTCGTTACCGAGGGATCGTCGATCCCATGGCGAAGCCCGCGCGCCTCGACCCTTCCGAACGGCCCTGCCTTGCGATGACCACGCTCCTGAACCCGGGTCCGTCCGCGTCGTGAGTCGAACGGGTCATAGGGTCAGGCGCGGAGGGCGCACCCCAGGGGTCGACGAGCGGCCTCCTGGCGACCCGGGGGCCTCGCACCGAGACCCTTCGGGTCGAGTAACAAGGCGCGGCGACAGCGCCCTTCACGGTCTTACGGCGGGATGTCGTTCCGGCTGATCAGGGCGGTCTGGGGGGCTAGCCACACGACGGTGATCAATACGGCGTCGTCCGGGACGACTCCGGACAGGGCGGCCACAGCCGGTGAGGTTAGTCACGATGAGACGGCCGGTCCGTCCGTGAAGATCCGTGGATCACCCGCGGATGGACCGCGGGAGGAGCCACACACGGAGGTGGGCCGGCCATGGAAGACCTTACGCGCCTCGGTCTGGACGTGCACGAGGACACCATCCCGGTGGCCACGCTGCGTCCGGGCCAGGAGATCCCAGACGAACGAGTCATCCC
>CAZXJB010000126.1:0-5831 GCA_964640965.1 uncultured Actinomycetes bacterium | reverse complement strand
CGAGCGCTCGGGCGTCTGGTTCCCACGCTGGTACTGGCCGTCCTTCACCGGGCCGGGCCTGATCTGGCTCTTGCTCTTCTTCGTGCTCCCCTTCTACGTGGTGCTCTCGGTCGCCTTCGGCACCGTCGAGCCGCTGTTCCGCACGCCGCTCCCCGTCTACCAGCCCTGGTGGTGGGACTCCGCGACCTTCCAGGAGACGCTGCGGAAGTTCTACGCCGGGGATCGCATCTACCTCGACCCGCTCATCCGGACCCTCGTCTACGTGGCCGCGGCGAGCGCGATCTGCCTCGTCCTCGGCTACGCCGTCGCGTACTTCACGGCCCGCCACGCGGGGCGCCAGCGCGGCATCATCCTCGTGCTGCTCATCGCGCCGTTCTGGATCAGCTACCTCATGCGGATCTACGCGTGGCAGAGCCTCCTGCAGCCCGACGGCTACATCAACGACGCCGTGAGCCTGCTCGGGTTCGGACGCATCGAGTGGCTCGCCGGGAAGCCCATCACCGTGATCCTCGGGCTCGTCTACGGCTACATCCCCTACATGATCCTGCCGCTCTTCGGCTTCCTGGACCGGATCGACCAGAACCTTCTCGAGGCCGGGAGGGACCTCGGCGCGAGCCCCTTCCAGACCTTCCGCCGCGTCACGCTGCCCCTGTCCAAGCCCGGGATCCTCGCCGGGCTCGTCATCGTCTCGCTCCCGATGTTCGGGGACTACTACACCAACGATCTGCTCGGCTCCGAGCGGACCTCGATGTTCGGCAACCTCCTCGACTCGGCGGTGTACGAGGCCGGGCGCGGACCGGAGGCCGGCTCGCTCACGCTGATCCTCATCGCGATGGTCCTGATCCCGATGCTGTACTACCTGCGCGAGACCCGGCGGACCACGGGGGGGCGATGAGCGTCGAGCTGCGGGAGGTGGCCGCACCGAGCTCGCTCGCCGAGCGGGTGCGCCACGTGGTCCGGAACCCCTGGCGCCGCCCCCACGTGCTCCAGGGCATCACCTGGCTGTACCTCGCCTGGACGATCGTGCCGGTGATCATCGCCGTCATCTTCTCCTTCAACGCGGGGCGGTCGCGGAGCACGTGGCAGGGCTTCTCGCTCCGCTGGTGGTTCCGGGATCCCTTCCTGTCGCTGTGGCACGACGACACGCTCCGCACGGCGATGTTCCAGACGTTCCGCCTCTCCTTCGCCACGGTCCTCATCGCGGTCCCGCTCGGCACGGCCTTCGCGATCGGCATCGACCGGTGGCGCGGGCGGCCGGCCGCCGGCGCCAACTTCCTCATGCTGTTCTCGTTCGTGATGCCCGAGATCATCCTCGGGACCTCGCTGTTCCTCCTGTTCAGCAACCTGCTCCAGGGCGCGATCCGGCTCGGGACGGCGGCACAGATCATCGGGCTCGTCACGTACCAGATGTCCTACCCGTTCATCGTGGTCCGAGCCCGCCTGCTCTCGATCGGCCCGGAGTACGAGGAGGCGGCGATGGATCTCGGGGCCACCCCCAACCACGCGCTGCGACGGGTCCTGCTCCCGCTGCTCGGCCCGGCGATCCTCGCGAGCACCGCCCTCGTGTTCGCCGACTCCGTGGACAACTTCGTCACGGTCCGGTACCTGTCCGCGCAGGCGCCGACCGAGCCGCTCTCGGTGAAGATCTACACCGCCGCCCGCGCCTCGCCGACGCCGGCGGTGAACGCGGCCGCCACGGTCATGCTCGTCTCGACCCTGCTCGCGATCCTCGCCGTGTGGATCGTGTACCGGAAGGTCATGGGCGTCCGCGGCGAGGAGCTGCGGACGATCGCCGAGCTCTGAGGGCGAGCCCTCCGCTACGACGTCGCGAGCGGCTCCTCCATCCGCTGGAGCTGCTCGAGGGAGGTCGTGTCCCGCAGCACGCGCACCGCGTCGGACGGGAGGTGCACCGCGACCGGCGTCCCCTGCTCGAACGGGACCCTCCCCCCGGTGTTCTGCAGCCACGCCTGGAGCGTCTGACCTGGGGCGAGGTGCACGATGACCTGCAGCGTCGAGCCCACGTAGACGACGCGCTCCACCATGCCGGGGACGCGGTTCTCGCCGGTCGCGCCCTGCTCCTCCAGGCGCACCCGCTCGGGCCGGATCGTGACCTTGACGTCCCCGCGGGCGGTCACGTCCCCCTTCCCGGCCGCGAGCTCGAAGTCGCCGAGCCGCACCCGCGCCCGCCCGTCGGGGGTGCCGCCCTCGCAGCGGGCGTCCATGAGGTTCGAGACGCCGAGGAAGTCCGCGACGTACGCCGTGGCGGGCTCCTCGTAGACCTCCGAGGGGGTGCCGACCTGCTCGACGCGCCCGTTGCTCATCACGGCCAGGCGGTCGGACATCGTGAGCGCCTCCTCCTGGTCGTGGGTCACGTAGATGAACGTGATCCCGACCTCCTGCTGGAGGCTCTTCAGCTCGATCTGCAGGGCCTTGCGGAGCTTGGCGTCGAGCGCTCCCAGGGGCTCGTCGAGCAGCAGCACCGCGGGGTTCAGGACCAGGGCGCGCGCGAGCGCCACCCGCTGCTGCTGCCCGCCGGACAGCTGGGAGGGGCGGCGCTTCTCGAAGCCCTCGAGCCGCACGAGCGCAAGCGCCTCCGCGACCTTCCTGCGGGCCTCGGCCTTCGTGACGTCCTTGTACCGGAGGCCGAAGCCGACGTTCTCGGCGACCGAGAGGTGCGGGAACAGGGCGTAGTTCTGGAAGACGGTGTTCACGTTGCGCTTGTGCGGCGGCGTCTCGGCCATGTCGACGCCGTCGAGCAGGATCTGCCCCTCGTCCGGCCGCTCGAACCCGGCGATCATCCGCAGCGTCGTGGTCTTGCCGCACCCCGAGGGGCCGAGCAGCGAGAAGAACTCGCCCGGCGGCATGTGCAGGTTGATGCCGGCGACGGCCGTGACGTCGCCGAAGCGCTTCACCAGATCGACGAGGACGACCTCTCCACCCGCCATGACGGGCGCAGGATAGCGCACGCGTCAAGGTCTTGCATGGTCGTTCAAAGCCCGTGCAACGGTGGACCGGGCGCCCCGCGGCCGCCCGGTCCCGAGACGCCGCCCTACGGGGACAGGTACACGTACACGTGCTTGGTCTCGAGGAAGTCCTCGAGCCCCGCCTCGCCGAGCTCCCGCCCGATCCCCGAGCGCTTGTAGCCGCCCCAGGGCGCCTCGGTCGGGGCCGCCTGGGTGCCGTTGATCCACACGGTCCCCGCGCGGAGCGCCCGGGCGGTGGTCAGGGCCTTGGTGAGATCCCTCGTCCACACGGCGGCGGCGAGCCCGTACTCGTTGTCGTTCGCCAGGCGCACGACCTCGTCCACGTCGGAGAACGGGATCACGGTCATGACGGGGCCGAAGATCTCCTCCCGGGCGATCGTGAGGTCGTTCGTCGCGTCGGCGAAGATCGTGGGGGGCACGAAGTACCCGCCGGCCAGGCGCGGGTCCGTCGGCCGGTCCCCCTGCACCGCCAGACGGGCCTCCTCCATCCCGATCGTGATGTAGCGCTCCACGCGCTCCTGCTGCTCCCGGGAGACGAGCG
This sequence comes from uncultured Actinomycetes bacterium, assembly GCA_964640965.1. Classification (GTDB taxonomy): domain Bacteria; phylum Actinomycetota; class UBA4738; order UBA4738; family HRBIN12; genus HRBIN12. The sequence goes on along the minus strand of CAZXJB010000126.1, from coordinate 2,306 downwards.
GACCCATCGTCGTCGCCTCGTCCAGCTGGTGGCCGAGGCGCACCTTCCGGGCGTGCTCGACCATCCCCTCGAGCACCTCGTCGTAGACCCGCCGCTCCACGAACACGCGCGTGCCGGCCGAGCAGATCTCGCCCTGGTTCCAGAAGACCCCGTCGCAGGAGCCCTCGATCGCCGCCTGGAGGTCCGCGTCGGCGAAGACGATGTTCGGGGACTTGCCGCCGAGCTCGAGCGTCACGCGCTTCAGCGTGTCCGCCGCGTTCCGCATGATGATCTGGCCGACCTCCTTCGACCCCGTGAAGGAGATCTTGTCGACCTTGGGGTTCGCGACGAGGGGGGCCCCGGCCGTCTCGCCGTGGCCCGTCACGACGTTCAGGACCCCCGGCGGCAGCCCGGCCTCCTCCAGGATCCTCGGGATCTCCAGGCACGTGAGCGGGGTCTGCTCCGGCGGCTTCAGCACGAACGTGCAGCCGGCGGCGAGGGCCGGGGCGATCTTCTGGACCGCCTGCATCATCGGGTAGTTCCATGGCGTGATGCCGGCCGCGACCCCCACGGGCTCCTTCACGACGACCGAGAACGCCTCGGGGCCCACCGGCGGGACGTCGCCGCGGATCTTCGTGGCCCACCCCCCGTAGTACTCGAGCATGAAGGCGACCTCGTCGATGTCGTCGCGCGCCTCGGCGAGGGGCTTGCCGCTGTCGAGCGCCTCCATCCGCGACAGGCGCTCGTGCTCGCGCCGGACGATCTCGGCGGCGCGCAGGAGGATGCGCCCGCGCTCCCGCTCGGGCGTGCCCGGCCACCACATCCCCTCGTCGAACGCGCGGCGGGCGGCGTCCACGGCCGCCTCCACGTCGCGGGCGGTCGAGTCCGGCGCCGTCGCGATGACCTCGCCCGTCGCCGGGTCGTGGACGTCGAAGCGGCCGCCCTCGACCGCGTCCACCCACCTGCCGTCGATGAAGTTCAGGAGCGTCTCGGTCACGCGTCTCCCTCCCCGGGTCGGCTCGGATGGCACCGGAGGCTACGACACGGGAGCCGCGAGCGTCCCGCCGTGGTTCGGCGCTCGGCGTGGATCAGGGCTCGAAGCTCACCCACTCGCCGTCGGTCCACTCGGGGTCGGCGTCGAGCAGGGCCCGGTACCGCAGGTAGTCCTCGTGCATGGCGGGGTCGTCGGCGTTGCGGTCGTACGAGGCCTTGTCGTCGAAGAAGACCGCGAGGAGCACCTCGTCCCGCCCGTCGTCGGGGATGAGCAGGTGCGAGCTCCGGAACCCCGGCATCTCCCGCCGACCGATCTCGTCCATCAACGCCCGCAGCTCGCCGATCCGCTCCTGCGGGATCCGCATGCGCGCGACGGTTCCGTACACGGCCTCCCCTCCTCGTCCGCGGGCTCCGTCGGAAGGCCCCAGCATACGCCCCGCTCGGCTACGCTGCAGGGCCGCATGGACGTCGAGCAGCTCGAGGTCGTCTCGGACGGGGTCCGCCTGGCCGTGCGCGCGGCCGGGTCCGGCGAGCCGGGCATCCTGCTGCACCACGGGCTCGCCTCTACCTCCCGCATCTTCGACCTCCTCCTGCCGCATCTCGTCCGGGCGCACCGCGTCGTCGCCTACGACGCGCGCGGCCACGGCCGCTCGGGCAAGCCCGCCTCGGGGTACGGCTTCGCCCGGGTGCGCCGCGACGCCCTCGCCGTGATCCGGGCGACGGGGCTCCGTCGCCCGATCGGGGTCGGGCACTCCTGGGGCGCGAACGTCGCGCTCGAGCTCGCCGCCCACCACCCGCGAGCCGTGCGCGGGGTCGTGCTCGTCGACGGGGGGTTCCTCGGCCTGCGCGAGCGCATGGACTGGCCCACCGCGCGCGAGCTGCTCGCGCCGCCGGAGCTCGCCGGCACGCCGGTCGAGGCGTTCCTCGAGCGCCTCCGTGAGCACCTCCGCGGGCACCTCGCGCTGACCCCCGAGGTCGAGGCCGTGTTCCTCTCGCTCGTGCGCGTCGACCGCCTCGGCCGGATCCGGCCCCGCCTCGCGCGCGCGAACCACCTCCGGATCCTCCGGGCCCTGTGGGAGCAGGACACGCTCGGTCTGCTCGAGCGCGTCCGCGTCCCCACGCTCGTCCTCGCCGTGCGCTCGACGCCCGGCGCGCCCGACTCCGCGGGGTTCATGGAGGAGAAGCGGCGAGCCGCCCGGCGCGTCCGCGCGATCGGCGGCCCGGTCCGCTTCGCGTGGATCGACGGGATCCACGACGTGCCCCTGCAGCGCCCCGCCGCCCTCGCCCGACGGATCCTCCGGTTCGCGGCGGAGCTCGCCGGCGACACGACGGAG
>CAZXJB010000125.1:0-6158 GCA_964640965.1 uncultured Actinomycetes bacterium | reverse complement strand
CCAGCACGGGCCGGGCGCGCCTGCGGGCCGGCCTGCGCGAGCGCGCGGCCGAGGCCCGTCCGTTCGCGAGCGAGGCGGCCGTCGCCCTCGGGTTCCTGCACCTGCTCACCCCAGAGGAGGCCGCGCGGACGGTCGCCTCCCGCGCGGTGGCGCTCTCGGCGTTCCGGGCGCGCCTCGCCGCCGAGCGCGAGCGCGTCCCGCCCGGCCCCGCCGGCGCCCTCGCGGCCCGGATGCTCGAGCTCCAGGACGCCCTCGCGGAGACCGAGCGGCGGTGGCTCGAGGCGCTCGCGGCCGATCTGCCCCGGCTGCGGCGCTCCTGAATCTCGCCTGGTCGCAGCGCGGTTCCGTCGGCGGGCTGGCCTACCATGGACGGGCGATGGAGGCGGCCTTCTTCGACCTGGACAAGACGATCATCTCGCGCTCGAGCTCGCTCGCGCTCTCGCGGCCGATGTACCGCGCGGGGATGGTTACGCGCGGGCAGCTCCTGCGCGGGGCCTACGCGCAGCTCGTCTACGCCCTCGTCGGCGCGGACGAGAAGAAGATGGACCGTCTGAAGGAGGGGATGCTCGCGCTCACGAAGGGGTGGGACCGGGCCGAGGTCGAGCGGCTCGTGCGCGACGTCATCGTCGACGTCATCGACCCCTACGTGTACCAGGAGGCCCTCGACCTCATCGCGGAGCACCGGCGGAACGCGCGCCTCGTGTTCATCGTGAGCTCCTCGCCGGAGGAGGTCGTCCGGCCCCTCGCGCGGCACTTCGGGATCTCCGGCGTCATCGCGACCCGCGCGAGGATCGAGGACGGCCGCTACACCGGCGAGCTCGAGTTCTACTGCGCCGGCGAGGCCAAGGCCCAGGCGATCCGGGACCTCGCCGCGCGGGCCGGGATCGACCTCTCGGGCTCCTACGCCTACTCGGACTCGATCAGCGACCTGCCGATGCTCGAGGCCGTCGGGCACCCCGTCGCGGTGAACCCCGACCGGGACCTCCGCAAGGTGGCCGAGGAGCGGGGCTGGGAGATCCTGGACTTCCGCAACCCGGTCCGGCTGCGCACCCGCATCGCTCGGACGGCCGCGCAGCCGCGGACGCAGGTCACGGCCGGCGTGGTCGCCGCGGCCGCGGCGGCGGGCATCCTCACGTGGGTGTGGCTGCGCTCGCGCGCGGCCCGCGCGCCCGAGGCCGCGTAGGGCCGACCGGCACGGGACCCGCGGGGCCCGCCGGCTCGCATCCGCGCCGCGCCGGTCCTAGAATCCAGGTAGCAGCCCTCGGGCTGCCGCGAAGGGAGCGGAAACCCACGCGCGTCCTGCCGCGGGAGGCATGCTCCGGGCTCGGAGGCTCCGGTCTCCGATCCCCGAGCGGGTGCAGAGAAGCGCATGATCGCCGCTCCCTTCGCGCACGTCCGGGGGCCGCTCAGGCGCTCGGCGGCGGCCGGTGGTACTCGAAGTGCATGCCGTCGGGCCGGATGAAGGTCCCGCCCCAGATGAAGCCCCAGCGCTCCATCACCGCGACGAGCCGGGGGTCCTGGTCCGGGGGCGCCCCGTAGGGGTTCTCGGGCACGTTGATGTCGACCGCGATGCCCCACGTGTGATGGCTGATCGCCTGCGTCGGGTCGCGGTTCGCGTAGCGGCGCGCGTAGCACCCGCTGAAGGACCGCACGGTGTCCGCGAGGCCGAGCCGGACGAGCTCGCGCATCGCGCCGCGGAGCTGCGGCAGGACCGCGACGTTGCACGTGACCTTCCCGAGCAGCGGGACGTGCTCGGTCGCGATGTGCGTCGCCTCCCACGCGGGGTCGATGAGCAGGTACCCGCGGCGGTCCGGGTCGGGCCGGGCGGCGAACTCGCCGAACAGCTCCTTCAGCGCGACGGGCGGCAGGACCGCGTCCCCCTGGCGGAAGTAGGGGGTCTCGCCCGGCGCGCGGACCTGGACCGGGAGCTCGGCCGGGAGGGCGCGGCGGAGGAGCCGCGCGAGCGCGCGCGCGCTCGCGCGGCCCTCCGGCTGCACGAGCGCGTACCGGTCGTGCCGGACGCCCAGGCTCCAGCCGAGGTCGCGCGAGACGAGGAGCTCGTTCGCGCCGACGAGCTCGTCCGGCCAGACCGCGACGATGGGGACGCGGGTGGCGCCGAACTCGAGCACGGCGCCCGGACCGAGCCCACGCAGGCGCGCGCTCGAGGCGCCCAGGATCCCGGCCCCGTCGGCGAGCAGCGCGAGCGTTCCCCGCTCGGCGGGGGGCACGAAGGGCGCGTACTCGGCGGGCTTCACCGAGGCGACCTCGAGGGGGTAGGCGTAGCCCGCCGGCGGGGGGTCGACGAGCTCGCCGGTCTCCGAGCGCGAGCCCGTGAGCCACACGACGTCGCTGCGCACGACGACGGCGCGGCGGATCCCGGGGAGCCCGGCGAGGTCGCGGCGGAAGCCGTCGGGGAGGCCGCCCGGCGTCCAGGCGAGGAACGTGTCGGGCGCGGCCGGCGTCGTCGCGACGTCCGCGAGTCCCTGCTCGGACCGCGGCATCGGCAGGAGGGGCGCCGGGGCGATCGCCATCGTCACCCCGGCGCCGAGGAGCAGGCCGACGACCGCGCTCGCGAGGATCGGCAGCGCTCGGATCGCGCCCGATCGGTGGTCGAGCTCGGGGCTCACGGCGCCCCCGTCGGCGCGGTCCCACCCGTGGGGCCGGTCGGCGCCGGGCTGGCCGCCGGGGCGGGCGGGGCGAGCGAGCCTGCCACCGCGACGAGCTGCTCGAGCGTGAGGCCCGGCCCCTCGAGCGAGACGTATCGGCCCTCCGAGATCCACTCCAGGCGCGCCGAGCCGGGGCTGTAGCGGGCCGTCGTCCCGGGGAGCTCCACGCTGAGGACCTCGGGCTCGCTCGTCGGAGGGAGCTCCTCCGCGGGCTCGAGGTGCAGGCGGAGCGCGCCGGCGAGCGCGACCTCGCGGCCCTGGAAGTAGAGGGTCACGCCGAGGTGGTCCTCGGTCCGCACGAGCTCGACGCTCGCGAGGCCGGTGCCCTCCGGCAGGGTGCCGGGCAGGAGCAGCTCGAAGGGCACGGCCGCCTCGGCCTGCGCGAGCGTGACGCGCTCGACCGTCCCGGCCTCGGTCTCGCGCACCCACCAGGGGCGGGGCAGCGGCAGCCCTCGGACGGGGAGCGAGGAGGCCACGGCGAGCAGGTCCGCGCGCGGCAGGTTCGTCTCGAGGACCAGGTCGCCCTCGGCCGTGTGGATCGCGAGGCGGCGGCCGTGCTCGGCCGTGGCCGGCTCGTAGTAGGCGACGCCCCCCGCGAGGCGCAGCTCCTCGGCGTGGGGGTCGACGGGGGGAGCGGGGGCAACGCCCGCGCGCGGCTCGGTCCGCGTCTCGGCGACCTTGAGCCACCGCAGCCCCTCGGCGTAGGCGAGGACCGCGCTCCGGCCCGCGGCGGCGTCCGCCTCGGGCACGACCACCCGGTACAGGCGGAGCCCGTCCAGGCGCTCGGGCGCGACCGGCCGGAAGCCCGCCTCGCGCGGCACGTCGGCCAGGCCGATCGCCACCGCGCCCGCGTCGCTCGCCGGGACGTGGGCAGGGATGGCGAACTCGCTCTCGGCGGGCGGCCGGGGTCCCACCGCGATGCGGCGGACCTCCATGATCGGCAGCTCCGGGGGCTCCTCGGGCAGGCCGAAGCGGAGGGCCCACTGGTCGCGCTCGCGCCCGCGGGCCGGGTAGACGCTCCAGGCGAGCGGCGCCCAGGTCTCGGCGTCGAGCGTGAGCTCCACGCGGTCCTGGGGGTAGAAGGGGCGCCACGTGCCGCCGAGGTCGAGGAAGGGGAACAGGGGCGCCGCCCGCTCGAAGGGCATCGAGAGCGTGACCTCCCAGCGCCCGTCGACGCGGTCCCGGCCCTCGACGCGGACGCCGTCGGTGCTCGAGAGGGTCGCGACCGGGACGACGAGGTCCGCCGGCACCGGCGTCGCCGAGGAGAACGGCGTGCGGTTGGTCACGAGGCTCTCGCGTGGGGGACAGGTCGGGCAGGCGGGAGGGCTGCGCAGGTACCAGGTCTGGCCGTCGGTCACCAGGCGCAGGTCGGTCGGGGCGGCCGCGCGCGAGGGGTAGACCGTGTGGTCGGTGACGTCGAGGCGGAAGCGCTCGGGGGCACGGAACCACAGCTCCATCGAGAGCTCGCGCAGGGGGACCTCGGGGGAGAGGTTCCGCTCGAGGATCCGGAAGGACGCCCGGTAGGTGGTCACGCGGGCCGCCCCACGGAGCACGCCGGTGGTGACGTCCTCGGCCGTCGCGGGGCGCTCCGGGTTCCACAGTCCGCCCACGGCGAGGGAGCCGACGAGGGCGCCGATGAGCGCCGCGGCGAGCTGCGGCGCGAGGCGGCGGAGCAGCGGAGGCCGGACCCGGATCGGCCGCCGGGCGGCCGCCTGCGGCTCTTCGGGAGCGGGAGCGGCGGCCTGCGGCTCCTCGGGCGCCAGGACCGGGCGGCCCCGGGCCTCCGCGCGGACCGCGGCCATGATGGGCTCGACGAGGTCGGGGACCGCCGGTGCCGGGGCGAGGCGGACCCGCTCGCGGAGGCTCCAGGCCCGGGCCTCGAAGGCGCGGCAGGCGGCGCAGGCCGCGAGGTGCGCCTCGAGCGCGCCGGTCGCGTGGCGCGAGAGGTGCTCCCCGTCCATCCGCGCCGAGAGCGCGCGGCGGGCGCGGTCACAGTTCACCGGCTTCCTCCCCTTCCTCGACGGCGAGCGCGGCCATCATCGCCACGCGCGCCCGGTGCATCCGGCTCTTCACGGTCCCGACGCGGAGCTTCAGGACGTCGGCCGCCTCCTGGTAGGAGAGGCCGAAGACCTCGATCAGCAGGAACGGCTCGCGGTGCTCCGGCGAGACCGCCGCGAGCGCCGTGTGGAGCTCCACCCGTGCGGACGCGTCGGGTGGGCCGAGCGGCTCGGGCGCCCGCAGGGCCCGCTCCTCCTGCCCCCTGCGCGCGCGGATCAGGTCGAGCGCGCAGTTCCGGGCGATCCGGAACAGCCACGAGCCGAACCGCGACTCGCCCCGGAAGCTCGGCAGGAACCGGTAGGCGCGCAGGAAGGCCTCCTGCGTGGCGTCCTCCGCGAGCGCCCGGTCGCGGGTGTACGAGTACGCGAACCGGTACAGGTCACCCTGGTAGGTGCGCACGAGCTCCTCGAACGCGTCCACGTCGCCAGCGCGGGCGCGCGCGAGGATGCGAGGGTCCGGGTCCCGCACCAGCTCCCCTTCCTCGGGCGACTCCAGCCTATCCCCGGGCAGAAGGACCGGGCCAGGGGCCCGAGGGTTCCCACCCGGCGTCGCGGCTACTGGGCGCGGGCGGAGGGGTGCTCGAGGCGCTCGGCGAGGCGCTCGGCGCGCTCGGCGGCCTCCGCCGGGCGGCCGGCCGCGACGAGCCCCATGATCAGGAGCAGCTCGCGCTCCACGCGCGCGGCGAGGCGCCCGGTGCCGCGGGCCACGGCCGCGTCGAGTCGGTGGATGGCGTCCTCGAGTCGCCGGAGCGGCTGCTGCGCGACCTCGTCCGGGACCTCGCGGACGACGAGCCGGTGGTCCCGCCGCCAGGCCTCGAGGTCGATGATCTTGCCCACGGCCGCATCGTAGACCAGGGGTCCGACATCCCCGTGGAGGCTCGAGGTGGAACCTCGCCGAGATCACCCGCGCCGGGGTCCCCCGCGATGAGCGGGCGCGCCGCCGGGTGACCGAGGCGAGCATCGGACGCGGCCATCCGTCGCGCCGCGCCGAGAACCCTCCGCCCTGGCGATTGCCCCGTGTCGGTGGCCCCGGGTAGGGTTCGCCCATCGCGACGGCGACGCCGCGACCCCCTCGGATCTCCCCCTCGCTTCCCCGCGTCTTTCCTTCCCCGCCTTCCCCGGTGGTGTCGGTCTCCCCCGGCGTTGCGACGAGGTGCGGAGTGGAGGTGGTGAGGATCGTGCTCGGGCTCGAGGAGCACGACGTGGCCGAGGAGGTCATGCACTTCCTCGACCGGACGGGGCGCGCGCGGGTCGTGGCGACGGCCCTGGACGAGCGGCAGCTCGCGGAGGCGGGGCGGCAGCTCGAGCCGGACGCCGTCGTCGCCCAGACCGGGCTGATCCGGGCGCCGCTCGACGGCCGCCCGCTGCTCGCGATCGAGACCGCCGAGTCGGTCCGGAGCCTGCGCACGGCGATCCGGCTCGGGGCGGCCGGGTA
>CAZXJB010000124.1:0-6267 GCA_964640965.1 uncultured Actinomycetes bacterium | reverse complement strand
AGGTAGATCGACGGGTACTTCATCGTCACCTTGGAGCCGATGTTCCCGTCGATCCACTCCATCACGGCGTCCTCGTACGCGGCCGCCCGCTTGGTCACGAGGTTGTAGACGTTCGTGGACCAGTTCTGGATCGTCGTGTAGCGGACGCGGGCCCCGCGCTTCACGATGATCTCCACGACGGCCGCGTGCAGCGAGTCGTTCGTGTAGATCGGGGCCGAGCACCCCTCCACGTAGTGCACGTAGCTGCCCTCGTCGGCGATGATGAGGGTCCGCTCGAACTGCCCCATGCTCTCCGCGTTGATCCGGAAGTAGGCCTGGAGCGGGATGTCCACGTGGACGCCCGGCGGGACGTAGATGAAGGACCCGCCCGACCACACCGCCGAGTTCAGGGCCGCGAACTTGTTGTCGTTCGGCGGGACGATGGTCCCGAAGTGCTCCCGCACGAGGTCCGGGTGCTCGCGGAGGGCGCTGTCGGTGTCGGTGAAGATCACGCCCATCGACGCGAGCTCCTCGCGGATCTTGTGGTAGACGACCTCGGACTCGTACTGGGCGCTCACCCCCCCGAGGTACTTCTTCTCGGCCTCGGGGATGCCGAGCTTGTCCCAGGTGCCGCGGATCTCCTCCGGCAGGTCCTCCCAGCTCCGGGCCTGCTGCTCGGTGGGCTTCAGGTAGTAGTAGATGTCGTCGAAGTCGATGCCCGAGAGGTCCGCGCCCCACCACGGCATCGGCCGCGCCAGGAAGTGCTTCAGGGCCTTCAGCCGGAACCGGCGCATCCAGTCCGGCTCGCCCTTGATCGCCGAGATCTCCTCGACGACCTCCTCGGAGAGACCCTTCTTCGGCTGGAAGACGTACTCGACCCGGTCCTTCCAGTCGTACCGGTAGCCCTTCGCGAGCTCCTTCAGATGCTCTTCCTGGCTGACCGCCACGTCGTCCTCCTCGGCTCCGCTCGGCTTCCGGTTCCTCCGCCAGGATAGCCGTCGACGGCCCGAAAGTCTACCGGAGAAGTCGGATTCCGCCGTCCGGCGCGGACCGCCGGTCGGGCTCGAAGAGCTGCTCGATCACTCGCCCAGCTCCACCGGCGCACCCACGAGCGAGCCGTACTCGGTCCAGGACCCGTCGTAGTTCTTCACGTTCGGGTACCCGAGCAGCTCGGTCAGGGCGAACCAGGTGTGGCTCGACCGCTCCCCGATCCGGCAGTAGGCGATGACCTCGTGGTCCGGGGTGATGCCGGCCTGCTCGTACAGGGCCCGGAGCTCCTCCGCGCTCTTGAACGTGCCGTCCTCGTTCGCCGCCTTGACCCAGGGGATGTTCACGGCCCCCGCGATGTGCCCGGGCACCTGGGACTGCTCCTGGGGCAGGTGGTCCGGCGCGAGCTTCTCCCCGCGGAACTCCTCCGGCGAGCGCACATCGACGAAGCCCGCCGCGCCGATCTTCGCGAGCACCTCGTCGCGGAGCGCGCGGATCCCGGGCCGCTCGGGCCCCCGGATCTCGAAGCCGGTGTCCTCGTAGGCGGGCACCTCCTGGGTGAGCGGACGGCTCTCGAGCTCCCACTTCTTGCGGCCGCCGTTCAGGAGCTTCACCGCGTCGAACCCCCGGAGCTTCAGCAGCCAGTACGCGTACGCGGCGAACCAGTTGTTGTTGCCCCCGTACAGCACCACGGTCGTGTCCTCGCGGACGCCGGCGGCGGACAGCAGGCGCGACAGGCCGGCCCGGTCCACGTAGTCGCGGCCGACCGGCGCGTGCAGGTCGGTCGTCCAGTTCCAGGCGACGGCCCCGGGGATGTGGCCCTTCTCGTAGGCGGTCGTGTCCTCGTCGACCTCGATCGCGCGGATCTCGGGATCCTCCAGGTGCTGCTCGAGCCAGTCGGTCTCGACCAGCGCATCGGGGTTGGCATAGCGGCTCATGGGTACCTCCGAGGGGATGGGACGGGCGGCCGGGGACCCGGCGCGGCCCGGCGTGGACGGGGACGCTGGCTACGAGAGCGCGCGCGAGCGCCGCGACACGCTCCCGGCGGGGGGACAGCACAGGCGCGACGGGATCATCATGCCCACCAGACCACGGGCGCGCGTCCTGATCATCTCCCCCACCTCCGCGTCGAACCCGACCGCGGACATCGGATTTCCCGTCGCATCATGCCAGGCGGCGCGGGAACGGTCAACGGCGAGATCCGATCCGCCGCCACGCCGCTCGACCGTCGGCCGCTCAGAAGAAGCCCAGGGCCGCCTTGGCCTCCTCGGACATCATCTCCGGGCTCCACGGCGGTCGGAGCACCATCTCGGTCGTCACCGTCCGCACCCCGGGGACCTGCGCGAGGTAGGCCTCCATCTGCTGCTCGATCAGCGGCCCGATCGGGCAGCCCATCGTCGTCAGCGTGTACTCGATGTGGACGTCCCCGGCCTCGCTCACCGTGACGTCGTAGACGAGCCCGAGGTCCACGATGTTGATGCCGAGCTCGGGGTCGACCACGTGCCGCAGCGCCTCGTAGACCTGGTCCACGGTGGGGCGCCCCTCCTCGGGTGCCGCCGCCTCCTCGACCTCGGGGATGCGCTGCTCGGATGCGCTCTCGTTCACCGGTGGTATCCCTCCCGTGCTCGAACCTCTATCCTACGGGAGGATCGAGAACCGATAGGGAGAGCATGAGCATCCGCGTCCTCATCGTCGACGACCACCCCGTGACCCGGGAGGGGCTGCACGCCGCCCTGGACCTAGCCGAGGACGTCGTCGTCGTGGGCGAGGCCGACAGCGGCGAGGACGCGGTCGAGAAGGCCTCCGAGCTCACCCCGGACATCGTCTTCATGGACGTGCGGATGCCCGGGATGAGCGGCATCGAGGCCACGAGGGCCATCCGCCAGGCCTCCCCCGAGACCCGGGTCATCCTCTTCACCGTCGACGAGTCCCGCGCCTCGATCTCGGAGGCGATCCAGGCGGGCGTGTCCGGCTACCTCCTGAAGGACGCCGACGCGGACGAGCTCGTGAACGCCGCGCGGCTCGCGCTCGAGGGCAAGGCGGTGATCCACCCCGCGCTCACCCGGGCCTTCATCGAGGAGGTCCAGCTCGCCGAGAGGCGGACCGACCAGCCCCCGCTGTCCAAGCGGGAGAAGGAGATCCTCCAGAAGGTCGCCTATGGAGCGACCACGAAGGAGGTCGCCCGGGACCTCGGCATCAGCCCCCACACCGTGAAGACCCACCTCGAGCGGATCTTCGAGAAGCTCGGCGCGAACGACCGCGCCCAGGCGGTCGCGATCGCGATCCGCAGCGGGCTCGTCGAGTAGCGCGCCCGGCTCAACCGGGGCACCCGCAGGTTCGATACCTCAGGTGATGCCGACCCGCGTGGTGCTGTGCGACACGAGCGAGGGGCTCGCGCAGCTGCAGTACGCGCTGCTCCGCTCCGGCGCCGACCTCGAGATCGAGACCGTCACGGACGGCTTCCGAGCGGTCGAGGTCGCCGCCCGGACCCAGCCCGCCGTCGTCGTGACCGAGATCGGGCTCGAGGGCCTGGCCGGCCCCGAGCTCGTCCGTCGCCTGCTCGCGGTCGTCCCCGAGACCCACGTCCTCTGCTGGACCTCCATCACCTCGCCGATGGTCGCCGCCGAGGCCCTCGCCGCCGGGGCCTCGGGCTACCTCCTCAAGGAAGACGGAGCCGAGGCCGTCCTGCGGGCGATGCGGGCGGTGCTCCTCGGCAACGTCGCGCTCGGCCCGCGTCTCGCGCTCCAGCTCGCCGAGCGCCTCACGGCCGAGAGCCTCCGACGGCAGGAGCTCGAGACCTCGCTCGCCGAGACGACCGAGCGGCTGCAGCAGCTCACCACCGCCAAGGCCGACTTCCTCGCCAACGTGTCGCACGAGCTGCGCACCCCGCTCACGGTCGCGAAGGGCATCGCCTACGTCCTGCGGCACCGCGGCATCCCCGAGGAGGAGCAGGACGAGTTCCTGGGGCAGCTCGAGGGCGCCCTCGAGAAGCTGATGGGCCTGGTCGAGGAGATGCTGACGATCGCCGAGCTGGACCGCGGCACCCTCGCGCTGAAGATCGCCGAGACCGACATCGCGCCGATCCTGCGCCACGTCGCCGACCAGGTCGGGCGCCAGTACCCGCAGGTGTCGATCCTGCGACGGATCCCCGCCTCGCTCGACGCCTCCGCCGACCCGGTGCGTCTCGCCGAGATCGTCCGCCAGCTCCTCGACAACGCCTGTCGCTACACCGCGGAGGACCAGCCGGTGGAGATCCTCGCCCGCCGGCTCGACGAGGGCATCGTGATCTCGGTCACCGACCGCGGGCCGGGGCTGGAGCGGCGGACCGTCGCCCAGGCCTTCGCGGAGCCCTTCACCGCCGGCGAGGAGATCCTCCGCAAGGAGCGCGCCGGCGCCGGCGTCGGGCTCCACATGGCGCGGCAGCTGGTCGTCCAGCACGGGGGCATCATGTGGGCCGATCCGCTGCCGGCAGGCGGGACCCGGGTCTCCTTCTGCCTCCCCCATCACGTCGGCGAGCGGGTCACGAGGCAGCCGGAGCTGGAGGACGAGCCGGGGGCCCCGACCCCCACGGGCTCGCCGGGCTCCGTGGACGCCGGGGACGAGCCGCCGCCGGACAACGTCGTCCCGCTGCCCTCCACCGCCACCTGAGCGTCCAGGCGCAGCCGCCGCGCCGCGCGTTCGAGCGTCCGCAGGAGCGGCCCGCCGAGCACGGCGACGAGGAGCGCGTTGCCGACGGCCCGGAAGGTGTCCCACGCGAGCGAGGTCGCGAGGTAGTACGCGACGTAGCGGCGGAGGTTCTCGCCGAGCCCCGCCCCCGGCGCCCATCCGATCGGCGTCCCGGAGCCCACGAACGGCCAGGCCCACAGGTTCATCACCGCGCCGAACGCGTACCCGGCGAGCGCCCCGTAGGCCGCGAGGGCCGGGACCCGCCACCGCCCCGACCGCGGCAGCAGCCCCGCGCCGAGGCCCACCCATCCGACGCTCACCATCTGGAACGGGAGCCACGGACCGAGACCGCCCACGAACAGCCCCGAGGCGAACGTGCCGATCGCCCCGAGCAGGAACCCGAAGCTCGGCCCGAACGCCGCTCCCCCGACGAGCACGACGAGGAACATCGCGGAGAAGCCCGCCACGTAGCCGGGCAGACGCAGCGCCACCATCGCCGCGCCGAGCACGCCGAGCAGCGCGACCTGCTTGGGCCCGAGCGGGCGACCCAGCTCGAGCGCGAGCGCGAGGAGCAGGCAGCCGCCGATGAGCACGAGGAAGATGGGGGCGTCGCGCTCGTGGACCCCGACCGGCAGCGCCGGGACGAGGAAGGGCCAGGCGAACGCCGCGATCCCGAGCAGGTTCGCCGCGACGAGCGCCGCGCGACGCGCGAGCGGCGGCCACGTCCTCATGCCGCCCCCAGGGCCGAGGCGACCTGCTCCGGGGTCATCCACGGCGGTCCGAAGACCCGCGTGACCTGGGGCGCGAACACCGCCGAGTCCCCGAGCACCCGTTCGGGGCGCCCCTCGTCGATGAGCTCGCCCTCGGCGAGCACCGCGACCCGATCCGCCGCCCGCGCGACGAGCTCGACGTCGTGGGTCGCGACGACCACCCCGCGGCCCCCGTCCGCGAAGCGTCGGAGGAACCCGCCGAGCGCCCGCTTCGCCTCGGCGTCCAGGCCGCGGGTCGGCTCGTCCAGGAGCAGCACGGGCGCGTCCGTGGCGACGACGGCGGCGAGCGCGATCAGCAGCCGCTGCCCCGAGGAGCAGTCCCGGGGGTGCCGCTCGGCGAGCCCGGCGATCCCGACGAGCTCCAGGATCTCCTCGGGCGGGCGCCCTCGCCCGCGGGCCCGCAGGGTGGCCGCGACCTCCCCCGCGGCCGTCTCCGCGAAGAGGATGGTCTCCGCATCCTGGGGGCACGCGGCGACGTCGACGCCCGGGCGCGGAGGGTCGCCCCACCGTGTCCGCACCTCCCCCGCGGCGGGGGCATGGACCCCGGCGAGCGCCCGCAGCAGCGTGGTCTTGCCCGCGCCGTTCCGCCCGATGACCGCCACGATCTCCCCGGCCCGGACCTCGAGGTCCACGCCGCGGAGCGCCACGCGCTCGCCGTAGGCGGCCCGGAGCCCGCGCGCCGCGAGCAGCACCTCGCCCGCCTCGCGGCGACCGTCGGTCTGGGGCGCCGGCAGGCTCAGCCCGCGGGCATGCTCGCGCGCGTCCCGGACGGTGAGCGGGACCGGCTCCCATCCGAGCAGCCGCCCGAGGCGCGCGACCGGCGGCCCGCCCCACCGGCCGTCGAGCACGACCCCCGGCGGGCCCG
>CAZXJB010000123.1:0-6270 GCA_964640965.1 uncultured Actinomycetes bacterium | reverse complement strand
TTCGTCGCGGAGCACGTCGCCGTGCCGCCGGAGGAGCGCGCGGAGCAGCTCGCGCGAGCCGCCGAGGCGTACGCGCGCCGAGCCCGGCAGCTCGGGGTCTCGCGCACGGCCGCGCTGGAGGCGGCCCGCCGCGCGCTCGGCCCCGACCTCGGCCCGCCTTGACGCGCCCGCCGAGCGGGCGTAGCGTGGCGGGAAAATGAGAATGATTCTCAGCACCGTTCTCGCCGCCATCGTCGCGGCTGCGTCGCCCGCGTGCCGGTCCGCGGCGGAGCACGACGGGCGGCGCCTGGTCGTGGCCTCCGCCTACCCGCTCGCCGAGGCGGCCGAGCGCGTCGGCGGTGAGCTGGTCCAGGTCCGGGACCTCACCCCGCCGGGTCTGGAGCCGCACGACCTGGAGCTCGCCCCCGACGACCTCGCGGCGATCGTCGAGGCGGACCTCGTCCTGTACGTCGGCGCGGGCTTCCAGCCGGCCGTCGAGGACGCGGTCGCGCAGGCCGAGGGCAGGACCCTCGACGTGCTCTCGGTGGTGCCGACGATCGCGGTGGGCGGGGCCGTCGACCCGCACGTGTGGCTCGATCCCAGTCGCTTCGCCGCCGTGGTCGAGGCCGTGGCGGCGGCGCTCGCCGACCTGGATCCCGCGCACCGCTCGGCCTACCGGGCGAACGCGGCGGCGTACGTCGCCGAGCTCCGCGGCCTCGACGAGGCGTACCGCTGGGGCCTCGCCTCGTGCCGCAGCCGGCTGCTCGTCGTGAGCCACGCGGCGTTCGGCTACCTCGCCGAGGCCTACGGGCTCCGGCAGGAGGCGATCGCGGGGCTCTCGCCGGAGTCGGAGCCGGACCCCTCGCGCCTGGCCGAGCTCCGGGCGCTCGTGCAGGCCGAGGGCGTCACGACGGTCTTCACCGAGGAGCTCGTCTCGCCGGCCGTGGCCCGTGCCCTCGCGGAGGAGGCGGGGGTCCGCACGGCGCTCCTGAGCCCGCTCGAGGGCCTGACGCAGCGGGAGATCGACGCCGGGGAGGACTACGGTTCCATCATGCGGAGGAACCTGCGGACGCTGGAGGTGGCGCTTGGCTGCTCCTGAGCCCTCGCGGACGCCGCTCATCGAGGCCGAGCGCGTGAGCTTCGCCTACGGGGCGACCCCCGTGCTCGAGGACGTCAGCCTGACGGTCCACCGGGGCGAGTTCGTCGCGCTCGTCGGCCCGAACGGGTCGGGGAAGTCGACGCTCCTGCGCGTGTTGCTCGGCTCGCTCGCACCGTCGACGGGGCGGGTCCGGCTGCTCGGGCTGCCGCCGGAGCGGGTGGATCGGGCGAGGATCGGGTACGTGCCGCAGCGGCCGAGCCTGGACTCGGAGGTCCCGGCCACGGTCGAGGAGATCGTGCTCTCGGGTCGGCTCCGACGCTCGGGGTGGTGGCGGCGGCCGCGCCGGGCGGACCTGGAGTACGTGCGACACGCGCTCGAGTCCGTCGGGCTCGCCGAGCTCGCCCGCGTCCCGCTCGCCGAGCTCTCCGGCGGGCAGCGGCAGCGGGCGTTCATCGCGCGGGCCTTCGCGACCGAGCCCGACCTGCTGCTGCTCGACGAGCCGATCGCCGGGGTCGACGCGGAGTCGCAGCGTCGCTTCCGGGACTCGCTCACCCACCTCATCGAGGAGCACGGGGCGGGGGTGCTGCTCGTCTCGCATGAGCTCTCGGCGGTCGCGCCGGACCTGGATCGCGTGGTCGTGCTGAAGCGTCGGGTGCTCTTCGACGGCCCGCCGGGCGAGCTCGCGGCGGCCGGCGTGAGCCTCGGCGTGCACCCGGAGGACCTGCCGCTGTGGCTCGAGGAGCTGCGCTGATGCCCTGGCCCCTGCCGTACCCGTTCGAGCTCGCCTTCATGCAGCGCGCGCTCATCGCGAGCGTCGTGGTCGGGGTCTTCGCGCCGATGATCGGCACCTTCGTCGTCCAGAAGCGGATGTCGCTGATCGGCGACGGGATCGGGCACCTCGCGTTCGCCGGCGTCGGCGCGGGGCTCGTGGCCCGCGTGTGGCCGGTCTGGGGGGCGCTCGCGCTGGCGGTGGCGGGCGCGCTCGGCATCGAGTGGCTGCGCGCCCGGCGCGCGGCCTCCGGGGACCTCGCGCTCGCGCTGTTCTTCTACTCGGGGATCGCGGCGGGGGTCGTGCTCGTCGGCCTCGGGGGCGGTCTGAACGCGGGCGTGCTCGTCTACCTGTTCGGGCAGCCGCTGACGGTCACCGACGGCGAGATCGCCGTCATCGTCGGGCTGGGCGCCGCGATCGTCCTCACGATGCTCGTCCTGCGGCGGGCGCTGTTCGCGGTGATCAGCGACGAGGAGTGGGCCCGGGTGGCCGGTCTGCCGGTCGGGGCGGTGAACGCCGTGCTCGCGGTCCAGATCGCCGTCGCCGTGGTCGCGGCGATGCGGATCGTGGGCGTCCTGCTCATCGCGGCCATGATGGTGCTGCCGGTCGCGAGCGGTCAGCTCCTGGCTCGCTCCTTCGGCGGCACGATGCGGTGGAGCGTGGCGATCGGCGTGGGCTCGGCCGTGGTCGGGCTCGCCCTCTCGCGCGTGGCGGGGCTCGCGCCGGGTGGGACCATCGTGCTCGTCGCCGCCGCCTGCTTCGCGATCACGGCGCTCGTGCGCCGAGGGCGCCTCCCGCGCTTCGGGACCGGAGGGGCCGCGTGAGCGCGGCGGTGCACGCGGCGGTGGAGGAGCGGCTCCGGGCGGCCGGGCAGCGGTACACCGCCAAGCGCCGCGCGCTCGTCGAGGTCCTGTCCCGGTCCGGGCGGCCGGCGGCGACCCGCGAGCTCGTGGCGGCGGCCGGTCAGCCGCAGAGCTCGATCTACCGGAACCTCGCCGTGCTCGCGCAGGTTGGGGCGGTGCGACGCGTGCTGACCGAGGAGGGCCTCGCGCGGTTCGAGCTCGCCGAGGACCTCACCGCCCACCACCATCACCTGGTCTGCCGCAGCTGCGGCGCGGTCGAGGACGTGACGGTCCCGGAGCCGCTCGAGCGGGAGGTCGAGCGCGTGCTCGCGGACGCCGCCCGGCGCACCGGGTTCCGAGGGCTCTCGCACCGCCTCGATCTCGTCGGGACCTGCCGCGCGTGCGGGCCGGGTGGGCGGCGGGTCAGGGCGTGAGGTAGGGCCGCTCGGGCCGCTCGACGGGCGTGACGGAGGTCGCGTCCACGATGATCTCCCGCCCGATGGGGTAGATCGTGCCGACCACCTCGACCCAGTCGTTCGGCCGGAACCGTCCGGGGGTCACGTTCACGACGCGCACCTGCGCGATCGTCGCGTCGGCCACGCAGCAGGTGACGACGTACCGCGTGAGGAGGATCTCATCGGCGGGGGTGTCCGCGTAGCGGGCGACGAAGCCGACGAAGTCCACGGTCTCGCCCGCCCGGGCCGCGAGGGCCCGCTCGCCCTCGGGGGTCGTCTGGGCGGCGGCGACGTCGATCAGGGTGAGCTCGCCGGAGGCGATGTCCCCGGCCCCGACGACGCCGGCGGTCGTGAAGCTCGAGCGGGTCCCGGCGGAGAACTGCCCGAGGGTGGCGGGCGGCAGGCTCGCGAGGAGGACCACCGGGGCGAGGACGGCCCCCATGATCCAGGCCTCCCGGCGACCGATCGGCTCCGGGCGGGCGGTGCGGGCCGTCGCGAGCCGCCCGAGCGCCGCCAGGGACAGGAGCGCCGCGCCGACCGGCACCACCCACCGCGTCCTGGTCGAGAGGTACAGCGCGTCGCGCCCGCTCAGCAGCAGCCACCAGAACAGCCCGGCCCAGCCGGCGAGCACCCCGGCCCCGGCCGCGCGAGCCGGACTGAGGCGGGAGCGTTCCCCGGCTCGGGCGAGCGCGCGTCGCACGGCCGCCTCGCTCATCCCGCGATCACCTGCACCCACATCGCCGCGACCAGGGTGGCGGCGAACGCCCCCACGACGATCCCGCGGGCGACGTCCCGCCGGAAGGTCCCCGCGTACAGGGCCGTGAGCTTCAGGTCGACCATGGGCCCGAAGACGAGGAACGCGAGCTGCGCGCCGGGCCCGAAGGCGGTGAACGAGGCGGCGACGAAGGCGTCGGACTCCGAGCAGAGCGACAGCAGCGCGGCGAGCGCCATCATCGCGGCGATCCCGAGCACCGGGGCCCCGGCCACCCGCGAGATCCAGGAGGCGGGCAGGAACGTCTGCACGAGCGCGGCGAGGGTGGCGCCGAGCACGAGGTAGCGACCCATGAAGAGGAAGTCCCCGCCGAGGTGGACGAAGAAGCGGCGCCAGCGCGGCTCGGGCCGACCGAGCTCCACGGCGTGCGCGTGGCCCTCCCCGGGGCTCGGACGGAGGAGCTCCTCACGGGAGGCCGCCCCCACGGTCCAGCCGACGGCGATCGCGACGAGCGCGCCGAGGAGGAAGCGGCCGCCCACCATGAGCCACAGGGCCTGCCGGCCCCGGTAGGCCACGACGGTCGAGGCGATCACGACGGGGTTCACGACCGGCGCCGCGAGCATGAAGGTGATCGCGGCCGACGGCCGCAGCCCCTTCAGCACGAGCCGGCGCGCCACCGGCACCGAGCCGCACTCGCAGATCGGCATGGCGAGGCCGGCGAGGGCCGCGGCCGGCAGCTGCAGCGGCCGGGGGAGCCGCGCCAGGCGCTCGAGCGTCCCGAGGGGGACGAGCACCTCGATGAGGGCCGAGGTGAACGCGCCGATCGCGACGAAGGGGAGGGCCTGGACCAGGAGCGAGCCGAAGATGATGAAGGCCGCCTGGACCCACGCCGCGCGCTGCGGTTGGGCGAGCCGCACGGAAAGGGGGATCAGGGCGAGCGCGAGCAGCACCGCGGCGCCGGTCCGAGCGCTGGCCCTGCGCGGCGCCCTCGGCGGGGCGATCTCGGGGGCCGGGAGCTCCTCGAGCGCGCGCATCAGCAGTACCGGGCGAACGTCACGGCGAACCCCTGGAACGCATCGGCGAACATCCTGCCACGGTTCGGACCCGTCGCCTCGAGGAGCGCGTCGACGACGACCTGACCGGTGATGCCGCGCTCGACCAGGACCGCCTGGTCCAGGAACAGGCCGCCCGCGGCGACCGCGCGCACCACCGGGTCTCCGCCGGGCACGGCCGACTCGACGAGCCGGGTCGCGGTCTCGGCCCGCATGGCCGGTCCGTCCGCTCGCGTCGTGCCGGTGCCGGCGACCACGACGAGGACGGCTCCGCGGGTGGCCGAGCGGGCCGAGGTCACGATCCGACGGGTCCAGCGGTCGAGCCGTCCCACGGGCCCCCGGAGCGCCACGCCGAGGACGTCGGGCACCGGGTCCGCCCCGAACCCGACTCGCAGGAGCGCGTCCACGGCGATCGACGCCGCGGCGGGGTCGCCCAGGACCTCGTCCACCGGGTCCTCGTCCGGGTACCAGCCGCCCCCGACGAGCCCGCGGTCGGTCGCGTCCTCGCCCACCAGGCCGACGAGCGTGCGGCGATCGCGCTCCTCGAGGTCGTCGGCGAGCGTGGCGATCACCTGCACGGGGGCGCCGGGCCCGAAGGCCGTCGTCACCTCGCCCTGGTCGTTCCGGACGAAGGAGCCGGTGATGCCGTGTTGGGAGGGCAGGCCCCCGGTTCCGATCGTCGTGAGGATCGCGGTGGGATCCGTGGGGAGCGAGCCGGTCTCGGCCCCGAGCGTCCCGGCTCCGTCTCGGAGCAGGGAGGCGAGGAACGGCCAGGCGTCGGGCTCGGCCTCGAGGTCGGCCGTCCCGACCCCCTTCCAGGCCACGATCAGGACGAGCCGCGGGGGCGGCCCGTCGGGTGCGGGCGGCAGGGCGATCGCCTCGCCCGAGCGGACCTCGGGGAAGGGTCGGTCGAAGCCGAGGAGCGCCGCCACGGTCGGCGCGACGTCGTCGAGGGTGGTGCCCCGCGGCACCCGCAGCCCGGCGGGGACGCCCGGCCCGGCGATCGCGACGGGGACCCGCAGGTCCGGACGCTCCCCGAGGCGGGGCCAGGGCACGCGCAGCCCGTCGGTTCGGGTGGACAGGGACACGCCCTCCGTGACCCCGAGCACATCAGGGGAGCGGCCCTCGCGGAAGCCGGCCGCGATCGCGGCGCGGAGCTCGGCGGGGAGCCCGCAGAACGGGATGCGCGCGGGCGCCTGTTCCTCGGGACAGGCGCGGCCCACGCACAGGGCTCGGAGCACCGCGGCCGGCGCGGCCACGAGGGCGAGGACCGCGAGCAGCACGAGGAGGCGCCGTCCGGACACGGTGCGACCACGCTACCGCGTCCGCCGGGTCGGAACCGGACGGGTTGGTACCCTGGGC
>CAZXJB010000122.1:0-6433 GCA_964640965.1 uncultured Actinomycetes bacterium | reverse complement strand
CCGTGGCCTGCGCGACGGCCCTCGCCCTGGTCGGCGGGTCCGAGGCCCTCGCCTGGGGCACGTACCGCCCCGCCGCGTTCACCGAGCCCCGCTACGTCGGATCGCTGGGCACGGCCTCCCACCTCATCGGCCCCGTGCGGGAGGCCACCGACCGGATCGAGGACTTCCGCGTCGGCCTGCAGGCGCTCATCGCGAGCGCGGCCCGCGCGTACACCTCGATCCAGGCGCAGCCGCTGCCGGGCGCGGACTCGGTCCGCGTCCTCCACGTCTCGGATCTGCACGCCTCGCCGCTCGGCATGGACTTCGCCCGGGAGGTCGCCGACGCCTTCGAGGTGGACCTCGTCGTGGACACCGGGGATCTCACGTCCTTCGGCACGCCCCTCGAGGACCTCATCACCGCGAGGATCGCGGCGTTCGGTCGTCCGTACGTGTTCGTGCGCGGGAACCACGACTCGCGCGCCCTGCAGGCCCAGGTGGCGCGGCTGCCGAACGCGAGCGTCTTGGACGGCGACGTGGTCGAGCTCGCCGGCCTCCGCATCTACGGGATGGGGCATCCCGCGTTCACGCCGTCGGGGACGGAGGAGGGGATCGATCCCGAGGCCTTCGAGCAGGAGGCCCGGGCGGCGGCGGCCGAGATCCGGGAGGACCTCGCCCGGATGGAGGCGCCCCCCGACCTCGTGGCGGTCCACGACGACCGGATGGTGGAGGAGCTCGCCGGCAGCTTCCCGCTCGTGATCTCGGGGCACTTCCACCGCAGCTCGGCCCGCGTGATCGATGGGACGCTCTTCCTGCGGGTCGGGACGACGGGCGGGAACGGGGCGGGCGTGTTCCGGGGCCTCGACGTTCCGTTCTCGGCCGAGGTGCTGCACCTGGCGCGGACGCCGAAGGTACGGCTCGTCGCCTACGACGTGATCGAGCAGGACCCCGAGACGGGGAGCCTCTCGGTGACCCGGCACCTGGTCAGCCGGGACTTCCCGGAGCTCTCGCCGACCCCGAGCGTGAGCCTCATCCCCGCGCTCACGGTGACGCCGAGCTGAGCGCCCGGGGGTGCTAGCATCGCGGTGGGTTTCCGGGCCGGTGCCCGGCCGCGGAAGGTGAGCGTCCGGCCCAGGCTACCCTCCCTTCCACGCGGGCTCGCCCGCGGGCCTGGGCCGGACTCCATCGGCCCCGTGCCCTCAGCCCTCGAGGAGGTCGCGGAGGAGCCGGGCGCTTCGGACCGCGTAGTCCCGGTAGCAGTTGTTCATGAGCACGTGCACCTCGCGGGCCTGCTCCGCGAGCCCGCGGATCTTCGGGACCCATTCCCGCAGCTCCTCGCGCGGGTAGTCGTAGCGGAAGCGCTCGGACGCGCTCGCCGAGCGCGCCGCCCACGCCTCCCGGTTGCGACCGTGGAAGCGGACCATCGCGAGGTCCTCGGCGGTCGCCGCCGCGATCGGGGGCAGGCTGGAGTCGAAGCCCTGCGGCATGTCCACGCACACGAACGGCAGCCGGTGCTCCTCGAGGAACGCGAGCGTCTCCTCGGCGTTCGGACCCTCGAGCCAGCTCCGGTGGCGGAGCTCGACCGCGATCCGGAAGTCGCGGAGGCGGTCCGCGCACTCCAGGATGTACGCGCGGCTGCGGCGCCCGATCACGAACCACTGGGGGAACTGGAACAGGACGGCGCCGAGCTTGCCCGCCGAGTGCAGCGGCATGAGCGCGTCGTGGAACCGCGTCCAGACCTCCTCGAGGATCTCGGCGGGGAGCTGGTCGCGGTAGAGGTGGCGCTTGGCCCGCAGCGCCGCCGGCAGCGCCTCGCGCAGGTCGGCGGGGAGCGAGTCGGGCCGGGTCGGGTGGCCCGTGAGCAGCGAGTACGCCTTCACGTTGAAGGTGAAGTCGGCGGGGGTGCGCTCGACCCAGAGGACCGCGTTGCGCTCCGAGGGCGGCGCGTAGTAGGTCGAGTCCACCTCGACGATGGGGAAGTGCCGCGCGTAGTAGCGCAGGCGCGCCTCCGCCGTGCGAGCCTCGGGCGGGTAGAAGCCCCCCTCCTTGACGAGGGTGGGGTCCGTCCAGCTCGAGGTCCCGACGAGGATGCGTCCCACGGGAGCCAGCGTACGTCCCGCGAGCCCGGGGCGGGCGCCCTCAGGACGCTCGGTCGGGCTCGGGGCGCGGCTCGGCGACGCGGCCGTTCGCCGTGGCCCGCAGCGAGATCCAGATGGACGCGCCGATCGTGACCGTGATGACGAGGAGCGAGGCCCAGATCGGGATCTTGTAGAGGTCGGCGATGAGCATCTTCACCCCGACGAACACGAGCACGACCGAGAGCCCCACCTTCAGGTAGATGAACCGCTTGATCATCCCGGCGAGCATGAAGTAGAGGGCGCGGAGCCCGAGGATCGCGAAGGCGTTCGACGAGAACACGAGGAACGGATCCCGGGTCACCGCGAAGATGGCGGGGATCGAGTCCACGGCGAAGAGGATGTCGGTGGTCTCCACCATCACGAGGACCGCGAGGAGCGGCGTCGCGACGAGCCGTCCCGCCTCCCGGACGACGAACCGCTGGCCGTGGTAGGTGGTCGTGCTCGGGACGACCGTGCGGAACAGGCGCAGCACCGGGTTCCGCTCGGGGTGGACCTCCTCGTCGCGGTGCATGGCCAGGCGCACGCCCGTCAACACGAGGAAGGCGCCGAAGACGTAGATCGTCCAGTGGAACGCCTCCAGCAGGGCGGCGCCGCCCGCGATGAACGCCGCGCGGAAGACGAGGGCGCCGACGATGCCCCAGAACAGGACGCGGTGCTGGTACCTCGCCGGGACGGCGAAGTAGGTGAACAGCACGGCGAACACGAAGATGTTGTCGACCGCGAGGCTCTTCTCGAGGAGGTACCCCGCGAGGTACTCGCCCCCGGCCTGGGATCCCTTCCACAGGAAGATCAGCCCGCCGAAGGCGAGGCCGAGGACGATCCAGAAGATGCTGAACGTGGTGGCCTCGCGGAAGGAGACCTCGTGCGCCTCGCGGTGGAACACGAACAGGTCCAGCGCGAGGAGCGCGAGGACCAGCCCCACGAAGGCGACCCACATCCACGGCTCGGCGTTCAACCCTCACCCTCCGACGTCAGGCCGGCTCGCGCCGGCGTCCTGGTCGGAGGTCTCCCCGCCCTGAGGGCCGGCGGCACCGGGCTCGCGCCGTGATGACGGCGACGCCGTGGTGGGTACTCCCCTCCGGATCGCCCTCAGTTTCCACGAGACGGGCCGCGACGGCAACCGGGCCGGCCTCGGGCGCCGTCCTCAGTCGTCGTCCGGCTCGTCGTCGTCCGAGTGATCGTCGTCGTGGTGGTCGTCGTCCTGGTGGTCGTCGTCCGAGGACGGGCTCGCGGTGGGGGAGGAGCCGGATCCGGCCCCGGACCCCGGCCCCGAGTGGTCCTCGGGGGGCGTGGGGCTCGGGGAGGCCTTGCCGTCCTCCTTCCCCTCCCCCCGATGCTCGCGCCGCTCGTGGCTCGGCGAGGGGGTCGGGGAGGGCTCGCGCTGCACGACGATCACCGGCGGGCTCGGGGCGCGCCCCACGTGCGGCCCGGCCACGGCGAGCGCGCCCAGCGTGAGCCCGAGCGCGAGCGCCGCACCGGCGATGGCGAGCCCGAACCATCCCAGGAACCGTCTCACGCCGCCAGGGTAGGCCTCGCCGGGCTAAGGGCGGGTTAAGCGGGCTCCGTCGTGGTCGATCGAGCGCGGCTCGGCCGCAGGCGCACCTCGACCCGGGTGCCGCCGCCCTCCGCGCCGAGGACCCGCAGCGACCCACCCCACTTCTCGGCGAGCTCGCGGGCGATCGCGAGCCCGAGCCCCGACCCCCCGGGCGGCGCTCCCGCGCCCCGGTAGAAGCGGTCGGTGACCCGCTCGCGCTCTTCCTCGGGGATGCCTGGACCGTGGTCCCGCACCGCGAGCGTCAGCATCCCTCCGTCCGGACCCGTCTCGATGACGATCTCGCCCGGGGCGTAGGCGATGGCGTTGTCGAGGAGGTTGTCGAGGATCTGGTCGAGGTCGGCGGGGTTGGCCTGGGCCCGGCCGCCCTCGCCGCGGGCGAGGAGCGAGGCGCCGAGCCGCTCGGCCCGCTCCTCCCACCGCGCGATCGCCCGCTGCGCCGCCTCGCCGAGATCGACCTCGGTCGCCCGCCCCTCCTCGATCTCGCGGGCCATGACGAGCAGTCGCTCCACGATCTCCGCGAGGCGGTCGACCTCCCGGTCGGCGGCCTCGAGCTGCCGGCGCAGCTCGGGCTCCTCGGTCCGCTCGAGCGCGGACTCCAGGCGGAGCTTCATCCCGGTGAGCGGCGTGCGCAGCTGGTGCGAGGCGTTGGCGACGAACTCGCGCTGGGCCCGGACCGTGCGCTCGAGCCGGTCGGCCATCTCGTCGAAGGAGCGCGTGAGCTGCTCGATCTCGGAGGCGCCGCCGACGTGCTCGGCCCGGGCCGACAGGTCGCCCGCGCCCAGCCGACGGGAGGCCTCCGCCAGGCGCCGGAGTGGGCGAGCGAGGGATCCGGCGAGCGCCCAAGCGAGGATCAGGCCGGCGAGGAGGCCGGCCGAGCCGACGGCGACGAGGCCGAGGACCGCGCGGGTCGTCTCGGCCCGCACCGTCGACATGGGCTTGGTGATCCGCACGGCCCCGACGGTCACCCCGTCGTCCTGGATCGGCACCGCCGTGGCGAGCAGGTCGGTCCCGAGCTCCTCGGAGCGGCGGATCTCCGAGTCGGGGCGGCCGGCCACGGCCGCGTCGAGCTCCGGGCGCTGACCGTTCGCGTAGTCGTCCCCGAGGTCCTTCGGGCCCTGGGAGTCGGCGAGCAGGATCCCCTCGGCGTCGACGACGATGACGCGCCCTCCGACCTGGGCGGCCGCCTGCCGGACGATGTCCTTCAGCACGTCGCGGTTGCGCGGTAGCAGGTTGGCGGCCCCGATGGCCGAGGCGATCCCCTGGGCCTGGATGAGGGCCTCGGTCTCGAGCTGGAGGGTCGCGCGCTGGTCGAGGTTCACCGCGAGCGGCACGCCGAGCGCGACGAGCACGACGACCATGATGTAGGCGAAGGCGAGGACCAGCCGGGTGCGGACGGTCGTCGGCGCTCCCCCCTCAGCCTCGATCGTCCGAGCCCGGGGCCTCCGGGGCCAGGAAGCGGAAGCCGACGCCGCGGACGGTCGCGATGTAGCGCGGGTCCTGGGCGTCGTCGCCGAGCTTCTTGCGCAGCCAGGAGATGTGCACGTCGAGCGTCTTCGTGGGCCCGAACCAGTGCGGGTCCCAGACCTCGTCCATGATCTGCTCGCGCCGGACCACCTGGCCCGCGTTGGCCATCAGCAGGTGCAGCAGGTCGAACTCGCGCGCGGTGAGCTCGAGCGGCTCGCCCGCCTTCGTGACGGTGCGGGCCGCGGGGTCGAGGACGAGATCGCCCACCTCGATCGGGCCGGGGCGCCGGTCCGAGCGGCCGCGCCGCAGGATCGCCCGGATCCGAGCGGAGAGCTCGCGCGCCGAGAAGGGCTTCACCACGTAGTCGTCGGCGCCGAGCTCGAGCCCGAGCACGCGATCGATCTCCTCGCCGCGGGCGGTCAGCATGATGACCGGCACGTCCGAGGTCCTGCGCACCTCGCGCGCGAGGTCGCGGCCGTCGCCGTCGGGGAGCATCACATCGAGCAGGATGAGGTCGGGCATCTCACGCTCGAGCGAGGCCCTCGCCTCGGCGAGGGTCGCTGCGACCTCGGGCTCGAACCCGTCCCGCTCGAGGTGCTCGGCGAGCGGCTCGGAGATCGTCTCCTCGTCCTCGACGAGCAGGATGCGCACCGCCACGTCCGCGATGGTACCTGCTCGTCGCGGCCGGGCGCGCCGGAATTGTCACTGTTTCTGCTGCTCAGGGGGTTGCGTGGTCCGGAGGCCGCTTCCTAGGATGCGCGCCATCACGACCAGGGGGGCCGATGTCCGCCGCGACCGCAGCCTCGACCCGTGAGCTTCCCCGTCGCTCTCGCGCGCCCAGCGACCCGCTGCCGCTGCGGGTGTTCGCCGTGGCGTGCGTCACGCCGGTCCTCGTCTATCTCGCGTGGAGCCTCGGCGCCGAGCCCCTGGCGTTCCTCGACCGGCTCCCGGAGATCATCCCCTGGCTGGTCGTGGTCGCGATCGCCGACATGCGCCCGCTGCCGCTGTGGGGTTCGCTCGAGGTCGCGATCTCCTTCCCCGTGCTGCTCGCCGCCGCGCTCGTGTTCCCGCCTCCCGTCGCGTGCTTCCTCGGCCTGGTCGGGCCGCTCGACCGGCGCGAGATCCGGCGCGAGATCCCGCTCCTGCGGGCGCTGCTCAACCGCTCGGTGATCGCGCTGAGCGTCCTCGGGGCATCCCTCACCTTCCGAGCGCTCGACGGCGATCTGACCAACTGGCCGTGGGTGGCCGCTCCGGTCCTGGCCGCGCTCCTCGTCGACGTCGTCGTGAACGCCACCCTGGT
>CAZXJB010000121.1:0-6475 GCA_964640965.1 uncultured Actinomycetes bacterium | reverse complement strand
CCCCGGGGGCGCGGCCGGCGGGGCGGCCGGCTCCGGCTCGGGCTCCGGCTCCCCGCGCCGGCCGGGCCCGCGGCCGGTCACGGGGCAGCGGCCCTCCTCGATGTGGCGCTCGAACTCCTCCCGGAAGTACCGCAGGCTCGAGCTGATCGGGCTCACGGCGCCGTCCAGCAGCGGGCAGAACCCGCGGAAGAGCATGTTCCCGGCGAGGTCCTGGAGCAGCGGCAGGTCCTCCGGCCGCCCGTAGCCGGCCTCGATCCGCTCGAAGACCCGGCTCACCCACCAGGTGCCCTCGCGGCAGGGCGTGCACTTGCCGCAGGACTCGTGGGCGTAGAAGCGCACCATCCGGCGCGCCGCGTCCACGACGCAGTCGGTCTCGTCCATCACCATGACGGCGCCGGTCCCGAGCATCGAGCCGGCCTGCTGCAGGGACTCGAAGTCGAGCGACACGTCCAGGTGCTCGGCCGTGAGCATCGGCGTCGAGGATCCCCCCGGCGTCCAGGCCTTGAGCGCGCGCCCCCCGAGGACCCCGCCCGCGTGCTCCTCGAGCAGGACCCGGAAGGGCGTCCCCATCGGCAGCTCGTAGTTGCCGGGGCGCTCGACCTTGCCCGAGATCGAGAAGACCTTCGTGCCGGGCGAGCGCTCGGGCCCGATCGAGGCGAACCAGGAGGCCCCGTTGCGCAGGATGTGCGGCACGAAGCAGAGGGTCTCGACGTTGTTGATGACCGTGGGGCTCGCGTAGAGGCCCTCGACGGCGGGGAACGGCGGTCGCTGGCGCGGCTGTCCGCGGTAGCCCTCCAGCGAGGACAGCAGCGCCGTCTCCTCCCCGCAGATGTACGCGCCCGCCCCCCGGTGGAGCACCACGTCGAGCCGGACGTCGGTGCCGAGGACACGATCCCCGAAGACGCCGGCCTCGTAGGCCTCGGCGACCGCCCGCTGCAGCACCGTCCCCGGCCACAGGAACTCCCCGCGGCAGTAGATGAAGGCGAGGTTGCTGCGGATCGCGTAGGCCGCGATCGCGATGCCCTCGAGGAGCTGGTGCGGCTCGCGCTCGACGAGCTCCCGGTTGCCGAAGGTCCCGGGCTCGGACTCGTCGAAGTTGGCGACGACGTAGGTCGGCTTGCCGGTCCCCTGGGGGACGAACGACCACTTCAGCCCGGTGGGGAACCCGGCGCCCCCGCGACCGCGCAGGCCCGAGGCCTTCACCTCGGCGATGACCTCCTCCGGCGACATCGCGAGGGCCCGCCGCAGCCCCTCGTAGCCGCCGGCGCGCACGTAGCCCTCGTAGGAGACCACGCTCGGGTCGTCCCAGTGCGCCGTGACGATCCGCGTCGGCTCGCTCACGCCAGCTCCTCCACCCCGGCGAGGATCCGGGAGGCGTGGCGGAAGTCGCGGGGCGCCGGTCCGCGGGCGGGCGCCGGGACCTCCCCCCGTCGCAGGGCTTCGATCAGCTCCCGCGCGCGCTCGGGCGTCATGCGCTCGTGGCTCGCGACGTCGACCTGGACGACGGGCGCGCCGTCGCACGCGGCCAGGCACTCCTCCTCGTGGACGGTGAACAGGCCGTCCTCGGACCGCTCCTGCCCCGGCGCCAGGCCGGCGGCCTCGCGGACCGCGGCGTAGATCTCGCGTGCGCCGCGGAGCGCGCAGGAGAGGTTCGTGCACACGTTCACCACGTGGCGACCCGTGGGGCGCAGGCGGATCATCGTGTAGAAGCTCGCGACGGCCTCGACCTGGGCGGTGCGCAGGCCGAGGAGCTCGGCGACCTCCCGCAGCCCCTCCGGCGTGACCCAGCCCTCGACCGACTGGACGAGGTACAGCAGCGGCAGGATCGCCGAGCGCTCCCGCCCCCTGGGGTAGCGGGCGATGATGGCCTCGGCCTCCCGCCGGAGCTCGGGGGTGAGCACGCCCATCAGCGGTCCACCCCGCCCATCACCGGGTCCAGGCTCGCGATGACCGCGATCACGTCGGCGACGAGCCCGCCCTCGACCATCCGCGGCAGCGCCTGGAGGTTCACGAACGAGGGGTCGCGGATCCGCACGCGGTACGGGCGGTGCTCGCCGTCGGAGACGACGTACATCCCGAGCTCGCCGCGGGGGGACTCCACCGGCTGGTACACCTCGCCCGCGGGCGCGTGCACCCCCTCGGTCACCATCTTGAAGTGGTGGATGAGCGCCTCCATCGACTCCTCCATGATGTGGCGCACGTAGGCCGGCGAGTTCCCGATGCCGTCGGGCCCCACCTCCAGCCGGGCGGGCCAGGCCACCTTCGGGTCCTCGACCATCACCGGACCGGGCTCGCGCAGCCGCTCGAGGCACTGCTCCACGATCCGCAGGGACTGGCGCATCTCCTCGATCCGGATCTCGTACCGCGCGTAGCAGTCGGCCGCCTCGCGCGTGACGACCTCGAAGTCGTAGGTCTCGTAGCCCGAGTACGGCTCGTCGCGGCGCACGTCCTTCGCGACGCCGGCCGCCCGCAGCGGCGGGCCGGTCACCCCGAGCGCGATCGCCTCCTCCGCCGGCAGCACCCCGACCCCGACGTTGCGCTCCAGCCAGATCGGGTTGCGCGACAGCAGCCGCTCGTACTCGCGGATCCGGCCGGGCAGCATCGCGCAGAAGTCCCGGATCTCCTCCTCGGCCCCCGGCGGCAGGTCCATCACGACCCCGCCGATCCGCAGGTAGGCGTGGTTCATCCGCAGGCCCGTCGCCATCTCGAAGATGTCGAGGATCACCTCGCGCTCGCGGAACCCGTAGAGCATCACCGAGACCGCGCCGAGCTCCATCCCGCTCGTCGCGAGCCACACGAGGTGGGAGGCGATGCGGTTGAGCTCGCAGAAGAGCACGCGGAGCACCTGCGCCCGCGGCGGCGCCTCGATGCCGAGGAGCCGCTCGACGGCGAGGGTGTAGGCGAGCTCGTTGAAGAACGGCGAGAGGTAGTCCGCCCGGGTCACGAACGTGACCCCCTGCTGCCAGGTCCGATACTCGGTGTTCTTCTCGATCCCGGTGTGCAGGTAGCCGATGACGGGGCGGCAGGACACCACGACCTCGCCGTCGAGCTCGAGCAGCAGCCGCAGCACGCCGTGGGTGGAGGGGTGCTGCGGCCCCATGTTCACGATCATGGTCTCCTGCCGCAGGGCGGCGCCCTCGCGCTCGCTCATCCGCCCCTCCGATCCACCGGCGGCACGAACGCGCCGTGGAAGCGGGTGTTCACGCCGCCGATCTCCTCGTCCTTGCGCAGGGGGTGGCCCTCCCAGCCCTCCGGCAGCAGGATCCGGCGCAGGTCGGGGTGGCCGTCGAAGACCACCCCGAACAGGTCGTAGGTCTCGCGCTCGTGCCAGTCGGCCGTCGGGTAGACCGCCACGGCCGAGGGCGCCCTCGGGTCGGATGCGGGCAGGCCGACCTTCACCCGCAGGCGGTGCCGGTGGGCGGTCGAGTACAGGTCGTAGCTCAGCCAGAACCGCGGCTCGCGCCCCGGCCAGTCGGTGGCGGTGACCTGCGAGAGCAGGTCGAAGGCGAGATCCGGCTCCCGCCGGAGGCGCTGCAGGGTGGGCACGAGCTCCTCCCGGGCGACGACGGTGACGACCTCGTCGCGGACGAGGACGGTCTCGGCAAGCTCCGCCCGGACCCGGGCCACGAGCTCCTCGGGGCTCACCGGAAGCGACCCTCCGTGCGGACCTTGCGCTGGAGCGTGAGGATCCCGTGCATCAGCATCTCGGGACGGGGCGGGCAGCCGGGCACGTACACGTCGACGGGCACGATCGTGTCCACGCCCTGGACCACGGCGTAGTTCGTGAACATGCCCCCCGCCGAGGCGCACACGCCCATCGAGATCACCCACTTGGGCTCGGGCATCTGGTCGTAGATCCGGCGCAGCACCGGCGCCATCTTCTGCGAGACGCGCCCGGCCACGATCATGAGGTCGGCCTGCCTCGGCGAGGCGCGGAAGAGCTCCATCCCCCACCGCGCGAGGTCGTAGTGCCCGGCGCCGGTGGACATCATCTCGATCGCGCAGCAGGCCAGGCCGAAGGTCGCGGGCCACATCGACTGCTTGCGGGCCCAGCCGACGGCGCGGTCGAGCGTGGTGAGCAGGATGCCCCGGCGGAGCTCCTCCTCGGTCTGCCCGGCGGTCCGGTCGGGCCCACGGTCGGGGCCGAGGTGCACGCCCGGGAGCCGCTCAACCGGCACCGGCCACCTCCCGCGCGGGCTCCAGGGCCGGGGCGGTCCGCCGGTCCTTCGACCAGTCCAGGCCGCCGCCCCGCCACACGTAGACGTAGGCGACGAGCACGAGCCCCAGGAAGACCGCGATCTCCACGAGCCCGAAGACCCCGAGCTCCCGGGCCGCGACGGCCCAGGGGAACAGGAAGATCACCTCGACGTCGAAGATGATGAACAGCATCGCGACGAGGTAGAAGCGCACGCTGAACCGCTCGCCGGCGGGGAGCCGCAGCGGCTCGATCCCGCACTCGTAGGGCGCGAGCTTCTCCGGGGTCGGGCGCGAGGGCCGCAGCAGGGACGAGGCCGCCAGGGAGCCCACGGCGAACAGCAGCGCGAGCCCGGCGAGGAGCGCGATCCCCAGGTACTCGCTCAGCATGGCGCGCATCCTACTTCCACGGCTCCCTCACCACGTCGGCGCGAGCCGCTCGAGCGCGGCGATCGCGCGATCCTGCGCGTCTCCCTTCGGGCCGTCGGTCAGGTTCGCGAGCACCCGCATCGCGAACCGCATCACCCGCTCGTTCGGCAGCAGGTACCGGGTGGAGGCGCGCATGATGCTCGGCCGCCCGATCGCCCGCGCGAACCAGGTCCCGTACCAGAAGTACGAGCCGTACCGCTCCCGGAGCACGCTCGGGTACCGCTGCGCGATGGCCGGACGCCCGCGCACGAGCGCCTCGTGGGCGAGCTCGGCCGCGACCTCGGCGGACTCCATGGCGTAGGCGATCCCCTCGCCGTTGAAGGGGTTGATCAGGCCCGCGGCGTCCCCGACGACGAGCATCCCCGGCACCGCCGCCGGGCGGCGCGAGGCCCCCATCGGCAGCGGGCCGGAGCGCACCGGCCCGAGCGCCGTCTCCTCGGAGACCCCCCACTCGGGCGGCAGCATCGAGGCGAACGCCGCGAACAGCCGCTGCGCCGAGACCTCGCGGAAGCCGCGGAACGTGTTCAGCAGGCCGGCGCCGACGTTGACGGTCCCATCGGGGAGGGGGAAGAGCCAGCCGTACCCGGGCAGGAGCACGTCCCCGTCCCACAGGTCGAGCCAGGACTCGAGCCACGGGCCGGGGTCCCGGGCGATCCGGTGGTAGCGACGCGCCGCGATCCCGAGGGGCCGACGCTCGTCCCGGGCCACGCCGACCTGCGCCGCGAGCCGGGAGGGGGCCCCGTCCGCCGCGAACACCATCCGGGCGCGGATCGGGAAGGGCTCGGCCTCGCGCTCGCCGGCGGGCCGGGCGAGGACCCCCCGCACCCATCCGTCCTCCAGGATGGGCGAGACCGCCTCGGTGCGCTCCAGGATGCGCGCCCCCGCGCCGCGGGCCCGCGCGGCCAGGAGCGCGTCGAGGTCCGCCCGGGTGCGCACGAGCCCGTAGTCGGGGAAGTCCCGGAGCTTCGGCCAGGGCAGCTCGATCATCGTCCGGCGCGAGTACACGCGCAGGCCGACGACCCGCGCGAAGCCGGGACCCGCGGGGTCGATCCCCATCCGCACGAGCGCTCGGACGCTGCGGGGGGTGAGCCCGTCCCCGCAGACCTTCTCGCGCGGGAACGAGGTGCGCTCGAGCACGGTCACGTCGAGACCGTGTCGGGCGAGGTGGTAGGCGGCCGCGGAGCCTCCGGGGCCCGCGCCGACGACGAGCACGTCGGTCTCGATGGCTGCCCTCCGATCCGGCACCGTCCCCCACCTCCGATGCGCCCACAGACCCTCCCGCCGGCCCGCCGGGTCCGCCGAGCGCTTGTGAAGAGCTTCACGAGCGATGGTACCCCAACCCGGCCGGATCCCCAGCCGCTAATCCCGCGCGTGATCCCACGAGGCGATCCGGGTGGGCGTCACCCGCAGGAACGCGAGACCGCGGACCTGCTCGGCGAAGCGCTCGAACCCCTCCCCCGCGAGGAGCGGGCGGTACTTCTCGTGCCAGGCCGAGATCGGCCGGCGCATCGCGGGGTCCTCGGCGGGGAGGCGCTCGGCGAGCCCTTCGATGCAGACCCCGGCGATCTCGGTCCAGGCCCGCCCGAGATCGACGGTGAGGCCGACCCGAGGGTCCCCCCCGGCGTTCCGCCAGGTCCGGCTGCCCGTCCGGGTCGAGACGTACACGGCGTCCTCCAGCCAGACGAACCAGAGCGGCACGACGTGCGGGGACCCATCGGGGCCCACCGTGGCGCAGGCCACGACGGGGAGCCCGCCGAACAGCCGCCGGGCGGCGGCGGGGTCCACTCAGGCCCTCCCGAGCCGAAGGGCCTCCGCCAGCCGCCGCAGCGCCGTGCCGGCGACCGGCTCGAGG
>CAZXJB010000120.1:0-6506 GCA_964640965.1 uncultured Actinomycetes bacterium | reverse complement strand
GAGGAGCCCTCGTGGAGCCCCTGGAGACCCGTACGGATCGGGGCGCTGGGGCGCGAGCCCCGGGAGGTCGACGCGCGTCCACGCTCGGGCGCGCCCTGGTCGCGCTCGCCCTCCTCGCGAGCACGGCCGCGCCGACCACGGCGTCCGCCGGCGGGATCACCGTCACCCAGCCCAGCTACACCTTCCGCGCCTTCCGCTGGGACGAGCAGCAGGTGCGGGTGATCAGCTTCGTCGGGGGCCCGGGGATCGTGCTCGAGATGCGGATGGCCGGACGCACCTTCGGCCCGCGGCGTCGGACGAGCGGCATCGGGACCGCCGCGGGCGCCGTAACGGCGGTGAACGGGGGGTTCGTCGCGAGCGGGACCGGGGCCCCCCGCCACCTCACGGTGATCGGCGGCGAGATCATCACCTCGGGCGCGCTGTGGACCCAGAAGGGCATCGCCCTGTCGATGACGGCCGACCGCACCCAGGCGTGGGTCGGCCGCCCCGTCTTCCGCGTCACGGCCTCGACCCCGGCCACGAGCTTCGAGATCACCTCCTGGAACGCGCGGCAGCCGAGCTCGAGCCGGGTCGCGGCCTTCACGGCGCGCGGGGGCGATGAGATCGTCCCGAGCGTGAACTCCTGCTGGGCCGTGCTCGAGCCCGTGAGCGGGGCGGGGTCGGCCCACCGCGTCTACCGCGTCACGCAGCTGCGGACCTCGGCCGCCTGCGACCGCTCCCCCATCCGGCCGCCGGCAGACCGGCCGCAGGTCGTCGTGCTCGGCGGCGGCCCGGTCGCCGGGCTCGTCCTCGGCGACCTCGTCCAGGTCGACGTGGACCTCGGCCATGCCGGGGTCACCGACGTCTTCGGGGGCCTGCCCCGGCTCGTCGACGACGGGGTGAACGTGGGCCCCGCGTGCTACGCGGAGTGCGGGCCGAAGCACGGACCGGACCGTCCCTTCTACGCGCGGAACCCGCGCACCGCCGTCGGCATCTCGATCGGCTGCTCGGACGCCGACCCCCGCACCCCGTGCCGGTTCCTGCTCGTCACCGTGGACGGGCGGCAGCCGGAGTGGAGCACCGGGCTGCGCTTCCCCGCCCTCGGCGAGCTCATGCTGCAGCTCGGGGCCTGGAACGCGGTGAACCTCGATGGGGGCGGGAGCACGACGATGTGGGTCCGCCACCGCAACCCCGCGTGCGAGCACCGCACGCGCGTGGGGTGCCTGGTGAACCGCCCGCCCTACGGCGAGCGCTCGGTGATCGACGCGGTCGTGCTGAGGACGACGTGAGGGGCTCCCGCGGTCACCGCCGCACCCGGGGTGCCGCGGCGGCCCTGGCGGGCGCCCTGGTCCTGCTCGCGGGGCCGGTCCCCCGCGGCGCGTGGGTCGGGTCGGTCGCCCGAGCCGAGGCGACCTGCACCTACGACGCGGGGAGACGCGCCCTCGGGGTCGAGGACACCGATGACGTCGAGCTCGCCCGCGACGCGGACGGGCTCATCCTCGTCGACGGCGCGCCCCTGGCCGGGGACTGCGCCGGTCTCACGATCGAGGACGTGGACGCGATCGCCCTGGCCGCGCAGGGCCGCGTCACCCTGGACCTGCGCGACGGCGGCTTCCGGCACGGCGACGGCGCCCCGGTGCCGGTCGCGCTCGAGCTCCCCGGCGCGACCGACGCCCTGGCGGTCCGTGGCACCGACGCGGCGGAGGCCATCGCCGCCGGGACGGCGGGGGTGGATCTCTCGGGCGATGGCGCGCCCGACGTGACCGGGCTCGAGGGGGCGGAGGCGCTCGACCTCCAGACGGCGGGCGGGAACGACGACGTGACGCTCCGGGGCGGCGGGGACCTCGGCGCTGCCTGGGACCGTCCCGCGACCGTGGACGCGGGCGAGGGCGACGACGGGGTCCTCGGCGGGGACGGCCCAGACCGGATCATCGGCGGGCCGGGCGAGGACGAGCTCGACGGTCGCCGCGGCGACGATCGCTTCGACGCGGCCCCGGCGCCCGACGGCCCCGACCTCCTACAGGGCGGCACCGGCACCGACACCGCCGACTACGGGGAGCGGGCCGAGGACCTCCAGCTCCTGCTCCGGATGTTCGACGCGAGCGGCGCGGCGGGCGAGGCCGACTCGCTCGTCGGGATCGAGGTCGCGATCGGCGGCGTGGGCGACGACCGCCTGATCGGCGTGGGGATGAACGAGACGCTCGTCGGCGGCCCCGGACGGGACGAGATCCGGGGCGGCGGGGGGCGGGACCTGCTGCGCGGCGGGCCGGGCGCGGACGTCCTCGACGGCGAGCGGGAGGCGGACGAGCTGCGGGGGGGCGGCGGGGACGACCGGCTCCTCGGCGGCGACCGGGCGGACACGCTGAGCGGCGGCTCCGGGGACGACGTGCTGAAGGGTGGGGACGGTCGGGATACGGGCAGCGGTGGGCTCGGCCGCGACCGGTGCCTGAGCATCGAGCGGGCGCGGGGGTGCGAGACCGTGCTCCTCCGCTCCCCCCTGCGCGCGGCGTCGCCGGCGAGCCGGGCGGGCGCGGGGACGCTCGACTGGAGCACGTTCCTCGGCGGTAAGGTCGACGACCACGCGGCGGCGGTGGCGCGGCCGCCCTCCGGCGGGCTCGTCGTGGTCGGCACGAGCGCAGGGAGCTGGGGCACGCCGCTGCGGCCCTTCGGCGGCGGCGGAGGCGACGCGTTCGTCGCGAGGCTCGACGCCACGGGACACCTGCTCTGGAGCACGTTCCTCGGAGGGACGGGCCCGGACGTCGGGGCGGACGTGGCCGTCGCCGCGGACGGCACCATCCTCGTGGGCGGCTGGAGCGGGGAGACCTGGGGCGCGCCGCTCCGCCCCTTCGGGGGTGGAGCCGCCGACGGGTTCGTCGCCGCGCTCGGCCCGGACGGGGCGCTGCGCTGGCACACGTTCCTCGGCGGCGGCGGGCGGGACCGCATCGCCGCGGTCGACGTGGTGCAGGACGGCTCGATCCTCGCCGTCGGCACGAGCGCGAAGGGGTGGGGTGCGCCGGTCGAGGGCTTCCACGGGGGCACCGACCTCCTGGTCGTCGGCCTGGATGCGGCGGGGACGCTCCGCTGGGTCACGTTCGTCGGCGGCGCCAGCGAGGACCAGGGCTTCGCCATCGCGGCGCGGCCGGGCGGTGGGGCCTTCGTCGCCGGCGCGAGCTCCGAGGGCTTCGGCGCGCCCGTCCGCGCCTTCTCGGGCGGGGGCGACGGGCTGCTCGCCGCGGTGGAGGACGGCGGGGCCCTGGGGTGGGTGACCTTCCTCGGCGGCGCGGGCGAGGACCTCGCGCTCGCGGTGGTGGCGGTCGAGGCGGACGGGGGCGCGATCGTCGCGGGTCGCAGCGACGCGGCTTGGGGGACGCCCGCGCTCCCCTACGCCGGCCGCACCGACGGGTTCGTCGCCCGCCTCGACGCCGCCGGCGCGGTGACCTGGAGCACCTTCCTCGGCGGGACCGGCTGGGACGAGGTGGCGGGGCTCCGTCCCTCGCCGGACGGCGGCGTCTTCGCCGTCGGCACGAGCTCGGGATCCTGGGGCGAGCCCCGACGCCCGTTCGCCGGCGGGCGGGACGCCTTCCTCGCGGCGCTCGGCGGCGCCGGCCGGCTCACGTGGTTGGGGTTCCTCGGCGGGGCGGGCCGCGACGAGGGGGCCGACGCGGCCCTCGGCGACCTGCCGGTGTTCGTCGTGGGGACGAGCGACGCAGCCTGGGGCGAGCCCGTCCGAGCCTTCCGGGGTGGGTGGAGCGACGCGTTCGCGGCCGCGGTCCCCTCGCGGAGGGTGGACCTCGCGATCGGCCCCTCGCGGCCGGGCCCGTTCGTGGGGGTCGGGACGACCGGTCCCGGCCAGACCCTGTCCCTCTCCGGCGAGCGGGGCGAGGTGGCCGGGGCGTCGATCCGCGTCGCGAACGCGGGGATGCTGCGGGACGCCGTACAGCTCCTCGGGTGCGCGCCGGCGCCGGGCTTCGGCGTCCGCTACCTCCAGGGCGAGACCGATGTGACCAGCCAGGTCCTCGCCGGGACCTACCGCACCGAGGACCTCGCCCCCGGTCGAGGGACGACGCTCCGGCTCGAGGTCCGGGTCAAGCGGACCGCTGAGGTCGGGGACGTCTTCCGCTGCAGCACCCTCGGGAGCTCCGCCGCCGCGCCCCGCGTGCGCGACGCGGTCCGCCTCCTCGTCGAGGTGGCGTGAGGATCAGTACAGGAACATCGGCTTGCCGTCGACGTGCCGGATCTTCGGCCGGTAGGTCTCGACGTCGTAGAGCGCGCCGACGTCCACGCGCTTGACCCCCTGGCGGACCACACCGATCGGCACGTTCACGTAGTTGCCGTTGCGCAGCGCGACCATGCGGCCGAGCTCGCGCCCGATCACGAGGTCCGCGGCCATCACCGCGTAGTTGATCGCGACCATGAGGTCCAGCGAGTCGGGGCTGCCCGAGCGCATCAGGTACCCGAGCTGCTGGTAGATGATGCCCTCGCCGGTGATCTGCTTCAGGGCCTCGCCCGTGACCTGGCCGATGCCGCCGAGCTTGCGGTGGCCGTACGCGTCGGCCGTGCCCCCCATCACCATCTCGCCGCCGACCATCGTGGCGCCCTCGGAGATCGTCATCATCGCGTAGCGGCTCGGGTTCGCGCGCTTGTCCTCCATCAGCAGCTGCGCGAGCTTCTCGACGTCGAAGGGCACCTCGCTGATGATCGCGCGGTCCACGCCCGCGAGGTAGGCGGAGACGAGCGAGGTCTCGCCCGAGTAGCGGCCGAAGACCTCGACGACGGCGATGCGCTCGTGCGAGCCGGCGCTCGTCCGCAGCTGGTGGATGAAGATGACCGTGCGCGTGACCGCGGTCGAGAAGCCGATGCAGTAGTCGGTGCCGTGGACGTCGTTGTCCATCGTCTTCGGGATCGCGACGACCGGCACGCCCTCGTCGTGCAGGCGCAGCGCGAACGAGAGCGTGTCGTCGCCCCCGATCGGCACCAGCGCGTCGAGCTTCAGCGCCTCGATCACCCGCAGCACGTGCGGCGTGTGGTCGCGCGGCTCGTCCCCCTCGCGCCCCTCGCGGAGGAACGCCGGCTCCTCGGAGGGGCGGACGTTCGCGGGGTTCGTGCGCGAGGTGTGCAGGATCGTGCCGCCGGTGCGATCGATCGTGCGGACGATCCCCGCGTTCAGGTCCATCGTGTTCGCCGCCACCGACTCGGGGTCCTCGGGGTCGCACTCGAGCAGGCCCGCCCAGCCGCGTCGGATCCCGATGACGTCGTGCCCCTCCTCCTCCGCGCGGAGGGTCACGGCCTTGATGCACGCGTTGAGGCCGGGGACGTCGCCCCCGCCGGTCAGGATCCCGATCCGCATCGCTCCATCACCCCTGGTCGAGGAACACCTGCGCCACCCGGATGAGCTCGTCGGGGACCCGGCGCGTCCGCGCGGCCTCCGCGAGCGGGACGTCCACGATCTCCTCGCCGCGCAGGCCCACCATCTTCCCCCACCCGCCGGCCGCCGCGAGGCGCACCGCGGCCTCGCCGAAGCGGGTCGCGAGGAGCCGGTCCTCGGCGACCGGCGTGCCGCCCCGCTGGACGTGCCCGAGGACCGTCACCCGCGCCTCGAACCCCGTCCGCCGCTCGAGCTCCGGCGCGATCCGGTGGGCGATCCCACCGTAGCGCGGGAACCCCCGCTCGTCGAGCGGGTACGGCGGGAGCTCGAGCGTCCCCTCGGCCGGGACCGCGCCCTCGGCCACGACCACGATCGAGAAGGTCCGTCCGCGCAGGTGCCGCCGGCGCAGGCCGTGCGCGACCTCCTCGAGGTCGAAGGGGCGCTCGGGGATCAGGATCGCGTCGGCGCCGCCCGCCATCCCGGCCGCGATCGCGATCCAGCCGGCGCTGCGACCCATGACCTCGACGAGCATGAGCCGGTCGTGGCTCTCGGCCGTCGTGTGGAGCCGGTCGATCGCGTCGGTCGCCACCTGCACCGCCGTCGCGAAGCCGATGCAGCGCTCGGTGCCGGCGAGGTCGTTGTCGATCGTCTTCGGGATGCCGACCACGGGGCGGCCCTCCTCCGCCAGGCGCGCGGCCACCCCGAGCGTGCCGTCGCCCCCGATCGCCACGATGCCGTCGAGCTCCTCGAAGGCCTCGCGCACGCGCTCGATCCCGCCCTGCGCGTAGGGGTTGAAGCCCGAGGAGCCGAGGATCGTCCCGCCCCGGAACAGCAGGCCCTGGACGGCGTCGCGGTCGAGCTCCCGGGAGACCCCCTCGGCCATCCCCCACCAACCGTCCTCGAAGCCCACGACGCGGGCCCCGTGGCGCGCGGCGGCCCGCACCACGGCGCGGATCGCCGCGTTCAGGCCGGGGCAGTCGCCGCCGCCGGTGAGGACGCCGATGCGCTCCACGCTGCTCTCCGATTCAAGGGTGGCGCCGGAAGGGTCGAGTCGATTGTAGGCATGCGTGCACGCGGGCTCGTCCTCGCGCTCCTCCTCGCCGCCCCGCTCCTCGCCCCGCCGCCGGCGCGGGCCGCCGCGGGCGAGGTCGACCTCGCCCGG
>CAZXJB010000119.1:0-6633 GCA_964640965.1 uncultured Actinomycetes bacterium | reverse complement strand
CCTTGCTCACGCCCGCCTCCCCGCACACGTCGTCGACGGTGAGCGAGCGGTAGCCAGCTCGCGCGAGGAGTCGCCGGGCGGCGTCGACGAGGGACCGTCGCCGCTCCGTGCGCTGCGCCTCCTCGATCCGCGGCACCCCGTGCTCCTCCCGAGGGGATGGAAGAAACCGACCGGTCAGTTTACACGAGAGGCGAGGGAGGAAGTGAAGAACAGGAAACCCTGATACGATCTTGGGCGTGATGGGGACGACGCGAGGGGCAGCGGAACGCGTGGAGGCCGGGGCCAGCTCGGAGGCGCTCGCGCGCTTCTTCCGGGTGCTCGGGGACCCGACGCGCCTGCGGATCCTCGAGCTCCTCGCCGAGCGCGAGCGCTCGGTCGGCGAGCTCGTGGATCTCCTCGGCGTGCCGCAGGGCCGGGTCTCGAACCACCTCGCGTGCCTGAAGTGGTGCCGCTTCGTCGAGGCGGAGCGTCGGGGGCGGCGGATCGTGTATCGCCTCGTCGACCCGAGGGTCCCGGGCCTCGTCGCCGCCGCGCTGCCGCTCGTCGAGCGCGATCGCGAGCACCTGGCCTCGTGCAGCCGCATCGGGCCGGCGTGGGTGTGAGGGGAGGAAGGATGAAGGACGGCTACGACCTGCTCATCGTCGGCTCGGGGAGCGCGGCCTTCGCCGCGGCGATCCGGGCCCGGGACCTCGGCGCCTCGGTCGCGCTCTGCGAGTCGGGCACGATCGGCGGCACGTGTGTGAACGTCGGGTGCGTGCCCTCCAAGGCGATGCTCGCCGCGGCCGAGTGGTACCACCGCGCCGGACACAGCCCCTTCCCAGGGCTCGCCGCGTCCCCGGCGCCGGTCGACCTCGCGGCGCTCGTGCAGGCCAAGGACGAGCTGGTGGGCCACATGCGCGCCGAGAAGTACGAGAACCTGGCGGAGGAGTACGGGTTCACCGCGCTCCGCGGTCGGGGTCGGTTCACCGGCCCCGACACGTTCGAGTGCGACGGGCGGCCGATCGTCGCGGACCAGTTCCTGGTAGCGACGGGGGCCTCGGCGGCGGCGCCACCCATCCCAGGGCTCGAGGAGGCCGGGTACCTCACGAGCACGACGGCCCTCGAGCTGCGCGAGCTCCCCCGCTCGATGGTCGTGATCGGAGCCAACGCGATCGGCCTGGAGATGGGCCAGCTGTTCCTGCACCTCGGCTCGCAGGTGACCTTCCTCGAGGCGCTGCCGAGGATCGCGCCGTTCGAGGAGCCCGAGATCTCGGGCGTGCTCACCCAGGTGCTCCGCGACGAGGGCGCCGAGGTCCACGCGGGGGTGCGGATCACGCGGGTCGAGCACGAGGACGGCGATCGGGTCGTGGTCTTCGAGCGGGACGGGGCCGAGCACCGCGTCCTCGCCGAGCGCGTGCTCGTCGCGACCGGACGGCGGCCGAACACGGACGGCCTCGGGCTGGAGGCGGCCGGCGTGGAGCTGACCGAGCGCGGCGCCGTGAAGGTCGACGCGTTCCTCGGGACGACCAACCCGCGGATCTGGGCCGCCGGGGACGTGACCGGGGCGCCCCAGTTCGTGTACGTGGCGGCCGCGCAGGGGGCGGTCGCGGCGGATAACGCGATCGGACGGGTCGGACGGACGCTGGACCTGCGGGCGCTGCCGCGTGTCACGTTCACCTCGCCGCAGATCGCCGCGGTCGGCGTGACCGAGGAGCAGGCGGTCGCCGAGGGGCTCGTGGTGGAGTCCCGGGCCCTGGAGCTCGGCGCCGTGCCGCGGGCGATCGTGAACCGGGACACGCGCGGGCTCGTGAAGCTCGTGGCGGAGCAGGGCGGCGGCAGGGTGCTCGGCGTCCACGTGCTCGCCGAGGGCGCGGGCGAGGTGATCCTCGCCGGGGTGTACGCGGTCGCGCAGCGGATGACCGTGACGCAGGTCGCGGAGACCTGGGCGCCCTACCTCACGATGGCCGAGGGGTTGAAGCTCGCGGCGCAGACCTTCACCCGGGACGTCGCCAAGCTCTCCTGCTGCGCGGCCTGAGCCCGCCGGTCACGCCCCGCCGCGCAGGTGCCACCCGCGGGGGGCGATCAGGGCGTCGGCCTCGGGCGGGCCCCAGGTCCCGGGTGCGTACGGATGGACCGGGCCGGGGTGCTCCAGGACGGGCTCGACGATCTCCCAGGCGCGCTCGACCCCGTCCTGCCGCGTGAAGAGCGTCGGGTCGCCGTCCATCGCATCGTGCAGGAGCCGCTCGTACGCCTCGGCCGGCTCGTGCATGAACGAGCGGTCGTAGTCGAAGTCCATCCGCACCGTCTGCAGCTCGATGCCGGGCCCCGGGATCTTGGCCTGGAAGGCGAGGGAGATGCCCTCGTCGGGCTGGATGCGCACGGTCAGATGGTTCGCGGGGATCTCCCCGAGCCCGAGGTCGCGGAACAGGTACTCGGGCGGGCGCCGGAAGGCGACGGCGAGCTCGGTGGCGCGGACCGGGAGCCGCTTGCCGTGGCGGAGGAAGAACGGCACGCCCTCCCACCGCCAGTCGTCGATGCGCAGGCGGGCGGCGAAGAACGTCTCGGTCGTCGAGCCCGGGCGGACGCCCGGCTCGTCGCGGTACCCCTCGTACTGGCCGAGCACCACGTCGGCGGGCTCCAGGGGTCGGATCGCGCGCAGGACCTTCACCTTCTCGTCGCGGATCGCCTCGGCCTCGAGCGAGCGGGGCGGCTCCATGGCGACGAAGGACAGGACCTGGAGCATGTGGTTCTGCAGGAGGTCGCGGACCGCGCCGGCGCGGTCGTAGTAGCCGGCGCGCCCCTCGACCCCGATCGACTCGGCGACCGTGAGCTGGACGTGGTCGATCGCGTCCCGGTTCCAGACGCGCTCGAACAGGGCGTTCGCGAAGCGGAAGACCACCAGGTTCTGGACGGTCTCCTTGCCGAGGTAGTGGTCGATGCGGAACACCTGGGGCTCGTCGAAGGCACGGTGGATCTCCTCGCTGAGGGCACGGGCGGAGGCCAGGGAGTCCCCGAACGGCTTCTCCACCACGAGCCGGCTGTTCGGGGTGTTCGCGCCGATCGCGGCGAGGCCCCGCACGATCGGGAGGTAGGCCTGCGGCGGGACCGCGAGGTAGTACAGGCGCGCCCCCATGCACCCGCTCCGGTCCGCCTCGTCGAGGTGGTGGACGAGGTCACGCATGGCCTCGGGCGCGTCGAACGAGCCGGCCACGTAGCGCAGGGACGCGGCGAGGCGGTCCCAGACGCTCGCGTCCACCGGGCCGTGGGCGGCCTCGATCGCCCGACGGGCGTGCGACCGGAACCCCTCGTCGTCGAGGGCGGTCCGCGCAACGCCGACGATCGTCGTGGGATCGGGCAGCAGCCCCTGCGCCCCGAGGTGGTACAGGGCGGGGAGGATCTTGCGGGTCGCGAGGTCGCCCGTCGCGCCGAAGATCACGATGGCCTGCGGAGCCGGCGGCCGGAGGGTCATCGCGTCTCGTGACCTCCGAAGGCGCGGCGCATCGCGGCGAGCACCCG
This sequence comes from uncultured Actinomycetes bacterium, assembly GCA_964640965.1. Taxonomy (GTDB): domain Bacteria; phylum Actinomycetota; class UBA4738; order UBA4738; family HRBIN12; genus HRBIN12. Next base: position 3,138 of record CAZXJB010000119.1, on the reverse strand, counting down.
GTTGGCGAAGTCGGCGCCGCCCCGGGAGGCGAACCGGTCGAACAGCGCCGCCGAGAGCACGTGGACCGGGACGCCCTCCTCGATGGCCGCCTGGACCGTCCAGCGCCCCTCGCCCGAGTCGGGGACCCGGGCGGGCAGGTCCTCCAGGTCGGGGTCGCGCAGGAGCTCGGCGGCCGTGAGGTCGAGGAGCCAGGACGAGATCACGCTGCCGCGGCGCCAGAGCTCGGCGATCTCGGCGACGTCGAGGTCGTAGCGGAAGGCCTCGGGGTCGCCGAGCGGCGCGGTCTCCGCGTCGGCCGCCAGCGGCCGGGAGCCGACGTTCGCGTGCCGCAGGACGTTCAGCCCCTCCGCGTAGGCGGCCATGAGCCCGTACTCGATGCCGTTGTGCACCATCTTCACGAAGTGGCCCGCGCCGACGGGTCCGCAGTGCAGGAAGCCCTCCTCCGCGGTGCTCGCCGCCGCGCGCTCCCGGCCGGGCGTGCGGGGCGCCGCGTCCCGCCCCGGCGCGAGCGCCCGGAAGATCGGCTCGAGCCGCGCGACGACCTCGGGCTCGCCGCCGATCATGAGGCAGAACCCGCGCTCGAGGCCGTGGACGCCCCCGCTCGTGCCGACGTCCACGTAGTGGATCCCCCGCGGAGCGAGCGCGGCCGCCCGCGCCAGGTCGTCGCGGTAGGAGGAGTTCCCGCCGTCGATGACGACGTCGCCGGGCTCGAGGAGGTCGGCGAGCCCATCGACGATGCCGCCCACGAGGGCCGCCGGGCCCATGAGCCATACGGCGCGCGGCGGGGGGAGCGCCTCGACGAGCTCCTCGAGCGACCCGGCGCCGATCGCGCCCTCGCCCCTGAGCCTCGCGACGGCATCGGCGTCGACGTCGTGCGCGACGACCTCGTGCCCGTGCCGCAGCAGCCGACGCGTGAGGTTCGCGCCCATCCGTCCGAGTCCGACCATCCCGATCCGCATCGCCACCTCCCGCCGGTCGCCCCGTCACTGTATGGGAAGGGACGCGGAACGCGGTATGGGAAGGGGCGCGGAACGCGGGGCGGGCGCGGAGCGTTGGCATGAGGGGTAGACCCGGGATGGGAGGTCGCGGATGACGGAGCAGGAGGCGGAGCGACAGGCGGGGTGGCGGCCGACGCCGCGCCACCCCCACCCGGAGGCGCGCCCAGCGGTGGAGGGGTCGGACCTGCCGCCGCAGCTCGGGACCGATGCGCTCGCCGTCCTGGAGGGGCGCACGTTCATGTACTCGGACGCGCGCGGGGACGTGCCCGACGGCTCGATCGGCGGCCTGGTCCACGACGACACCCGCTTCGTCTCGTGCTGGCGGCTGACCCTGAACGGGGAGCCGTTGTCGGTGCTGCGCTCGCGGGCGGTCGACCACTACTCGGCGGCGTTCTTCCTCACGAACCCGGACCTGCCCGGGCTGCCGGCGAGCAGCCTGAGCGTCCGGCGCCTGCGGTTCGTGGGCGACGGGCTCCGGGAGCGGATCGTCGTGCACAACGCCGGTGCCGAGCCCGCCCGGATCGAGCTGCGCCTGGACGTGGGCGCCGACTTCGCCGACCTGTTCGAGATCAAGGGGCGGGTCCGGGACCGGCGGGGACGGATCCGGGTCTCGCGCACGCAGGAGCCGCCGGAGCTCCGCTTCGCGTACGCGCGGGACGGCTTCGCCGCCGGGACCAGGATCCAGGTGCGCTCGAGCCGCCTCGCGCAGGACGTGCTGCCCGCCGACGTGCTGGAGGTCGTGGGGGGGCGCCCGGTCCCGTCGCGGGTCGGGGAGCGCGCGTTCTCGTGGACCGTCGAGCTGCCGCACCGGAGCGCGCTCGCGATCGAGCTGCGGGTGCTCGTGCAGCGGGACGAGCGCACGCTGGAGCCGGTGCACGTGGGGTTCGGCGAGGAGCGGGAGGAGCCCGAGGGCTCGCTCACCCGTTGGCTCGCGGAGGTGCCTCGGTTCCGCTCGGACGATCGCACGCTGGAGCAGGCCTTCGAGCGCTCCGTGCTGGACCTCGCCGCTCTCCGCATCGCGGGCGAGCTCGGCGGCGAGCCCTACGTGCTGCCGGCGGCCGGCCTGCCGTGGTTCATGACGCTCTTCGGCCGGGACACCATCATCACCGGCCTGCAGACGCTATGGGTCGGTCCCGAGCTCGCCCGGGGAGGGCTGCACCTGCTCGGTGCGCTCCAGGGGACGCGCGTCGATGACTTCCGCGACGAGGAGCCCGGCAAGATCCTGCACGAGATCCGCAGCGGCGAGCTCACCGTGCTCGGGGAGGAGCCGTACAGCCCCTACTACGGGACGGTCGACGCGACGCCCCTGTGGCTCGTGCTGATGTCGGAGTACTGGCGCTTCACCGACGACGCGGACTTCGTCCGGCAGCGATGGGATCGCATGATGGCCGCGCTCGTATGGATCGATCGGTACGGCGACCTGGACGGGGACGGGTACGTGGAGTACCGGACCCGCTCCCCGCGCGGGCTCGGGAACCAGGGCTGGAAGGACTCCTGGGACGGGATCCGGCGCGGCGACGGGGGGATCCCGGTCCTGCCGATCGCCCTCGCCGAGGTCCAGGGCTACGTCTACGACGCGAAGCTCCGCGTCGCGGAGCTCGCGGAGCGGCTCATGGGGGACCAGGCGTTGGCCGCCCGCCTGCGGGGAGAGGCCCGGGCCCTCGCCGAGCGGTTCGATCGGGACTTCTGGTCCGAGGAACGGGGCGGCTCCTACGTCGTCGGCCTGGACGGCGACAAGCGCCAGATCGACTCCGTGACCTCGAACATGGGTCACCTGCTATGGTCCGGCATCGTGCCGGAGGACCATGCCGAGCGCGTCGTGCGCCAGCTGCTGTCGCCCGACATGTTCTCCGGCTGGGGCATCCGCACGCTCTCGCGCCGCGAGGTGGCCTTCAACCCGATCGGCTACCACACGGGGACGGTGTGGCCCCACGACAACGCGCTCATCGCGCTCGGCCTGGTCCGCTACGGCTTCCGGGAGGAGGCGAACCGCGTCGCGCTCGCGCTGCTCGAGGCCTCCTCGTACACGGAGTACCGGCTGCCCGAGGTCTTCGCCGGGTTCGACCGCAGCGTCGCCCGTTTCCCGGTCCCGTACCCCACGGCGTCCTCGCCGCAGGCGTGGGCGACGGGCGCCCCCTT
>CAZXJB010000118.1:0-6694 GCA_964640965.1 uncultured Actinomycetes bacterium | reverse complement strand
AGCGCCCGCTCGATCCGCTTCAGCCGGCGCACGTCGAGCGCGGCCGCCTCCCCGAGGGCACGTCGCACCGCCTCCTCGTCCACGTCCTCGATCGAGGCGCCGGGGTAGTCCTGTCCCGCCGCGCGCTCGAGCTCCTCGTACTCGTGCAGGCGCTCCATCACGTCCACCACGGCGGTGAGCGGCGCCGCCCCCTCCCCCTCGCCCGGCTCCGAGGGCTCGCCCCAGCCGAGCTCCGGGTACATCGCGGCGAGGTGCGCGCCGAGCCGGTCCACCTCGAAGGCGAGGTCCATGTCCTGCAGGAGCTGCTCGGCGAGCTCGCGCAGCTCGGCCTGCTGCTCGGGCGGGAGCGAGGCGAGCAGCCGCGACATCGCGGCCATGCGCCGGGCCATGTGCTCGAGGAGCTCCTCGAGCGATCCCGGCCGGTCGGGGAACAGGTCCCCGTAGCGGGCCATGAACCCCTCGAAGTCGTAGGGCTCGCCCCGGTCGGGGCGCTCGATCATGTCGTTGAGCTCGGCGAGCATGTCCCGGAAGCGGGCGAGGTCCTCCGGCGAGGCGCTGCGGAGACCCTCCGCCAAGCGGCGGAAGTGGGCGCCCATGACCTGCTCCCGGAGGTCTTCCATGAGCCGGTCGAACATCGCCTGGGCCTCGGGGTCGGCGAAGCGGTAGCCCTGCAGCTCGCGGATCCTGCCGGGGGCGTCCGGCGGCAGCGCGTCCAGGAACGACTCGCGCAGGCGGGCGTCCTCCTCCGCCCGGAAGGCGAGGGCCGAGCGCTCGCGCTCGAGGATCTCCTCCAGGCGCCGATGCACCTCCTCGAGCGGCCCGGCGAGGTTCAGCCGGGCGAGCTCCGCCTCGCGCGCGGCCCGCAGGCGGGCGCGGAGCGCGTCCAGGCCGGTGAACCGCCCGGCCATCCCGCGCCGACGGAGCCGCTCGAGCGCCTCTTCCGGATCCGCCCCGGCGAGCACGTCCTCGGAGATCGCCTCGAGCACGTCCCCGGCCGGCAGGTCCGGGCCGAGGGGGTCCTGGGTGCCGTCCCAGCGCGAGTAGCGGAAGCGCATCGCCTCCAGGGTACGCCCGCGCCCGCGGAACGGCCCCCGAACGGGCCGCGGAGCGCGCCTACGGCTCCTCGGGCGCGCCGGCGCCGCCCCCGAGCACCGGACCGAGGGCCACGGCCGCCCGCTGAGCGCTCGAGGGGTCCATGGCGTGCGGGCGCCCCGCGATCTCGGCCGCGAGGTCGGCGAGCCGCACGACCCGCACCCCGCGGACCGTCCGCGGGCCGCCGGCCACCACCCGGGTGAGGCACAGGACGGGCTCGACGTGCGCGAAGGCCGAGGCCTGGAGCAGCCGTCCGTGCAGGCGCCGAGCCGCCCGGGAGACCTCGCGGAACCCCCCGAGCTCGACGTCGCCGATGCGCAGGCCCCGGCGGCTCGGCTCGGCGTAGCCCTCGAGCCCGACGAGCGCGATCGCGAAGGCGCCGGTCCGCCCGAGGACCGCGTAGTCGGCGTCCTCCTCCTCCAGCGCCACCGCCCAGAACGACCACGGGTCCAGGCGCGCGAGCTCGGCCCGCACGAGCCGGTGATCCTCGGGGCTCGGGCGGGCTCGTGGGGACCGTCGCCGGAGCGCCATGCCCTACCCGATGCCGAGCCCGGTCATGAGGGCCCGGGCGGTGAGCCCGAAGCAGATGAACGCCGCCCACGCGAAGGGCACCCACGGCCGCACCGGCCGGTCGATCCCGACGAGCCGCGCGCTGCCCTCACGGGCGACGACGTGCGCGAACACGAAGAGCAGGATCGGCAGCAGGCCGTAAACGTAGTGCAGGACCCCCCCGAGCGCACCCGCGGTGACCACGCGTCGGCCCGAGAGGTAGAGCGTGACGCCGAGCAGGACCTGGACGCCGATCGCGACCTGCACGGCGGCGAGCCAGGTCCAGTAGCGCTCGCCGGGGCCCCGCCGGGCGATCCAGGCGCCGAGCCCCCACAGCCAGCCGAGCGCGAGCAGCCCCACGACGACGAAGCCGACGACCTCGTGGACCTCGGACACGAGGCGCATCCTACCGAGCGCCCCGAGGGCGGGGCCGAGCAGCCGCCCGTCCCGCCGGCTACCCGCCCAGGTACCGCACGGGACCCTCCTCGGCGACCTCCTTGTTCAGCCGCCGGGACAGGTACAGCCCCTCGAGGGCGAACTCGAGCGCGCTCGCGGCCACCCCCGGGCTCTCCTCCTCCACCCCGAGCCGCTGCAGCAGCTTGGCGAGCCCCGGCAGCTCCCCGACCTGCGCGAGGAGCTCGGCCGCCGGCGTGAGGTCCGAGGTCTCGACCACGAGCCCCTCCGTCTCGAACCGCGCGAGCAGCAGCTGGAGGTCGAGCCCGGTCAGGCGCCGCCGGAAGACCTCGAGCTCCGCCGTCTTCAGCGCCCGGGCGAGGATCTCCTCCTCGCGGCCCTCCTCGATCGTGTCGAACTCGATGCGGCCGAGGCTCGAGGCGAGGACCGCCGGGAGATCGCAGATGCGCGGCACGGCCTCGGGCTCGCCGGCGCGGACGGCCCGCCGGACGGCGGCCGCCGCGAGCGTCTCGAGGTTCCCGATGGAGTACCGGACGCTCACGCCGCTGCGGTGGTTCACGTGGGGCGAGCGGCGCAGCTCCGCCGTGAGCGCCGCGAGGATCTCCTTCATGTAGACCGGCACGCGCAGGGGGACCCCGGCGGCCGGCGGGCGGGCCTCCTGCTCCATGATCCGGATCTCGTCCTCGAGCGTGCGGGGGTAGTGCGTCCGCACCTGCGTGCCGAACCGGTCCTTCAGGGGGCTCACGATCCGGCCGCGGTGCGTGTAGTCGTCGGGGTTGGCCGTCACGACCAGGAGCAGGTCGAGCGGCAGGCGGACCCGGTAGCCGCGGATCTGCACGTCCCGCTCCTCCAGGATGTTGAAGAGCGCGACCTGGATGCGCTCGGGCAGGTCCGGGAGCTCGTTGATCGCCACGATCCCCCGGTTCGTCCGCGGGATGAGCCCGTAGTGGATCGTGAGCTCGTCGGCGAGGTACCGGCCCTCGGCGACCCGGATGGGGTCGACGTCGCCGATCAGGTCGCCCACGGAGGTGTCCGGCGTCGCGAGCTTCTCCGCGTACCGGTCCTCGCGGGGGATCCAGGCGAGCGGCACCGCGTCGCCCTGCTCGGCGACCAGGCGCCGGCAGCGGGCGCAGATCGGCCGGTACGGGTGGTCGTTCACCTCGCACCCGGCGATCGCGGGGACCTCCTCGTCGAGCAGGTCCACGATGCGCCGGATCAGGCGGGTCTTCGCCTGCCCGCGCTCCCCGAGGAGGATCAGGTCGTGCCCGGCGAGGATCCCGCGCTCGAGCGCGGGCAGGACCGATCCGCCGAAGCCGACGATCGTGGGGAACAGGTCCTCGCCGCGCGCGAGGCGCGCGAGCAGGTTCTCGCGCAGCTCCTCCTTGACCGTCCGGTCCGGGTACCCGGACGCGCGCAGCTCCCCGATCGTGGCGGCACGGCTCACGGGACCAGGGTACCGGCTCCCGCGCGGAACCCGACCCCGCCCGGGCGGCTCAGGCGACGGGCGCGGGGGCGCCGTAGCGGCGCTCGGCGAGCCGCCGCCCGACCTCGGCCGAGACGACGAGCAGGACGGAGGCCACGAGCACGATCGAGGACACCGCGACGAGCTGCGGCAGCAGGCTCGGGACCCGCAGCTGCGCGAAGAGGTACACGGGCCAGGTGGGCTCGGTCCCCGCGAGGAACGAGGCGATCGCGTACTCGTCGAAGGAGAGCGTGAACGCGATGAGGAACGAGGACACGATCGCCGGCATCAGCAGCGGGACCGTCACGCGGCGGAACGTCTGCCAGGCGTCGGCCCCGAGGTCCCGCGCCGCCTCGTCGAGCGAGCGCGAGAGGCGCTCGAGCAGGGGCATGATCGTGAGCACGGTGTACGGGAGCGAGACCACCACGTGCCCGATCACGATCGCGTGCAGGCCGAGCCCGATGTAGACGCCCATCGTCGCGGTCAGCACCTTGTCGAGCGCCGTGAACACCACGAGCAGGGAGATCCCGAAGACGAGGTACGGGACGACGAGGGGGGAGAACACGAGCGCCGAGACCGCGGCCTTGCCCGCGAAGCGGCGTCGGACGAGCGCGGTCGCCGCGAGCACGCCGAGCGCGACCGCGATCACGCTCGAGGCGGAGGCGACGACCACGCTCCGCCGGAGCGCGCCGAGGAGGACCGGGTTCGTGAGGGCGTCGCGGTACCAGTGCAGCGTGAACCCCTGGAGCGGGAAGACGACGTCGCCGTCGTTGAAGGAGAACACCGCGAGGACCGCGATCGGCGCGTAGAGGAACAGGACGAGGCCGAGGAAGAACAGCACCAGGAGCCGACGAGCGCCGTTCGACGGGGCCGGGTCCCCGGCGAGCCCCGCGCGACTCACGCCGCCACGCTCCGGACCTGGACCCAGCGCCCGAACACCATCATGAGCAGGGCGACGACGAGCAGGAGGAACATCGCGAGCACCGAGCCCGACTGCCAGTCCAGTCCCTTGGTGAACAGGTCGTTGATCGCGTTGCCGTACATGTAGCCGGCGGTGCCGCCGACGAGCTGCGGGGTCACGAACTCGCCGATCGTCGGCACGAACACGAACACGAAGGCGGCGGTCACCCCGGGCAGGCTGAGCGGCAGGGTCACCCGCAGGAACGTCCGCCACCTCCCGGCGCCGAGGTCCCCCGCCGCCTCGAGCAGGCTCCGGTCCAGGTTGTCCAGGCTCGCGAAGATCGGCAGGGCGACGAACGGCACCCACACGTAGGCGAGCACGAGCATGACCGTGAACCGGCTGTACAGCAGCCACGGCACCGGGTCCTCGGGCGAGCGCACGTGGAGCCAGTACAGGAGCGAGTTCACGACCCCGCGGTCGCCGAGGATCACCTTCCAGGCCAGCACCCGCAGCAGGAAGCTCGTCAGGAACGGCGCGATGATGAGCAGCAGGAGCACGTACTTCCGCGTGCGGACGCACAGCGCGAGGTAGTAGCCGACCGGGTAGGCGAGCAGCACCACGACGACCGAGACCGTGAGCGACATCGACACCGACTTCCAGAACAGCCCCATGTAGATCGAGCGCCCGAGGAGGAACCGCTCCCAGTCGGCGAGCGAGAGCCCCCCGTCGGTCGGGAAGAGCCGGACGAGCCCGAAGCTGTACGCCGCCACGAACCCCACCGGCAGCACGAAGAAGAGCGCGAGCCACAGGAGCGGACCCGAGAGCAGGCCGAGCGTGCCCCAGCGCTCGACGCGGGTCCGGGGCGGGCCGCCGCGGGCAACGGTCGCGGCCATCGCTACCGGAGGACGGTGCGGAGGATCAGGCGGCCTTCACCTCGCTCCAGTGCTCGGCGTAGACGTCCCGGCGCTCGATCGGCCGCTCGGCGTGCGTGCGGGGCTCCTCGAGGACGCTCGGGTCGTCCAGGCTGAACGCCTTCACGATGTCCTCCGAGATCTTCGACAGGTCGACGGCCGTGTTCGTGTGGCCGTAGGCGTAGAAGTTCAGGAGGAACTCCGCGGCCTTCGTGCTCGACCAGGAGTCCACGTAGGCGTGCGCGTGGTGGTAGTTCTGCGTCTCGGCGAACAGGCCGAAGCCGCAGTACCAGGACGTGCGCCCCTCCTTCGGCTGCATGTACACGACGTCGAGGCCGGCGCCCTTGGCGTAGCTCCAGGCGTCCGGCCACGCGTAGCCGATCCAGACCTCCTCCTGCTTGAAGGCGCGGAACAGGTCGTAGGACTGCCCCCACAGGAACTTCACGAGGCCCTTCTTGGAGATGAGGAAGTCCCGCATGTCGGCGAGCTCGTCGTCGGTCATCGCCCAGGGGTTCGGGACGCCGTGGTAGTAGCCGGCCACGACGAGCATGTTGAGGCTGTCCCACCACGAGATCTTCCCGCCGTAGCGGTCGTCGAAGAGGATCCCCCAGGAGTCCTCCTTCGGCTCGACGAGGTCCGCCCGGTACATCGGCGCCGCGAAGCCCCAGTCCGTCACGACGAAGTACTGTTCCCCGTCGAAGTTCCCCGAGGCCTCGAGCGTCGGGTTCAGCGAGGGGAAGTTCGACAGCAGCGAGGTGTCCCAGGGCTGGAGGACGCCGAGCGCGACCCAGTCGCCGAAGCGGTACGCGCACGGGTGGACCACGTCGTACCGGGCGCCGGCCGCTACCTTCGCGTACCCGGTGTCGTCGTCCTCGAACAGGATGAACGTCGGCGTGTCGCCCGTGGCGGTCTGGTACTGCTTCCACAGGTAGAGACGCTCCTCCTTCGGGTAGTAGGAGCCGTCGCGGGCTCGGGGATCGACGTCTCCCTGCCGGCCGAGATCGCCGGCCTCCCAGGTGCCTCGCCGGTCGAGCTGGAGGCCGAGCGCGTCGCCGCCGACGCGCTCGACCCCGGGGCCCTCGCCTCGCTCCTCGCCGACGCCGGCTTCGAGCGCGCGGTCGAGCGCACGTACGCGGGCCCCGGCGAGGACCTCCGGCGGGTCGCCGTGCGCGTCGTCCGCTTCGGGACCCCGGCGGGGGCCGCGCGCTACCTGTCGTGGCTCCGGACCCACGCGTCGGAGATCATCGGCGCCCTCGCCGAGACCGTCGAGAGCGAGGCCGGCCCCGTCTTCGTCCACCGACCGGGCGGCTGCTGCCCGAAGGAGCTCCCCCTCGCGATGGGCGCGTGGCTGTCCGGAGCGGAGGT
>CAZXJB010000117.1:0-6873 GCA_964640965.1 uncultured Actinomycetes bacterium | reverse complement strand
GCGGTGGACGAGACCGTCGCGGCGATCGGCCTCGCCCGGGCGCTCTCGACCGACGCGCGCCTCCGGGAGGGCCTGCTCGAGCTGCAGCGCGAGCTGTTCGTGGTCGGGGCCGAGCTGGCGGCGGACCCCGGCGCGCGCGAGCGGCTCGAGCCGGGGGTCTCGCTCGTCACCGACGAGATGGTGGGGCGCCTGGAGACCTGGATCGACGAGCTCGTGCTCGCCCATCCCCTACCCCAGGCCTTCGTCGTCCCGGGTGCGAACCCGGTCTCGGCCGCCCTGGACGTGGCCCGCGCGGTCGCCCGGCGGGCCGAGCGCGACGCGGTCGCGATGCGCGAGGCGGGGGGCGTCGTGGCCGAGCCCGTCCTGCGGTACCTGAACCGGCTCTCGGACCTGCTGTTCGTGCTCGCGCGCGTCGCGGCGGGCGAGGAGGAGCCGCGCTCCCGCTGAGCGCGCGGCGTGCGGCCGGGGCCCGGCGGGCTCCCGGTCGGGCCCCGGATCAGGTCTCGACGAAGGCGCCGTAGTTGTCGCTGCCGATCAGCAGCACGACGAGCCCGATCTCCTTCTCGGCGACGCCGTCGAGCTCGACGTCGAAGGTGGCGGTCTCGCCGGCGGGGATCCCCGAGGCATCCAGGACCCGGACGTCGACGCGGTGGCCGTCCGTGGCGTCGAGCACGTACAGCGCGGGTCGGCCGAGCGCGCGCCCCGTGCCGTTCTCGATCTCCAGCGTGCCCTTCGGCAGGTCCAGCGTGGCGACGAGCCCCGCGTTCACGTACCGGTACACGCCCGAGTTCCCCGGGCGCAGCACCGGCTCCGAGGGCGACCCCGTGCTCCCGTCGGGCTCCCCGGAGGCGCCCGTGCAGGCGGCGAGGCCGAGGAGCAGGGCGAGGGCGAGCGGGCCGAGGCGGCCGGTAGTCTTCATGGACGGCCGGCCATGCTACACGACGCAGAAGGAGCCACGACCGTGCGCACGCTCGAGGTCCGTCGCCACGCGATCCGGGACCCGAACGACGACCGCCTCTCGCCGGAGGGGCGCGCGCAGGCAGAGGCCCTCGGGCGCGAGCTCGCCGCGGCGGTCCCGGGTGGCTACGACGCCGTCTTCGTCTCGCCGACGACGCGGGCGGCCGAGACCGTCGCCCACCTGCTGCGGGGGCTCGGGCGGCCCCTCCCCCGCCACGCGGTGATCCCGGGCCTCGCGGGCGAGGGCACCGACCGCTCGCCCCTCGCGATGGCCGGGGTGCTCTCGGCCCTGCTCGACGCCGTCCCCGAGGGCGGCCGGGGGCTCGCGATCTCCCACACCCCCCTGATCGAGCGCGCCGTGCTCGGCCTCGCCGGCCGAAAGATCGAGCCCCTCCGCGAGTGCGAGGGCCTCCTGCTCACGCGGACCGACGAGGGCGAGCTCCGGATCGAGGAGCTGCGCCGCTAGCGGTGGAGCTCTCCGTGCCCCTCGCCGCCTTCGGGCTCGGCATCGCCCTCGGCACCTCGCCGGGGCCGGTGCAGGTGCTGCTGTTCTCGGAGGCCGCCCGGGGCGGCGTCGGTCGGGGGCTGCGCGTGATGGTGGGCGCGAACGCCACCTTCGGGCTCATGCTCCTCGCCCTCGCCGCCGGGCTGTCCTCCCTTGAGCCCGCCGAGGGCTTCCTCCGCGGGATCCAGGTCGTCGGCGGCGCGTTCCTCGTGTTCCTCGGGGTCGACGCCCTCCGCGAGAACCGCCGGCCCCGCGCGGCGCAGCAGCCCGGCCCGAGCCTCCACCCGGCGGCCCGGGGCGTGATCACGGTCCTGCTGAACCCGGGGGTCTACGTGTTCCTCGCCACGAGCGGCGCCGCGGTGATCGGCTCGGCGACGCGGGCGGGCGGCCGGCCCACGGCCCTCGTCTCGGCGCTCGCCTTGCTCGTCGGCGTCTCGATCATGGACTCGGCGATGGTGCTGCTCGGCGCCGGGGCGCACCGGGTGAGCGAGCGGGTCCTGCGCGTCCTCGGCGACGTCCTCGCGCTCGGCCTCGGCGCGCTCGGGATGTGGATCGCGGCGCAGGGCCTCGGCCTCGCCTGAGCGCGGAGGGCGGCTGACCGATGGATCCGCGGCGGCGGGTGGCTCGGTCGGCCTCGGTGGTAGCGTCGCGCCCGTGCCGGCCCGGCTGCGACGCTGCGCCTGGGGCGTCGAGGACGACCCCCTGTACCTCGCCTACCACGACGAGGAGTGGGGCACCCCGTCCCACGACGACCGCCACCTGTTCGAGATGCTCGTGCTCGAGGGCGCCCAGGCGGGGCTGTCGTGGCGGACGATCCTGCACCGGCGCGAGGGGTACCGACGCGCCTTCGAGGGGTTCGACCCCGAGCGCGTCGCCCGCTTCACCCCCGCCAGGATCGAGCGGCTCCTCCGGGACCCCTCGATCGTGCGCAACCGCCGCAAGGTCGAGGCCGCCGTGCACAACGCGCGGCGGGCGCTCGAGGTGCGGGAGGAGCTCGGCTCCCTCGACGCCTACCTCTGGTCCTTCGTCGACTGGGTCCCCATCGTGAACCGGTGGCGGCGCGTCGAGGACCTCCCGGCCGAGACGCCCATCTCCCGCGCGATGAGCCGTGACCTGAAGCGCCGCGGGTTCCGCTTCGTCGGCCCGACCGTCTGCTACGCGTTCATGCAGGCGGTCGGCATGGTGAACGACCACACCGTGGACTGCTTCCGCCACCGCGCCGTGCAGGGCCGCTGACGGCCCGCCGACGAGCGCCCACGCGCGGAGGCGCCTCAGAAGACCATCGGGCACCACGGCGCGGCCGTGGTCGCGAGCATCCGATCGGCGAGCTCGAGCGCCTCGGGGCTGGCCGCCCGGATCCGCCCCGCCCGCCACAGGTCGTGCAGGCGCACCCCGCCGAGGTAGCTCGCGGCGAGGGCGTCCACGTCGCAGGCGAGGTCCGGCTCCTCATCGGTCCGCACGCACCGGGCGGCGCCCTCGCCCGCCTCGAGCCTGAACCGGCCCTCGTTCCATGGGCAGAAGGCGTCGCGGACCTCGAGCGCCAACCGGCCCGGCGCGGCGTAGCCGCGGGCCTCGAGCGCCGCGGGGACGTCGACCAGCCGCACCCAGAGCCCGTCGCGCAGGGTCAGGCGCAGCCGTCGAGGGTCGGCGAGCAGGTGCAGCAGCGGCTCGTCGATCGGGCGGTCCCAGGCCGTCACGCGGCGGACGAGGTCGACGTCGAGGACGAACCGCCACATGTCGGCGTAGGCCTGTGGCGAGGTGGCCTGCAGGTCGTAGAGCATGAGCTCGTTGCTCGGGATGCCCTTCGGCCAGTCGTGCTTGACCTTGTACACGGCGTAGGCGTCGGGCTCGCCGTCGGTCTCGTGCACCGCGACGAAGTACGGCAGACGTCGCTCCTCCCCGTGGTCGTGGAGGGCGTAGCGCATCCGGCGCTCGTCGAGCTCCACCGTCCCCGGCCGCTCGACCCGCGCCCGCGCGTAGATCGCCACGAGGGTGGGCAGGGCCTGCTCGAGGGTCCGCATCCGCACCCGGCCGGTCGGTCGGTACGAGCCGACGAAGGCGGCCCGGGCCGTCTCGAGGTCCAGCGAGCCGAGGAACGCGCCGAGCCCGAACCCGAAGCGCCCGTAGATCGGGGCCTCGGAGGCGAAGAGGGCCGCGAGCGGCTCGCCGCGCTCGCGCGCCTGGTCGAGCAGGCGCCGCATCATGGCGGTGTTGATGCCCCGCCGCCGATGGCTCGGCTTGACCCCCACCATCGTCACGCCGGCGGTCGCGAGGTCTGCGCCGCCGGGCACGCGGATCCGCACGGAGTAGGCGGCCGCGGTCCCCACGATCTCGTCGCCGTCGAGGGCCGCGAACGCCCGATCGAGCTCGGTGACCTCCCGCTCCCGCGCGATGTCCTCGGGCTCGGGCTCGCCGCCGAAGGCGACCTCGTTCGCCCGGACCCAGGCCTCCAGCTCGTGCTCGGCGATCGTGCGGATCTCGAGGTCCATCGGCCCGGGAGCCTACGCGTTCCCGAGCCCCTCCAGCACGTCCTGCAGGACCCGGGCGCCGGCGGGGCGCTCCGGCCACGCGATCTCGAACTCCTCCCGGCCGAGGACCGCCGGCCAGAGCTCGTAGGGCAGGTCCTGGAGCTCGCCCTGGGTCCGGTGGCAGCGCAGCGCCTCGACCTTGCGGGGCAGGACCTCGGAGCAGTCGACGACGACGCCGATCCGCTCGGTCGGCACGCCGCGGGGCACGAGCGGCTGCAGGGGATCGAGCGGGTCCATCCCCCGGGCCCGCAGCGCCTCGTTCAGGCCCGCGAGGCGCTCCTCGGACAGCACCGTGCACAGGAGCCGCTCGAGCCCCTCCGACGCCTGCCTCCGGGCCACGTGGAACGCCTCGGTCGCGGCGCGCCCGACCGCGATGTGATCGGGGTGGCCCGTGATGCCGTCCGGCCCGAAGGTCACCACCAGGTGCGGCCGGACCTCGAGGAGGATCTGCACGAACGCCCCCACGAGGTCCTCGGGGGGCACGTCGGCCACGCGCCCGTCGGGGTACCGGAGGAACCGGAGGTCCGGCTCCAGGCCGAGCGCGGCCCAGCTGGCGCGATCCTCGGCCTCGCGGACCGCCCCGAGGGTCTCGCGCGTGGCGAGGCTGGGATCGGCGATCTCCCCCGCCTCCCCGCTCGTCGCGAGCACGACGGTGAGCGCCGGCCGTCGGTCCGCGAGCCCGGCCATCGTCCCGCCGACGCCGTACGTGTCGTCGTCGGGGTGGGCGAACAGGCAGCAGATCCGCGCGCTCACGGCACGGGCGGGAGGTCGAGCAACGGCTCGAGCCCGACGGTGAGGCCCGGGCGGGTCATGACGGCGCGCACCGCCATCAGCACGCCCGGCATGAAGGAGGACCGGTCGGTCGAGTCGTGCCGGATCGTGAGGGTCTGCCCGGGGCCGCCGAAGATGACCTCCTGGTGCGCGACGAGCCCGGGCAGCCGCACCGAGTGCACCCGCACGCCCTCGACCTCGCCCCCGCGCACCCCGGGCACGCTCTCGGCGCCCGGCCCGCGGTAGCCCTCGCGCCGCTCCTCGAGCAGCCGGCGCACGGTGGCGAGCGCCGTGCCCGAGGGGGCGTCGGCCTTGCGGTCGTGGTGGAGCTCGATCACCTCCACCGCCGGGAAGAACCGGATCGCCTGCGCCGCGAACCGCTGCATGAGCACGGCGCCGAGGGCGAAGTTCGGCGCCACGATCACGTTGGACTCCGAGCCCTCGGACTCGAGCAGCCGGCGGATCTCCTCGAGCTCGGGGTCGCCGATGCCCGTCGTGCCGACGACGAGGTGGATCGCGTGCGTCACGCACCACCGCACGTTGTCCATGACGACGTCGGGGTGCGTGAAGTCCACGGCCACCTCCACCTCGGCCTCGAGCAGCCGGTCGAGCTCCTCGGAGACCGGGACGTCGATCTTCGGGTGACCGATCAGCGGGCCGATCGGCTGGCCCACCCGCGAGCGGTCGATCGCCGCGACGAGCGCGAGGTCGGGCGCCTCCGCGACCGCCCGGCAGACCATCTGGCCCATCCGCCCGCACGCCCCGATCACGCCGACGCGGATCACGCGAGCGCCCCCCTGCCGAAAGGCCCGAGGACCGTGAGGGAGATCGGCTGCGAGAGGACCCGCTTGGCCACGCGCCGGACATCCTCGAGGCTCACCTGCTCGATGCGGCGGAGCGTCTCGCTCACGGTGAGGACCTCGCCGTGGGCGATCTCGGACTTGCCCAGGCGCGACATGCGGCTGCCCGGGTCGTCCTGCGAGAGCACGAGCGAGCCCTTCACGTGGCCCTTGGCGCGCTCGAACTCGGCCTCCGTGAGGCCGCCCTCGGCCACGTCCTCGATCTCGCGCCGGATGAGACCCAGCACCTCCTTCGCCCGGGCGGGGGTCGTGCCCGCGTAGGCGCAGAACAGGCCCGCCTCCGCGTACATCGTGTGGTAGCTGTACACGGAGTACGCGAGCCCCCGGCGCTCGCGCACCTCCTGGAACAGGCGCGAGGACATCCCGCCCCCGAGGGCGGCGTTCACGATGCCGAACGCGAACCGATCCGGGTCCTGGCGCGACAGGCCGTTCGTGCCGACGCAGATGTGGGCCTGCTCGGTCCGCCGCCGCACGACCCGCGTGCGCCCGGAGGGCTCGGGCGGGCGCTCCCCCGTCCGCAGGTGGAAGTTCTCCGGCCCGTCGGGCAGCATCGGACCGGTCTCCATCACCCCGTCGAGGAGCCGCAGCAGGTCCTCGTGCCGGACGCTCCCCGCCGCGACGACGACGAGGTTGCCGGGCACGTAGCGCCGGCGGTAGAAGCGCCGGATCTGCTCGCGCGTGGCTGCGCGCACGCTCTCGCGCGTGCCGAGCACCGGCCGCCCGAGCGGGTGGCCGGGCCACAGCGTCTCGGTGAACAGGTCGTGGACGAGGTCGTCGGGCGTGTCCTCGTGGACGTTGATCTCCTCCAGGATGACCTGGCGCTCGGCCTCGACGTCGGCCGCGCGCAGCACCGAGTGCTGGATCATGTCCGCGAGGTGCTCGACGGCCATCGCCAGGTCGCGGTCGAGGACCCGCGCGTAGTACGCGGTGTACTCCTTCGCCGTGAAGGCGTTCACGTCCCCGCCGACGGCGTCGAACGCCTCGGCGATCTCCCGGGCGCTGCGCGTGCGCGTCCCCTTGAAGAGCAGGTGCTCGAGGAAGTGGCTCGCGCCGCTGATCGGGGGCGGCTCGTCGCGCGAGCCGGCCAGCACCCAGAGGCCGAGCGCCACCGACCGGAGCCCGGGCATCCGCTCGGTGACGACGCGCAGGCCCGAGGCGAACCCGGTCCGCTCGATCGCCATCGGCGCTCAGCCGTCCCGGCGCTCGTCCCGGCCGCGCTCGCGCCGGGGCCGGCGCCTCGGGCCGGCGCCCT
>CAZXJB010000116.1:0-7007 GCA_964640965.1 uncultured Actinomycetes bacterium | reverse complement strand
GGATGGAGCGGGTGGTCAAGGAGCGCATGACCACCCAGGACGTCGAGGCCATCACGCCGCAGACGCTCATCAACATCCGTCCGGTCGTGGCCGCGATCAAGGAGTTCTTCGGGACCAGCCAGCTCTCGCAGTTCATGGACCAGACGAACCCGCTCGCCGGGCTCACCCACAAGCGGCGCCTGTCGGCCCTCGGGCCGGGCGGGCTCTCGCGCGAGCGCGCGGGGTTCGAGGTCCGGGACGTCCACCCCAGCCACTACGGGCGGATGTGCCCGATCGAGACGCCGGAGGGACCGAACATCGGTCTCATCGGGTCGCTCTCGACCTACGGGCGGATCAACGAGTACGGGTTCATCGAGACCCCGTACCGCCGGGTGGTGAACGGCAAGGCCACGAACCAGATCGACTACCTCTCGGCCGACGAGGAGGACCGGCACGTCATCGCCCAGGCGAACGAGCCGATCGGGCCCGACGGGCGGTTCCTGAACCCCACGGTGCTCGTGCGGCGCAAGGGCGG
The DNA here is from genome assembly GCA_964640965.1 of uncultured Actinomycetes bacterium. GTDB lineage: Bacteria > Actinomycetota > UBA4738 > UBA4738 > HRBIN12 > HRBIN12. The sequence goes on along the minus strand of CAZXJB010000116.1, from coordinate 6,493 downwards.
CGAGGTGGACTCGGTTCCGCCGGCCGAGGTCGACTACATGGACGTCAGCCCGAAGCAGCTGATCTCGGTCGCGGCGGCGCTCATCCCCTTCCTCGAGCACGACGACGCCAACCGGGCCCTCATGGGCGCCAACATGCAGCGCCAGGCGGTGCCGCTGCTGCGTTCGGAGGCCCCGCTCGTGGGCACCGGGGTCGAGTTCCGGGCCGCGGTGGACGCCGGCGACGTGGTGCTCGCCGAGGAGGCGGGCGTCGTCGAGGAGGTGTCGGCCGACCGGATCGTGATCCGCGAGCGGAACGGCGAGCTGCGGACCTACGAGCTGCAGAAGTTCCGCCGTTCCAACCAGGGCACCTGCCTGAACCAGAAGCCGATCGTGCGCGAGGGCGACAGGGTCGCGAAGGGCCAGGTCATCGCCGACGGGCCCTCGACGGAGTCGGGAGAGCTCGCGCTCGGCCGGAACCTCATCGTGGCGTACATGCCCTGGGAGGGCCACAACTACGAGGACGCCATCATCATCTCCGAGCGCCTCGTGAAGGAGGACATCCTCACCTCGATCCACATCGAGGAGCACGAGGTCGACGCGCGCGACACGAAGCTCGGGCCCGAGGAGATCACGCGGGACATCCCCAACGTCTCCGAGGAGATCCTGAAGGACCTGGACGAGCGCGGGATCGTGCGGATCGGCGCCGAGGTGCACCCCGGCGACTACCTCGTGGGCAAGGTCACGCCCAAGGGCGAGACGGAGCTCACGCCGGAGGAGCGCCTGCTCCGGGCGATCTTCGGCGAGAAGGCGCGCGAGGTGCGCGACACCTCGCTGAAGGTCCCCCACGGGGAGTCCGGCAAGGTCATCGGGGTGCGGGTGTTCACCCGCGAGGACGGCGACGAGCTGCCCCCGGGCGTGAACCAGCTCGTGCGCGTCTACGTGGCCCAGAAGCGGAAGATCTCCGACGGCGACAAGCTCGCCGGGCGGCACGGGAACAAGGGCGTGATCTCGACGATCCTGCCCGAGGAGGACATGCCGTTCCTGCCCGACGGGACGCCGGTGGACATCATCCTGAACCCGCTCGGCGTGCCTTCGCGGATGAACCTCGGTCAGATCCTCGAGGCGCACCTCGGGTGGGCCGCGATGGTCGGGTTCACCAAGGACGGGAAGGATCTGGCCGCTCCGGTCTACGTCGCGAGCCCGGTGTTCGACGGCGCGCGCGAGAACGAGATCCTCGAGGCCCTGCGGAGCGCCCACCCGAGCGCCGATGGCATGCGGCTGGTGAACGAGGTCGGCAAGGCGACCCTCTACGACGGCCGCACCGGCGAGCCGTACGAGGAGCCGATCACCGTCGGCGTGGCCTACATCCTGAAGCTGCTCCACCTCGTGGACGACAAGATCCACGCGCGCTCGACCGGCCCCTACTCGATGATCACGCAGCAGCCGCTCGGCGGGAAGGCGCAGTTCGGCGGGCAGCGGTTCGGCGAGATGGAGGTCTGGGCGCTCGAGGCGTACGGCGCGGCGTACGCGCTCCAGGAGCTGCTCACGATCAAGTCCGACGACGTCCTGGGGCGGGTGAAGGTCTACGAGGCCATCGTCAAGGGCGAGAACATCCCCGAGCCCGGCATCCCCGAGTCCTTCAAGGTGCTCATCAAGGAGATGCAGTCCCTGTGCCTGAACGTCGAGGTCCGCTCGGCGGAGGGCGAGGAGATCGAGCTCCGGGAGACGGACGAGGACGTGTTCCGGGCGGCCGAGGAGCTGGGGATCGACCTGTCCCGCCGCGAGCCGGCCGGGGCGGACTTCGACTAGGGCTGAGGAGGCGGACGCTCAAGGATGCTCGACGTCAACTACTTCGACGAGATCAAGATCGGTCTCGCCACCGCGGAGCAGATCCGCGCGTGGTCCAACGGCGAGGTGAAGAAGCCGGAGACGATCAACTACCGCACGCTGAAGCCCGAGAAGGACGGCCTGTTCTGCGAGAAGATCTTCGGCCCGACCCGGGACTGGGAGTGCGCCTGCGGCAAGTACAAGCGCGTCCGGTTCAAGGGCATCATCTGCGAGCGCTGCGGCGTGGAGATCACGCGCTCGAAGGTCCGCCGCGACCGGATGGGGCACATCGAGCTCGCCGCGCCGGTCACGCACATCTGGTACTTCAAGGGCGTCCCCTCGCGCCTCGGGTACCTGCTCGACATCGCGCCGAAGGACCTCGAGCGGATCATCTACTTCGCCGCCTACGTCATCACGCGCGTGGACGAGGAGCGCCGCCACAAGGACCTCCCCGAGATCGAGCGGCAGTTCGAGGAGGAGAAGCGGCTCATCGAGGCCGAGCGCGACGACGAGATCAAGGCGCGTCTGCGCGAGCTCGAGCTGCGTCTGCGCGAGCTCGAGGGCGAGGGTGCGAAGGGGGCCCAGCTCGCCGCGGCCCGGCGCGAGGCCCAGCGCGACGTGGAGCGCATCACCGAGAGCGCCGGGCGCGAGCTCCAGCACCTGGACGACGTGCTCTCGGCGTTCAAGAACCTGCACGTGAAGCAGCTCGTGGCCGACGACGCCGTGTACCGCTCGCTGCGCGAGCGCTTCGGCGAGTACTTCGACGGCGGCATGGGCGCCGAGGCCATCAAGCGGCTCCTGCAGGACCTCGACCTCGAGGCCGAGGTGCAGGCCCTCCGCGAGCAGATCGAGAACGGCAAGGGCACGCGCCGGCTGAAGGCGATCAAGCGCCTCAAGGTCGTCCAGCACTTCGTGGAGGGCAAGAACACGCCCCTCGGGATGGTGCTCGACGCGATCCCGGTCATCCCGCCGGACCTGCGGCCGATGGTGCAGCTCGACGGCGGCCGGTTCGCGACCTCGGACCTGAACGACCTGTACCGGCGTGTGATCAACCGCAACAACCGGCTGAAGCGGCTCCTCGACCTGCAGGCGCCCGAGATCATCGTGAACAACGAGAAGCGGATGCTCCAGGAGGCCGTCGACGCGCTGTTCGACAACGGCCGCCGCGGCCGGCCGGTGACCGGCCCGGGCAACCGGCCGCTGAAGTCGCTCTCGGACATGCTGAAGGGCAAGCAGGGGCGGTTCCGCCAGAACCTGCTCGGCAAGCGCGTGGACTACTCGGGCCGCTCGGTCATCGTGGTCGGCCCGCAGCTGAAGCTCCACCAGTGCGGGCTGCCCAAGCAGATGGCCCTCGAGCTGTTCAAGCCGTTCGTGATGAAGCGGCTGGTGGACCAGGGGCTCGCGCAGAACATCAAGAGCGCCAAGCGGATGGTCGAGCGCTCGCGCCCGCAGGTGTGGGACGTGCTCGAGGAGGTCATCCGCGAGCATCCCGTCCTGCTCAACCGGGCGCCGACCCTGCACCGTCTCGGGATCCAGGCGTTCGAGCCGGTCCTCGTCGAGGGCAAGGCGATCCAGATCCACCCGCTCGTGTGCACCGCCTTCAACGCGGACTTCGACGGCGACCAGATGGCCGTCCACGTGCCGCTGTCGGCCGAGGCGCAGGCCGAGGCCCGGGTCCTCATGCTCTCGACCCACAACATCCTCTCGCCGGCCCACGGGCGGCCGATCGCGGTCCCGACCCAGGACATGGTCCTCGGGCTCTACTACCTGACGCTCGATCCGGAGGAGACGCCGAAGGACGAGGACGTCCCGCGGTTCGCCTCACCGGCCGAGGCGCTGCTCGCCTACGACCACAAGCGGGTGGGGCTCCACTCGGTGGTGAAGGTGCGGCTGCCCGGCAAGGCCCTGCCCCCGGAGCTCCTGCCCGAGAGCGTGGCGGTGGACGCCGAGGGCAACGGCACCCGGGTGCCGCTCGTGCAGACGACGATCGGCCGGCTGATCCTGAACGAGGCCTTCCCCGAGGACAAGGAGTTCGTGAACAGCCCGCTCTCCAAGAGCGACATCGCCCGCCTCGTGGACGAGTGCGTGCACCGGTACGACCGCGGCACGGTCGAGCAGATCCTCGACAACCTGAAGGCCCTCGGCTTCCACTACGCGACCCGGGCCGGGGTGACGCTCGGGATCGAGGACGTGACGACCCCGCCGGACAAGGCCCAGATCCTGGATCGGCACGAGAAGGAGGCCGCGAAGATCGAGGCCCAGTACCGCAGGGGGATCATCACGGACGACGAGCGGCGCCAGGAGCTCATCACGATCTGGACCCAGGCCACCGACGAGGTGAAGGACGCGATGGAGCGCCGGTTCGCGCAGACCAACCCGATCTACATGATGGCCAACTCGGGCGCCCGGGGGAACATCATGCAGATCCGCCAGATCGCGGGCATGCGCGGCCTCGTGGCCAACCCGAAGGGCGAGATCATCCCCCGGCCGATCAAGTCCAACTTCCGCGAGGGCCTGTCCGTGCTCGAGTACTTCATCTCGACCCACGGGGCCCGGAAGGGGCTGGCCGACACGGCGCTTCGGACCGCGGACTCGGGCTACCTCACGCGGCGGCTGGTGGACGTCGCCCAGGAGCTCATCGTGCGGGAGGAGGACTGCGGGACCGACCGCAGCATCCCCGTGCGGGTGACCTGGGAGACGCCCTCGGGGGAGCGGGTCGAGAACCCGCACCTGGACACCTCGCTGTTCGGCCGGGTGCTCGCCGAGGATGTGAAGGCGGGGCGCACGAAGGTCGCCTCCCGTGGGGACGAGGTCGACGACCGGCTCCTGAGGGCGCTCGTGGACGCCGGCGTGGACGTCGTGCGGGTGCGCTCGGCCATGACGTGCGAGGCGGACTACGGCGTCTGCCGCCTGTGCTACGGCTGGTCGCTCGCGAGCGGCAAGCTCGTGGACATCGGCGAGTCCGTCGGCATCGTCGCCGCGCAGTCGATCGGCGAGCCCGGCACCCAGCTCACGATGCGCACCTTCCACACGGGCGGCGTGGCCGGCGAGGACATCACGCACGGCCTGCCGCGCGTGGTCGAGCTGTTCGAGGCCCGCCGACCCAAGGGCGAGGCGATCATCACCGAGCTGCCCGGCGTGGTCTCGATCGAGGACGACGAGGAGAAGAAGGTCCGCCGGATCACCGTCACGTCCGAGGACGGCGAGCAGGTGCAGTACGCGGTGTCCTTCCGCGCGCGGCTCACGGTCTCGGAGGGGGACGTGGTGGACGTCGGGCAGCAGCTCACGGAGGGCTCGGTGAACCCGCATGAGAAGCTGCGGGTCGAGGGCGTGCAGGCGCTGCAGCAGCACCTGGTGGAGGAGGTCCAGCAGGTCTACCGCTCGCAGGGCGTCACGATCCACGACAAGCACATCGAGCTGATCGTCCGGCAGATGATGCGCAAGGTGCAGATCATCGAGCCCGGCGACACCGAGTTCCTGCCGGGGGACCTGGTGGACCGGCGCCGCTTCGAGGAGGCCAACCGCGAGGTGCTCGAGCGCGGTGGCGAGCCGGCCACGGCCCGACCGCAGCTGCTCGGCATCACGAAGGCCTCGCTCGCCACCGACTCGTGGCTCTCGGCGGCCTCGTTCCAGGAGACGACCCGGGTCCTGACCGAGGCGGCGATCGCCGGCAGGTCGGACCAGCTGCTCGGCCTCAAGGAGAACGTCATCATCGGCAAGCTGATCCCGGCCGGGACGGGCATGGGCCGCTACCGGAACGTCCAGGTGCGGATCAAGCCCGAGGCGATCCCCGAGTACTGGCTGGTCCGCCAGCGCGAGCTGCAGGAGGCGGCCGCCGAGGGCGGCGAGCCCAGCGAGCGCGTGCCGGCAGGCCGGATCACGCGGGAGGAGGCGGATCGGCTGCTCGGTGGAGGGACGTTCTCGCCCGAGGAGTAGGGTCGAGGGGCGAGGCCGGGCAGGCCCAGGCCCGGGCGGCCCAGGCCCGGGCGGCCCAGGCCCGGGCAGGCCGGCCCCTACCAGTAGTTGCCGTCGAGCGCGCGAGCGCCCGCTCGACGCTTCCCAGGTCCTCCACGAGGCGAACGCGGAGCTCCCGGGGGAGCGCCTTCAGGCGCCGATCCGTGTCCGAGAGCGCGGTCCGAACGTGCCCGATGCGCGAGAGCCCATCCCTCGTGATCAGCAGCCCGACCACCCCGTGGTCCCGCGGGAGGGTCTCGACCAGCCCGCCGGCGACGAGCTTCTCGACCAGGCGCCGGACGGCCTGCCGGCTGATCCGCAGCTCCCGGGCGAGCGCGGCGGCGTGCAGGTCGCCGTCGTAGCGGAGGAGGAGCAGGACCTCGTACTGGGCGTAGGACAGGCCGAACTCGTAGAGGGCGTCGTCGAAGCGGGCCCGGAGGAGCTTGTTGACCCGGCGCACGGCGGTGATGACGTCGAAGGGGGTCCCGAGGTCGGAGGGTTTCAGGGCGCCCATGGCGGAGTGATACACCGGGGCGCCGACACGGAGCGTGCCGGAGCGTGCCGGGGGTGCCGGAGCGTGCCGGAGCGTGCCGGAGCGTCGACGCGGGCCGGCCGCGCGCCATCGCGTGCCGCTCCCGCCGACCGAGCCCCCCGATCGCGCGCCGCTCCCGCCGATCCCGCCCCCTTCCTCCCCTTCCGTCAACCCATTCACGACTCTCCGGCCCCTCACGG
>CAZXJB010000115.1:0-7023 GCA_964640965.1 uncultured Actinomycetes bacterium | reverse complement strand
GTTGAGGCCGGTATTGGGCTCGGTCACCGCGAAGCAGGTCTTGTCGCGCCCGGCGACCATGCCCGGCAGATAGCGTCTCTTCTGCTCGTCGTTGCCGTGGACGACGACCGGATTGAGCCCGAAGATGTTGATGTGCACGGCCGAGGCGCCCGACATGCCCGCGCCCGACTCGGCGATCGCGCGCATCATCACCGTCGCTTCGGAGACGCCGAGGCCCGAGCCGCCGCCGTCCATGCCGCGCCGGGCCTCGACCCCGCGCGCCTCGAGGTCGCCGTCGTACGCGAGGGCGGGCAGGGGGCCGTGGTGACGGTGGAGGTCACCTACCGAGCGCGGATCGCGGGGCCCCTCGCCGGCTGGCTCCTGCCGGCCGAGATCGCGCTCCGCGCCGCCGCCGCGATGCGCCAGGAGGTGGGATGAGCCCTGGGCTCGGGGACGAGCGCGGCTCCGCGACGGTGCTCGCCGTCGCGGTCCTCGTCGTCCTCGCGGTGATCGCCATGGGGCTGGCCGACCTCGGGCGGGTGCTGCTCGCGACCGACCGGGCCCAGACCGCGGCCGACGCGGCGGCCCTCGCGGCCGCGCAGAGCCTCGCGTTCCCGACCGATCTCGAGCCCGAGCCGGCTGCCCGCGCGCTCGCCGAGCGGAACGGCGCGGCGCTCGTCTCCTGCGTCTGCGAGCCCGGGACCTTCGAGGCGCGGGTGGAGGTCCGCGCGCCGGTGGGCGGGCTCCTGCTCGGGCCGGACGATCTCCTCGTCGCGGGGTCGGCCCGCGCCGTGGTCGAGGCGCCCTAGCTGCCTCCCCGAGGGTCGCCGGGGGGGTGTACGATGCCTTCGCCATGGCGACCGGAAGGCGCGCGGGGAACGCTGGGAAGGCGGGCGCGGGGCCGCGGGGGCGGCGAGCGGTGCTCGCCACGGTCGACTACACGCTCGCGAAGCGGGCCCTGCTCAGCGAGGTGCGCCACGGCCTGCGCTCCTGGGCCGAGGTCTGCGACGCCCACCCCGAGCTCATGCGCGCGGCGAAGCACGTCGGCGAGCCGAGCCGTCGGGACTGCCCGGTGTGCGGCAGGACCAAGCTCCGCCTCGTCACGTACGTCTACGGCGAGGGCCTCCGGCAGGACAACGGGCGCGTGTGGCCGCTCGAGGTCGGCCTCACGATGGCCGCAGATCGGCCGGGCTCGACCTGTTACGTGGTCGAGGTCTGCACCCGCTGCCAGTGGAACCACCTGGCCGAGGCCTTCATGGCCCGCGCCGCCGGCTGAGCGGCCGGTCCCGTACCTGCCGGTAGACTCGGAGACGCCTTGGCGGTCGACACCGCAGCTCGCCGGACCTCGCGAGGTCGCAAGCACGCCTCCCGCACGCGCCGCCGGGGCCGCCCCGGCCCGCGGGGGTTCCTGCGACGCTGGTGGTGGGTCCTCGTCGCCGTGCCGCTCGCGGGCGTGCTCGCGGTGCTCACGACCCTCCTCTACCTGTACTCGCGGCTCGAGCTGCCTCCCACGCCGCCGCCGCTGCAGACCACCTACGTCTACGATCGCCACGGGACGTTGCTCACGACCCTGCACGCGAGCGTGGACCGCACGATCATCCCGCTCGAGCAGATGCCCCGCAGCCTCCGCGAGGCCGTGATCGCCGCCGAGGACAAGGACTTCTACCACCACCCCGGGTTCGACCCCGTCGGGATCCTGCGCGCGGCCTGGACCGACCTCGTCGAGCGCCGGACCGTCCAGGGCGGCTCCACCATCACCCAGCAGCTCGTGAAGAACGTCTACGCGGGGACGTACGAGACCGACCCGGAGACGGGCGAGCGGGTCTACGTGATGCCGCCCCGGACGCTCGGCCAGAAGGTGCGGGAGGTCCTGCTCGCGATCAAGCTCGAGCAGGAGCTCACGAAGGACGAGATCCTCGCGCGGTACCTGAACACCGTCTACTTCGGCCACGGCGCCTACGGCGTGCAGGCGGCCGCCCAGACGTACTGGAGCAAGGACGCGAGCGAGCTCACCCTGCTCGAGTCGGCCACGCTCGCGGGGCTGATCCCGAGCCCGAGCCTCTTCGACCCGATCCTGCACCCGCAGGAGGCGATGGTCCGCCGCAACCACGTCCTCGACCGGATGGTCGCGGAGGGGTACCTCGACCCCGCTCGCGCGCAGGCGCTGAAGGGCAAGCCGGTCCGGACGGACCCGGTGACGCTCGGCGAGGGGTGGGACCGTCGGCTCGGCTACTTCCTCGACTACACGCGCCGCTCGCTCATCGCGCGGTTCGGCGAGGCGCGGGTCTTCGGGGGCGGCCTGCGGGTGACGACCACGCTCGATGCGCGCATGCAGTCCTTCGCCGAGGAGGCCGTCCAGGCCCACCTGCCCGACCCGGGGGACCCCGAGGCCGCGCTCGTCGCGATCGATCCGCGCTCGGGCGCGGTCCGGGCGATGGTCGGGGGTCGCAACTGGAACCGCTCGAAGGTGAACCTGGCGACGGGGGACGGCGGCACCGGACGGCAGGCGGGCTCGGCGTTCAAGGTCTTCACGCTGGTCGCGGCCCTCCAGGATCGGATCAGCCTGAGCTCGCGGTGGCGGGGACCGGCGACGATCACGATCGACGACCCCCGGTGCTACACGAACGGACGCCCGTGGACGCTCTCGAACGCGAGCGACTCGGAGGCCGGGACCTTCACGCTCCTGCAGGCGACCGCCCACTCCGTGAACACCGTCTACGCGCAGCTCGTCACCGTCGTCGGGCCCGACGAGGTGGTGCGGGTCGCGCATCGGATGGGGATCACCTCGCCGCTCGATCCGGTGTGCTCGATCACGCTCGGCACGCAGGAGGTCACCCCCCTGGAGATGACGAGGGCCTACGCGACGCTCGCGGCGCAGGGGGTGCGCCACGACGCGACGCCGCTGTTCGAGGTCACCGATGCGAGCGGGCAGGAGCTCGCCCGGATCGACCGCCGCGGCGAACGGGTGCTCGACGCGAACGACGCGGCGCTCGCCACCTACGCGCTGGAAGGCGTGATCACGAGCGGGACGGGCACGCGCGCCAACATCGGCCGCCCGGCGGCGGGGAAGACGGGGACCGCCCAGGAGTACGTGGACGCCTGGTTCTGCGGGTACACCCCGCAGCTCGCCGCCTGCGTGTGGGTCGGGTACCCCCAGGGCCAGATCCCGCTCGTGAACGTCCACGGGTTCCCCGCCGTCTTCGGCGGGACGATCCCCGCGGCGATCTGGCACGACTTCATGGTGCGGGCGCTCGAGGGGCAGCCGGTCCTGGACTTCCCGGAGCCGTCCTTCGAGGGGTACACCGGCGGGCCGCCCACCCCGGTCCCGGCGCCGAGCCCGTCCCCCACCGAGAGCCCCTCGCCCTCGCCGAGCCCGTCCCCGACGGTGAGCCCGAGCCCTTCCCCGAGCCCCACCCTGAGCCCCTCGCCCTCGCCGTCCCCGTCACCGTCCCCGTCCCCAAGCCCGAGCCCGTCGCCGACCGGAGGCCCGCCGGGCGGCGGAGGGGGAGGTCCCTAGCGCTCGCTCGGCGACCGGTGACCTCGGACCTTGGCCTACGCCTCGCTCGTGGAGAACTCCCGCGGCGCGGGGACCGCCTCGAGCGGGAAGGCGGCCATGACCGTCGTGCCCCGCCCCGGCGTCGAGTGGACCATGAACGTCCCGTTCGCGAGCTCCACCCGCTCGCGCATCGAGGCGAGCCCCACCCGGCCCATCTGGAGGTACTCGCGCGCCCTCGAGGCGTCGAAGCCGATGCCGTCGTCCTGGACCTCCACGCGCAGCTGGCCGCCCGCGATCTCGACGGTGAGCGTGACGTGGGAGGCCCGCGCGTGCTTCGCCGCGTTCGAGAGCGCCTCCTGCACAACGCGGTACGCGAGGGTCTCGAGGTCGCTCGGGATCTCGCCCGCGCCCACGGAGACGAACTCCGTCTCGACCCCGACGTCCCGTCCCCACTTGTCGAGGGTCTCGCGCAGGGCGGGGAGCAGGCCGCGCTCCTCGAGGAGCGGGGGACGGAGCCCCGCCATGAGGCGTCGGAGGTTGTCGGCCTCCTCCGAGAGCTCGCGCCGGACCTTCGCGAGGATCTCGATCCCCGCCTGCACCTCGCCGGCCTTCAGCATGAGCAGGACGGCCTCGAGCGAGAGCGAGGCCGCCGAGACGCCCTGGACCGGGCCGTCGTGGAGGTCGCGGGCGATCCGGTTCCGCTCGGCCTCGATCGCCGCGTTCGTCCGTCGCATGATGCGCGTCCGGTCCTCGTCGCGGTCCTGGAGGAACTTGAAGAGCGAGCGGATCGTCTGGTCGGCCACGCGCGTGGCCGTGACGTCGCGCACGAGCAGGAGCCGTCGGGGCGGGGCGCTCGGGATCTCGGAGATGCGAGACTCGAGGTAGATCGGCTGGCCCTCGCGCCGGAGCGTCCCCTGGCCGGTCTGCGGCAGCGAGGCGAAGGACTCGTCGGCGTTCACGGCCGCGGCGAGGGCCGACCACGGCTGTCCCTCGACGAGCGCCTGCGGCAGCTCCACCATGCGGCAGAAGGCCTCGTTCGCGCGGACGATGACGTCCTCGTCGTCGAGCTCCACGATCCCGTCCACCGCCGCCTCGAAGACCGTGCGCAGCCGCTCCTCGGACTCGCGAAGCGTCTCGTTGGCGCGGCGGAGGCGCTCGAGGGCGCGGTCGGTCTCGCGGAGGGCGATCTCCTTCTGCTCGAGCGCCTCCTGGGCGGCCTGCGTCGCCTGCGTGCCCCGCACCTGGTTCACGAGGATCCGGAGAGCGATCGCCCCGGCGAGCAGGCCGATCAGGACCCGGGCGTGCGCCGGCTCGACCTCCTGCGCGGTCTGGGCCCAGGCCACGAGGGCGAGCGCCGCGCAGGCCGTCGCGACCGAGAGCGTGGTGAGCGCCGCGCGCCCGTACCTGGCGGGACGGATCCGGACCTGCTCCGCACGATGACGTGGGACCAGGGTGACGGCGAGCGCGAGGACGAGCGGCGAGAGCGAGAGGGGCAGGCCCGCGGCCGGGTCGCCCTGCCGGTACGCCCCGTGGGCCCAGTCCGCGGCGAAGGCGACGGTGCCGGCGATCAGCCCGGCCATCGCGAGGAGCTGCGCGAGGTGGGGTCGGGAGGGGAGCCAGAGCACGAGCGCCGCGTACGCGCCGAGCGTGCTCGCGATGACGGAGGCGGCGGCGGCGCTCGAGACGGCCTGCTCGGCGCTCCCGCCCGGCTCGCGCAGGTACAGGTACGCCGCCGATCCCACGGCCGCGGCGATCAGCGCCGCGTCGGCGACGAGCTCCCGCCGATCGGCCGGGGCCAGGTGCTCGCGGTACTCGATGGCGGCCGGGACGAGGAACAGGAACGCCGTCGCGAGGAACCCCACGTCGTACCCGCTCCTGCCCGCCGCGTGCGAGAGGTCGTGCTGGACGAAGAGGGCGCCCACGACGGCGAGCGCGAGCAGGGCGAGCCCGAAGGCCCGGGCGGAGCGCCAGGCATCGGGTCGCCGGGACCTCGCGAACGCCGCGAGGGAGGCGAGGAGGGCCGCCCCGGTCAGCATGCCGGAGGCCAGGCCGTCGGTCCGGCGGGGGAGCTCCGGCGCCACGCCGTAGACGATCGCGATGGCCCCGGCGGCGAGGACGAGCACGGCCGGCCACGCGACGGACGGGCGCTGGTGCGAGGGCATCATCGATGTCCCATGATGCCGGAGCGGACCGCGGGACTCCATCACCCGACCGGGGGCCGTTCGGGGGCGCCGTCGTAGGCCGGATGGAGGAGGGCGCCTACTCGATCAGGCGTCGCCGCAGCGCCTCGGCCACCGCCGCGGTGCGGTCCGAGGCGCCGAGCTTCTCGAAGATGTGCTCGAGGTGGGTCTTCACCGTGTCGGGCGAGATGTACAGGCGCTCGGCGATGTCCCGGTTGGTGTGGCCGAAGGCGAGGAGCTGCAGGACCTCGATCTCGCGAGCGGTGAGGGTCTCGGCCTTGCGGTCCCGCTCCTTGGCCTGGCTGAGCTCCTCGGCGAGGGCCACGACGAGCTGGGGATCGATCACCATGTTCCCACCGGCGACGAGGCGCACCGTCTGGATCAGGTGCTCGGCGTCGCGGGCCTTCAGCACGTAGCCCCGCGCGCCCGAGCGGACCGCCTCGACGACGAACTGCCGGTCGTCGTAGGCGGTGAGCATGATGACCCCGACCTTCGGGAAGCGGTCCCGGATCTGGCGGGCGGCCTCGAGCCCGTCCATCTCGGGCATCCGGATGTCGACGAGGGCGATGTCCGGTTGCTCCTTCTCGACGAGCTCCACGAGCTCCTTGCCGTTCGCGGCCTCGCCGACGACCTCGATCCCCTCGGCCATGTCGAGGTACCGGCGCAGGCCCTGGCGGACCAGGGAATGGTCGTCCGCGATGACCACCCGGATCGTCACCCGTCGCTCCTCGCTCGCTCGGACCCGTCCCGTGTGCGCGACCATCCTATACGTCCGGGCTGCCCCGGGTGCATCGCGGGAGGCGGGTTGGCGTCGGTCGAGCAGGATCCCCGGACGAGCCCAGAGGCTCAGAAGATGTAGTACCAGTTCACGAACAGCGGCACGAGCAGGCCGAGCCCCGCCGCCCCGACCGCCGCGGCCGCCCACCCCGGCACGCGCCACCGCTCGAGCAGCTCCGCCGCCGCCCAGAAGGCGGGGAACAGGGGCAACACGAACCTCGGCATCGACATCAGCGGTCGGTCCGGGAACACCAACGTGAGGGGGATGAGGAGCCCGCCCCACAGGTAGACCGAGAAGGCCCAGCGGTACCGGGTGAGGGCGAGGAGGGAGACCGCGAGCACCGGCACCACGAGGACCCAGTCGAGGAGCCAGTAGGGACCGTTGGTCTGGCCGACGTACCGGAGGGCGATCCGGGTCGCCTGCACGAGCGTGGACCACGGCCAGGAGAACGAGCGCTGCCACGTGGCCTGCTGATGGAGCGGCGCGAGGAGGTCCCCGCTCCGCACCTGCCACGTGAGCAGGTACAGCAGGCTCCCGCCCGCGGCGCTCGCGGCCGCGAGGAGCCCCCGGACGAGGCACCGCTCGCCCTC
>CAZXJB010000114.1:0-7029 GCA_964640965.1 uncultured Actinomycetes bacterium | reverse complement strand
GCCCGGGCGGCGGCATGAGCCGGGCGGGGGCCGCGCGGCCGCGCGCGACGAGCCGCGTGGCGATGACGCTCTCGCGCGGCTGGCTCACGCTGGCCGCGCTCTCGCTCCTGCTCCCCGAGCGCGACCGCCTCGGGATCTGGCTGCCCCTGCACCTCGCGCTCGCGGGGGCGGTCTCGGCGGCGATCTCGGGGGCGATGCAGAACTTCGTGCTCGCCCTCACCGCGTCCCCCGCGCCGCCCGCGTGGCTCGTCGCCGCCCAGCTCGGACTGGTCACGGTCGGCACGGCGCTGATCGCCGTCGGACGGGTCCTCGGCTCGGCGTCGACGACGGGGGTGGGCGGCGCGGCGTTCGTGCTCGGGATCGCGCTCCTCGGCGCCATCGTGCTGCGCGCCCGCCGCCGGTCCCTGCACGGTCGCCACGGGCTGCCGATCGCGATGTACCTCGGCGCGGTCGCCTCGATGCTCGCGGGCGGGACGCTGGGGGCGCTCCTCGGCGCGAACGCGGTCGTTGGCGAGGCGTGGGCTCGGCTCCGCCTCGCGCACATGAGCGTGAACCTGCTCGGGTGGGTCTCGTTCACGATCGCCGGCACCCTCGTGACGTTCCTGCCCACGGTCCTGCGCATCCGGATGCCGGTCTGGCGGGGGTGGGCGACGGCCGGCGCGCTCGCGCTCGGCCTCGTGGGCATCGGCGTCGGGCTCGCGACGGACCTGCGGTGGCTGGCGGGCCTCGGCGGGCTCGCGTACGCGGGCGGAGCCCTCGGCCTCGCCGGGATGGTGCTCCGGGTCCTGCGGGTGCCCCGGACCTGGCCGGTGCCGGCGGCCGCCAAGCACCTGCTCGCGGGCGCTGCGTGGTTCGAGGTCGGGGCGATCGCCCTCGCGGCGGCGCTGGCGCGCGGGGCGTTCGCGACCTTCCGCGAGCCGTACCTCGCGATCTTCGTGGGGGGATGGGCGCTGCAGACGCTGCTCGGGGCGTGGCTGTTCCTGCTGCCGATGAACCGACCGGGCCATCCCGACGAGCGGCGGCGGCAGCTCGCGGTGGGCGAGGTGGGCGCGCCGCTGCAGCTCGCCGCCTACAACCTCGGGGTGGCGCTGCTCGCGCTCGCCGGCGCCGGGTGGATCCCCCGCACGCTGGGCGCGGTCGGCGCCGGGCTCGCGCTCGGGCCGGGCGGGGTCGCGCTGGCGAAGGCCTGGGCGTTCGCCCCGCTCGCCCGCCTGCCGGTCCTCGCGCCGCGGCACCTGCGCGTCTGGGGCGCGGACGTGGGGGTGTGGCAGGATGGGGCGCGTGGATGAGCCCTCGGTGGATCCGCGCCCCCTCGCCGCGGTCGTCACCGTCTCCGACGGGGTGAGCCACGGTACCCGCCGGGACGAGTCCGGGGACCTCGCGCAGGCCCTCCTGGAGGAGGCCGGCTTCGCGGTGGTCGAGCGCTCGGTCGTGCCCGACGAGCGGCCGGAGATCGAGGCCCGCCTGCTCGAACTCGTCGCGCGCGGGGTGGCCCTCGTCGTGACGACCGGGGGGACGGGGTTCGGGCCGCGGGACGTGACGCCCGAGGCCACGCGCGCGGTGATCGAGCGCGAGGCGCCGGGGCTCGCCGAGCTCATGCGCCACGCGGGCCTGGAGAAGACCCCGATGGCCGCGCTCTCGCGCGCGGTGGCGGGGACCCGGGGAC
Organism: uncultured Actinomycetes bacterium; assembly: GCA_964640965.1. Classification (GTDB taxonomy): domain Bacteria; phylum Actinomycetota; class UBA4738; order UBA4738; family HRBIN12; genus HRBIN12. The sequence goes on along the minus strand of CAZXJB010000114.1, from coordinate 5,363 downwards.
GCACGCTGATCGTGAACCTGCCGGGGAGCCCGCGCGGGGTGCGCGAGAGCCTGGAGGCCGTGCTCCCCGTGGTGCACCACGCGGTCGAGCTCCTCGCCGGGGCGACCGGCGCGCACCCGACCGGCCACGCCGAGGCCGGCGCGGGCGGGTCCCCCACCCCCGCCCCCGCGGAGGCCGCCCCGCTCGTGCGGGCGACGGCGGTCAAGCTCCACGGGCAGCCCCCCTGCCGCCTCGGCAACCGGCTCGAGGTCGTCCCCGGGGGTCCCGTGGCGGGCACCCTCGGGTGCGCGGAGTTCGACGAGGCGGTGGCGCGGCTCGCTCCGGAGATCCTCGAGGCCGGCGTGCCGCAGGTCCGCACGCTCGAGCACGAGCTCGGGAGCGTCGAGGTGCTCCTCGAGCCGGTGCTGCCCCCCTCGCTGCTCGCGATCGTCTCGGCCACGGACGTCGCGCGCGAGCTGTGCCCGCTCGCCAAGCGCCTGGGCTGGTCGCCCGCCCTGGTCGAGCCGAGGGCCGAGCGGATCCGGCCCGAGGATCGCGGCCTGCCGTGGACGATCGTGGCGGGGCTCGGGGAGCTCGCGCTCGAGGCGCGGTCGGCCGTCGTGTTCACCGACCACGACGCCCCGGGCCTCGTCGAGCAGCTCGCGGAGGTCCTGCGAGGCCCCGCGGGGTTCGTCGGCGTGATGGGCAGCCGGCGGCACGTCGCGCCCTTCCTGGAGGAGCTCCGTGCGCGGGGGCTCACCGAGGAGGCGCTCGCGCGGGTCCGCACGCCGCTCGGCCTTGACCTCGGGGGTCAGCGCCCCGTCGAGATCGCCCTGTCGATCGCGGCCGGCCTCGTCGCGGCGCGTCACGGACGCGAGGGCGGCTGGCTCCACGCCGCGCGATGAGCCGGTCCTCGCCCCACGTGCGGAAGAACCGGCGGCACTGGGAGGAGACCTCCGACGGGTACCAGGCGACGCACGGCCGGCAGCTCGCCCGGCTCGGCCGCTGGGGCGTCTGGGGCATCCCCGAGGGTCGGGTCCGCGCCCTCGGGGACGTGCGCGGGCTGGACGTGCTGGAGTACGGCTGCGGTGGCGCCCAGTGGTCGATCTGGCTCGCCCGGCGCGGCGCGCGCCCGGTCGGTATGGACCTCTCGGCCCGGCAGCTCGCGCACGCCCGCGCGCTCATCGCCCGGGCGCGGGCGCGGGTCCCACTCGTGCTGGCGGACGCGGAGCGCGCGCCCTTCGCCGACGGTTGCTTCGACCTCGTCATGTGCGACCACGGCGCGATGTCCTTCGCCGACCCCTACCGGACGGTGCCGGAGGCCGCCCGGCTGCTGCGCCCCGGGGGCCGGCTCGTGTTCAACATGGGGAGCGCCTGGCACTTCGTGTGCTGGGAGACCGAGGCGGAGGCCGTGAGCGAGCGGCTGCAGCGCGAGTACTTCGGGATGCGCCGCTGGGATGAGGACTCGGTGGACTTCCAGCTCCCCTACGGCGAGTGGATCCGCCTGTTCCGGCGGAGCGGCTTCGAGGTGCTCGACCTGATCGAGCTCCGGCCGCCCCGTCAGGCGCGCACCACCTACCCGTGGTTCGCGCCGCTCGCCTGGGCGCGGCGGTTCCCCGCCGAGAACATCTGGGTGGTGCGACGGCGAGCATGAGCCCCCGGCGCCGGCGCCCCCTCACGCTCCTCGCCGGCGCGATCGGCCTCATGGTCGCGGCCGCGCTCGCGCCCGAGATCCTCCCGCGCGCCGACTCGCCTCGCCTCAACGTCGTCGTGATCGTGACCGACGACCAGTCCTTCCGCTCGATCCCGCGGAACGTCCCGGTGATGCCGTACCTGCAGTCCCGCGCGCTCGATGCCGCCGACCGGTGGGTGGTGTTCACCCACGCCGTCGTGAACACGCCGCTCTGCTGCCCCTCGCGGGCGACGATGCTCACGGGGCGCTACGCGCACCACACGGGCGTCCTCGGCAACACGGACGGCGAGCGGCTCGACGAGACCGACACGCTCGCGACATGGCTGGACGCGGCGGGGTACGAGACGGCGCTCGTCGGCAAGTACTTGAACGGGTACCCGTTCGGCCGCGGCCCGTACGTGCCGCCCGGCTGGGACCGGTGGTGGGGCAAGCAGCAGGGCGGGCCCGAGAGCATCTACCACGACTTCACGCTGATCGAGCAGGGCACCCCGGTCCCCTACGGCGCGGACGCGTACTCGACCGACGTCTTCGCCGACCACGCGGTGCGGTTCATCGAGCAGGCCCCGAGCGACCGCCCCTTCTTCCTGTGGTTCGCGCCGACGGCCCCGCACCCGCCCGCCGAGCCCGTGCCCCGCCACGCGGGACGGTACGCGGACCTCGCCCTGTCGAGCCCGCCCTCCCTCGGCGAGGTCGACGTCTCCGACAAGCCGGCCTGGGTGCGGGCCCTGCCGCCGCTCGACGCGGCAGGCCTGGAGACGCTGCGGGAGGCCGAGCGCCGCTCGTTCGAGACGCTCCTCGCGGTCGACGAGGCGGTGCGTCGCATCCTCGAGGCGCTGCGCGACCGGGGCGAGCTCGAGGAGACCGTGATCGTCTTCACCTCCGACAACGGGCTCGCCTTCGGCGAGCATCGGTGGACCCGCAAGTCCTGCCCCTACGAGGAGTGCATCCGGGTGCCGCTGCTCGTGCGCGCGCCGGGGCTCACGCACCGCCTGGAGCCGGCGATCGTCTCGGCCGTGGACCTCGCGCCGACGATCCTGGATCTCGCGGACGTGCCGCCGGGCGGGCCGCTCGACGGCGCGAGCCTCGTGCCGCTGCTCCGTGGGGGGTCGCCCCCATGGGGGGAGGCGTACCTGGAGTTCGCGGGCGACCCGCGCGTGCCCGCCTGGTGGGGCCTGCGGCGGCCGGGCTGGCTGTACGTCGAGCTCGCCACCGGCGAGCGCGAGCTCTACGACCTCCGCCGAGACCCGTTCGAGCTCGTGAACCTCGCCCACGACCCCGCCCGGGCGGCTATCGTCGCGGACATGGCCGCCGCGCTCGCCCGTTACCGGGGCTGATGAGGCGCCGTCTGCTCGGGCTCGCCGCCGCCGCGGCGGTCGCGTCGGTGGTCGTGCTCGGCGCCGCCGGGCCGCGGGCGGCGAGCGCGGAGACGCCCTCGGGGGGCGCCCCGGCCGCCATCGTCCTCGTCGTCACCGACGATCAGCGGTTCGACACGCTCTGGGCGATGCCCACCGTGCAGCGCGAGCTGGTCCGGCGCGGCGCGAGCTTCCCCGACGCCTTCGTCGTGAACCCGCTGTGCTGCCCGAGCCGCGCGACGATCCTGACGGGGGAGTACTCCCACACGACCGGCGTGTACCGGCAGGTGCCGCCCTTCGGGCGGTTCGAGTGGTTCCGCGACGGCTCGACGCTCGCGACCTGGCTGCACGACGCCGGCTACACCACCGGGCTGTTCGGCAAGTACCTGGACGGGTACCAGCACGCGGGCCTGACGGGCTACATCCCCCCGGGGTGGGACCGGTGGGCGGCGTTCATCCACGCGCAGTACGAGGACTACACCCTCCAGGTCGACGGCGAGGTGCGTCGGTACGGCTCCGCGCCGGAGGACTACTCGACGGACGTCCTCGCGGCGATGGCCGAGGCGTTCGTGCGCGAGACGCCCGGGCCGCTCTTCCTCACCTTCGCTCCGGCCGCGCCCCACGGCCCGGCGCCGCCGGCGCCCGGCGACGAGGGGGCGTTCGCCGACCTCGCCCCCTGGCGGCCGCCCTCGTACGACGAGGCGGACGTCTCCGACAAGCCGGCGTGGGTGCGGGACCTCCAGCCGCTCAGCGAAGCGCGGCGGGAGCACATCGACGCGCTGCGCCGCAACCAGTACGGCTCGCTCCTCGCGGTCGATCGGGCGGTGGCCGGGCTCATCGACGCGCTCCGCGACACCGGGCGCCTCGCGGACACGCTCTTCATCTACACCTCCGACAACGGCCTGCTGTGGGGCGAGCACCGTTGGCGGCGGAAGGAGGCCGCGTACGAGGAGGCGATCCGAGTCCCGCTCGTCGTGCGCTGGGACGAGGGCGGGGTCCTCGCGGGGGCGCGCCCGGAGATCCTGGCGGCGAACGTGGATCTCGCACCCACGATCGCCGACGCCACGGGCATCCCGGCGCCCGGCGCGGAGGGCATCAGCCTGCTCCCGGCGCTCCGGGGCGAGCCCGGGCCCAGGCGCGAAGACCTGCTGATCGAGCACCTCGCGGGCGCGAACCCCGTGCCGACCTACTGCGCGGTGCGCTCGCGGCGGTGGACCTACGTCCGGTACGAGACCGGCGAGGAGGAGCTCTACGACCTGCGCGCCGATCCGTTCCAACTGGAGAACCTGGCGGGGGATCCCGGGATGGGCGAGGTCCTGCGCGAGCGCCGCGCGCGCCTCGCCGAGCTCTGCGATCCGCCTCCGCCGGGGTACGGGGCCGCGGGCGCGGGCGGGCGGACGCTCCTCGGGGTGCTCGTGCTCGGCGCGCTCCTCGTGCTCGTCGCCCTGCGCGCCGCTCGAGCCTGAACCCCGGCTGCGTGCCCCGCGGCCTCGGATGGGGGATACTCGGGGCGGTGTCGCTCACGCCCGGACCCGGCTCTCGGCTCCCCGTCTCCCGCGAGCGGGCTCGCCTCGCCCGACGGCGGGCCGCCCGGCGGCGCGGGTTCCTCGCCCTCGTGGTCGCCCTCGGCCTCCTGATCGTGGTCGCCGCCTGGGCCACCGGCGGCGGGGGCTCGGGCGAGCGCGCAGGGGGGCCGTCCACGGGACCGACCGGCGGGGGCGGGACCGGGCCCACGACCTCGCCGAGCCCCGGCGTCTCCCTCGCCGACGCGCCGATCGAGCACGTCGTCTTCATCGTCAAGGAGAACCGGACCTTCAACAACTACTTCGCGACCTACCCGGGGGCCGCGGGCGCGACCGAGGGGGGGACGATCCGATGCACCGAGGACGGCTGCGAGGACGGCCCGACCGTGCGACTCACGCGTGGCCCGGACGTGTACGAGCACGACCTCACGCACTGCTTCCGCTGCGGCCTCGTGGCGATCAACGGCGGGAAGATGAACGGGTTCAACCGGATGAATGGCGTGATCCCGACCGACGCCGAGAAGGCCCCCCTGTACGGCCATGACATGAGTGGCTACTCGTACCTGGAGCGCGAGGACATCCCGAACTACTGGGCGTACGCCGACCGGTTCGTGCTCGCCGACCACTTCTTCACCTCGATGTACGGGCCGACCCTCCCGGAGCACCTGTACGCGGTCGCCGCGCAGTCCAACCTCATCGTCGACAACAAGTCCACGACGGACCACGAGGGGAGCTACTGCGACGACCCGACCGAGCACTCGACGCGCTTCGAGCCGAAGGAGGCCCGCGAGAACGCCGAGCGCATCATGGAGCTCG
>CAZXJB010000113.1:0-7036 GCA_964640965.1 uncultured Actinomycetes bacterium | reverse complement strand
CCTCGGCCTCCTCCTCGATGATCGCGAGCTCCGTCCCGACCTTCACGGTCGCGCCCTCGGGCACGAGGATCTTCACGAGCCGGCCGGAGGCGACCGAGGGCACCTCGGTGTCGACCTTGTCGGTCGAGATCTCGAACAGCGGCTCGTCGGCCTGCACGAGCTCGCCCTCCTGCTTCAGCCAGCGCAGGATCGTCCCCTCGACGACGGTCTCGCCGAGCTGGGGCATCGTCACGGACGTCATGGTCCCTCCCGACTACCAGGCGGCCAGCCGCTGCACGGCCTCGACGATATCCGGCACCTGCGGCAGGTACGCGTCCTCGAGCCTGGGGGAGAAGGGGATCGGCACGTTCGGCGGCGCGAGCCGCATCACGGGCGCGTCCAGGTGCTCGAAGGCCTGCTCCGCGATCTGCGCGGCGACCTCGGCGCCCACGCCGAGGAAGCGGTGGCTCTCGTACAGCACGAGCACCCGGCTGGTCTTCTCGACCGAGCGCAGCACGGTCTCGGTGTCCAGGGGCTGGATCGTGCGCAGGTCCACGATCTCGACGGAGATGCCGCGGGCCTCGAGCTCCTCGGCGGCCTCCAGGGCCCAGTGCACGAGCATCCCGTAGGTCACGATCGACACATCGGTGCCCTCGCGAGCCACGCGCGCCACGCCGATCGGCACGAGGAAGTCGGGGTCCTCGGGCACGACCTCCTTGATCCGGCGGTAGATCCACTTGTGCTCGAGGAAGATCACGGGGTTGTCGTCGCGGATCGCCGACTTCAGCAGGCCCTTCGCGTCCGTCGGGAACGCGGGGCAGATGACCTTCAGCCCCGGCGAGTGGGCGAACCAGGGCTCGGGGTTGAAGGAGTGGAAGCTCGAGGCGCGCACCCCGCCGCCCGAGGGACCGCGCAGCACCACCGGGAGCGGCACGCCGCTGCGGTAGTGGTACCGGCCGAGGGCCGTCGTGATCATGTCGAAGCCGCTCGACATGAAGTCGGCGTACTGGAACTCGGCGACCGGCCGGAAGCCCTCCATCGCCGCGCCGATCGCGATGCCGGTGATGGTCTCCTCGGCGATCGGCGTGTCCATCACCCGCTCGGGGCCGAAGCGCTCGAGGAAGCCCTCGGTCACCTTGAAGGCGCCCCCGTAGACGCCGATGTCCTCGCCGAGCAGGAACACGCGCTCGTCGCGCTCCATCTCCTCCCAGAGCGCCTCGGCGATGGCGATGAGGTACGTGGCCTCGCCGGCCTCGGTCCGCTTGCCCCGGGGCTCCGCCCCGTGCCCGGCGGCGCCGGCCTCGAGCGTCCGGGTGCTCACGACGCCTCCGTCCCGCCCTCGCGGGAGGGCTCGCGCCGCCAGTAGCCGTCCTCGACCCAGAGCCCCATCGTGACCTCCTCGCCCACGGGGAACGGCGAGGCGAGCGCGAACTCGTAGCCCTCCTGGAACTCGTGCGCCACCCGCTCCTCGATGGCCTTCACGGCGGCCTCGTCCACGACCTCGTGGGCGAGCAGGAGCTCCTGGAACCGGCGTACGGGGTCCTTGTTCTCCATGTGCTCCTCGAGCAGGGCCCGGGGCACGTACCGCGCCGGGTCGTGGCCGGCGTGACCGCGCCAGCGGAGGCTCACCGACTCGATCAGGGTGGGCCCCCCGCCCGCTCGGGCGCGCTCGACGGCCTCGTGGGCGACCCGGTAGACCTCGAGCACGTCCTGGGCGTCGACCCGCACGCCGGGCATGCCGTAGGCGGCCGCGCGCTCGGCGATCGTCGGGGTCGGGATCTCGAGGGCGTTCGGGGTCGAGTACGCGTACTGGTTGTTGTTCACCACCCAGACGACCGGCAGCCGGTGGATGGCGGAGACGTTCAGGGCCTCGTGCCAGCGACCGTTGGAGGTCGCGCCGTCGCCGCAGATCGCCATCGCCACGCGTGGCTCACGCCGCCGCTGGTAGGCGAGGGCGGCGCCGCACGCGACCGGGTAGGCGATCGGCAGGTGGGACATCACGGTCCAGGTCCGGGCCCCGTACCAATCGCCGATGTGGCTGTTGCCGTCCCGCCCGCGCGTGTACCCGTCGATCCGGCCCCAGAACTGGGCCATGACCCGCTTCAGGTCCAGCCCCTTCGTCAGCTGCGCCGAGAGGTCGCGGTGCGTGGGGAAGAGCGAGTCCTCGGGGCGCAGGGCGTAGGCGACCCCGACGTGGGTGCCCTCCTGGCCGCGACCGGAGTAGATGGCGCCCGGCAGGCGACCCTGGCGGTAGAGGGCCTCCATCCGCTCGTCGACGTGGCGGCAGAGCTTGAGCAGGTACAGGACGTGGCGGAGCTGCTCGTCGGAGAGCCCGACGCGCCAGTCCCGCTCCGCCGTCGTCGCCTGCTGGTCCATCCTCGTCGCCACCGGCCCCTCCTCAGGCTCCGTGCAGCGGCTTGCCGGCGAGCGCGAGGTGCGCCTCGCCGACCGCCTCCGACAGGCTGGGGTGGGGGTGGAACAGGGCGGCGACATCGGCCGGGGTCGCTTCCCAGCCCACGATGAGCATCGGCTCGGCGATGAGGTCGGTGACGTGGGGGCCGACGAGGTGGACGCCGAGCACCGGCCCGCCCCGCTCGGCCACGACCTTCGCGATCCCGCCCTCGCCGAGGATGTTGGCCTTGCCGATGCCCTGGAGGTTCAGCAGCTCGACCTCGACCTCGTGCCCGCCCTCGCGCGCCTGGGCCTCGGTGAGGCCGACCGAGGCGATCTCGGGGCTCGAGTACGTGACGCGCGGGATGCCCGCGTAGTCGATCTCGGGGACGTCGAGGCCGGCGATGCGCTCGGCCACGGCGTACCCCTCGGTGAAGGCGACGTGCGCGAGCTGCAGCGGCGTCGAGGCCACGTCCCCCACCGCCCACACGTGCGGCGCCGTCGTGCGCAGCTGTCCGTCCACCTTCACGAACCCCCGGTCGAGCTCGACGCCTGCGGCCTCGAGCCCGAGGTCCTCCGTCACCGGGCCGCGGCCGACCGCGACGAGGCACACCTGCGCGCTCACCGTGGTCGTCGCGCCCTTGGCCTCGTAGGTCACGTCGACCGAGGACCCGGTGTCCTTGACCCCTCGGACCGTGGCGCCCGGGATGCCCGTGATGCCCCGCCGGCGGAACGCCCGGGCGAGCTCCTTGGAGACGTCGGCGTCCTCGAGGGGCGCGAGGGCGGGGAGCATCTCGAGCACGGTGACCTCGGTGCCGAAGGAGCGCCACAGGCTCGCGAACTCGAGCCCGATCGCCCCGGCCCCGATGATCACGGCCGACGGCGGCGCGGGGATCCGCAGGGCCTCGTCGCTCGTGATGATGCGCTCGGAGCGCTCCAGCCCCGGGAGCATCCTCGGGCGCGAGCCGGTCGCGAGCACGACGTCGGCGGCCCGGAGGCGACGTCCGTCGACCTCGACCTGCGGGCCCGGCAGCAGGCGCGCGGTGCCGCGGATCGTCTCGACGCCCCGGGCCTTCAGCAGGCCCGTGAGCCCGGTCACGAGCTTGTCCACGACGCGATCCTTGAAGCCGTGGATCCCGTCCCAGTCGGGCTCGCCCGCGGCCTTGACGCCCCACTCGCGGGAGCGCTGGACGGTGTCCATCACCTCGGCGGAGCGCAGGAGGGCCTTCGTGGGGATGCAGCCGCGGAGCAGGCAGGTGCCGCCGACCCGCTCGTCCCGGTCGATCAGGCCCACGCGCTTGCCGAGCTGCGCGAGCCGCAGGGCACAGGAGTACCCCCCCGTGCCCGCGCCGATGACGAGTACGTCGTAGTCGTCGGACATCGAGCATCCATGCTACCGCCAACGTAGGATGCGGCCATGGAGCGCCACGGTCCGCTCGAGGAGGTCCATCGCGAGCTCGGGGCGAGGCTCGGGCCCTTCGGCGGGTGGCTCATGCCGATCGAGTACGAGGGCACGCTCGCCGAGCACCGGGCGGTGCGCGAGCGCGTCGGGCTGTTCGACGTCTCCCACCTCGGGCTCGTGCACGTCCGGGGGCCCGGCGCCCTGGAGCTGCTGCAGCGGACGCTCTCGAACGACCTCGCGCGGACCCGCGACGGCGCCGCGCAGTACGAGCTCATCCTGAGCGAGCGGGGCGGGATCGAGGAGGACCTGCTCGTCTACCGCCTGTCGGCCGAGCGCTTCGCGGCCGTCCCGAACGCGGCGAACGCCGAGCGCGTGGCGTCACTGCTCGCCGAGCGCGCCCGGACGGTCCCGGCCGAGGTCGCGGTCGAGCCCGTCGAGGAGCGATGCGTGCTCGCCGTCCAGGGGCCCCGCTCGCTGGAGGTCGTCGGCACGCTCTTCACCGAAGCGGCGGCGCTGCCCTACCTCGGGTGCGCCACCGTGCGCCAGGGGGGGACGGAGCTCATCCTTGCCCGCACCGGCTACACCGGGGAGCTGGGGTTCGAGCTCCTGGGGCCGGCCTCGGTCGCGCGCCGGCTCTGGGAGGACCTGCTCGAGGCGGGGAGCGCCTTCGGCATCGCGCCGTGCGGGCTCGGCGCGCGGGACGTGCTCCGGCTCGAGATGGGGTACCCCCTCTGCGGGCAGGACCTCCTGCCGGATCGCACGCCGATCGAGGCCGGGCTCGCATGGGCCGTCGCCCTGGACAAGCCCGAGCTCCCCGGCCGGGACGTCCTCCTCTCCCAACGGGCCGAGGGGCCTCCGAGCCGCCTCCTCGGGGTGCGGACGCGGGATCGGCGGCACATCCCGCGCCACGGTCAGCGGGTGCTCGCCGACGGGGAGAACGTCGGGGCGCTCACGAGCGGGACGTTCTCCCCGACGCTCGGCGTCGGCATCGGGATGGGGTACCTCCGGCCGGATCTGGCACCCCGGGCGGAGGTCGAGATCGACATCCGCGGGCGCGCGGCCCCGGCCGTCGTGGTCCGGCCGCCGTTCGTGGACCGGGACCCCCGCTAGGTGCGACGCGCCGCGGCGATGAGGTCCTGCACCGTGGCGTCGCCGAAGCTCGTCCGCAGCAGCAGGCGGTTCAGCATCGCCGCGGCGCGCGGAGCGTCCGGGACGACCGCGACCACGAGGTACATCCCCGAGCTCGGGATGCCGAGCTCACGCACCGGGCCGTAGCCGGGCGCCGCCACGAAGTACGCCCAGCGCACCGCCGAGGCCCCCGTGCGGCAGCGCCCCGAGCCCCGGGCGACGTAGTCGCCGGGGGAGTCAGGGTCCCCCGAGGCCCATGCGGGCAGGTGGTCGGCGATCACGCGCTCGCGCGTCGCGCTGCAGTGGCCCGAGCCCAGGACGAGCTCGAGCGCCTGATCGGACGCGGCGAGGTAGTAGTAGTCGGAGGGGACGCCGACCTTGGCGCCGTCGACCCACAGGACCGCCATGCCCTCGCGGATCCGTCCGTCCTCCCAGGCCCCGGGGCGGGGGCGGGCGATGATCCCTTCCCGAGGGTCGTCGGATGCTCCTGCCGCCACGGGCTCCCATCCGTCGGGGATCACCGCCCGCACGGGGCCGGCCGTGACCTGCCGGAACGGGCTCGGCGACTCGCGGATCCGGATCGCGGCGGCCGCCGGGGTCGCCGGAGCCGTCGCCGGCCCGCAGCCCGCGGCGACCAGGCAGAGCACCAGGCAGCCGATGACCCTCCGCACCCGTGCCGGAGCATAGACCTCGCCGCCTCGGAAGGCCAATCGAGGTCCTCTGCGCCACTCCGTCCAAGACCCGTGCAGGCCTCCGACGAGCGCGCTAGCATCCGGGGGACAACTGCAGAGGTTCGTGCCCTCGGGGTGACCGGGCCGGCGGCGGCCGGTCCGGTCGGAAGCGGGCCGGGGAGGTCCCGGTCCCGCGAAGAGGGAAGCCGGTGCAAGGCCGGCGCGGTCGCGCCACTGTGACCGGGGAGCGAGCCCGACGGAGCCACTGGGACCGGGGTCCCGGGAAGGGTCGGGGGAGCGATGATCCGGGAGCCAGGAGACCTGCCTCGAGGGTCGCACGGGTCCTCCTTCGCACGAAAGGAGCACGTGTATGGCTCGCAGGTCCCTCGCGGCGGCGCTCCTCGCCGGCGCCCTCGCCCTCGGTTCGACCCTCCCCTCGCAGGCCGCGCTCTCCCCGTCCGATCGCGCCGAGCGCGCCGCGGGGTACATCGCCTCGCAGCAGCGCGCGAACGGCGCCATCCCCGCGTTCTCGCCGATCGGCTCGACCGCGGACGCGGTGGTCTCGCTCGTCGCCGCCGGGGTCGGTCGCCCGACGATCGATCGGGCCCTGGACTACCTGGCCCGGAAGGTCCGCGGTGGGAAGGTCGAGGGCGTGGGGCTCCAGGCCAAGGTCGCGCTCGCGGTGGTCGCCGCCGGGGGCGACCCGCGGCGCTTCGGCGGGACGAACCTCGTGCGGGCGATCCGGAGCACCGAGCAGCCGGACGGACGGCTCGGGGCCGGGACGGCCGTGTTCGACCAGGCCCTCGGGGTCCTCGCCCTTGTCGCGGCGGGACGCGCCCCGAGCGACGCCTCGCTCGCCTGGCTCGCGGACGCGCAGTGCGCCGACGGCGGGTGGCAGTACGACGAGCCCGCCGGAGCGGGCGACGACGAGCACTGCATGAGCGGCGCGCCCGACGATTGGTTCGCCTCGGACACGAACACGACGAGCATGGCCGTGATGGCCCTCCAGGCTGCGGGGGGACCGACCCCGGCGGCCGACCCGCTCGGGCTCTTCGCCGCGCTGCGGGACGCCGACCACGGCGGTTGGGGGTACACCTGGGGCTTCCAGACCACCGACGCGAACTCGACGGCGCTCGTGATCCAGGCCTACGCGGCGCTCGGCGCGGACCTGCCCGCCGGCGCGATGCGGGCCCTGCGGAGCCTCCAGTACCTGCGCTGCGGGGCCTTCGCGTACACCTTCAACCCGGACGGCTCGCGCACGGCCCCGGACCTCGGGGCGACGATCGGCGCGGTGCCGGGCCTGCTGCGCGAGCCCTTCCCGATCACGGGGCGGGCCCGGGGAGCCGCGCCGGAGCTCCCCGCGTGCGCGGCCTGAGGGAGCCACCGTGCGGCGCCTGAGCGCGCTCGCGGTCGCGGCGCTCCTCGCGGCCGTCCTCGTCCCGGGCCTCGGGGCGGGGACGGCCTG
>CAZXJB010000112.1:0-7088 GCA_964640965.1 uncultured Actinomycetes bacterium | reverse complement strand
CCGGGCGATCGCCGCCTCGGGGACGCCGTCGCGCTCGAGGTCGGCGCGCCAGGCCGCGGCCGTCGCCGCCCGGAGCCCCCGCCGCGCGCCGGCGCTCTCGAGGACCGAGAACATCCAGGGCCGGGTGTGGTGGGGCGCCGGCGCCGTGCAGGCGGCGGCGATCGCCTCCTCCACGGCCTCGCGCGGGACCTCCCCGGGGCCGAAGGAGCGGATGGTGCGGCGCGAGCGGATCGCCTCGAGCGGCGAGAGCCGGAACAGGTCGTCCTCGGGGGCGCGCACGAGCGCGCGGGCCGGCAGGCTGGGCCCGGAGACCTCCAGGCCCCGTGCGAGGGCGGCCGGCGTGCGCGAGGCCTTGCCGATCACCAGGCCGCTCGCGGCGGCGAGCTCGTCGGCGAGGGCGACGACCGTGGCCTCGAGGATCCGGCCCCGGTCGTCGGGGGTGCCGCGCAGATCGAGGAGGGCCGGCAGGCCGGCGCAGCCGATCGCGACGTTCACCACCCCCGAGCGCCACGGGCGACCGAAGGTGTCGGTGATCACGACGGCGGGCGCGACGCCGAGGCGCTCGGCGAGCCCGGCCCGGAGCCGTTCGGCCGAGGCGTCGGGGTCCTCCGGCAGGAGCGAGAGCCAGCCCGCGTCCACGTTGGAGGCGTCCACGCCGGCGTTCGCGCACACGAAGCCGTGCCGGGTCTCGACGATCACGAGCTCGCCCCGTCGGGCGACGACCCGACGCGCCTCGCGGGCGACCCACGCGGGGCGCTCCTCCTCGCTCGCCCGCACGAGCCGGCCCTCGGCCTTGGAGACCACCTTCTGGGTGACGATCACGACGTCGCCGTCGCGCGGCGCGAGCTCGCGGAGGGGCGGGGCGAGGAGCTCGGTGAGGTCGTCGCCGGGACGGACCTCGGGCAGACCCCGGATGGGCAGCAGCTCGACGCTCACGCCCCGACCAGATCGAGCGCGAACCGCGCGAGGGCCTCGGCCGCCGCGTCGTCGGTCATGATGGTGTCGGTCACGCCCACGCGGATCCCGGTCGCCTCGATCCGCGGCGCGAGGCGCCGGTCGACCTCGTCGATCACCCAGGCCCCGAGCAGGCCGGCGTAGGCCGCGGCGGCCCCGGCGGCGGAGACCTCCAGGCCGGCGACGGGCATCAGCTTGTCCGCCATCCCCGCGAGCGGCGCCCCGCCGACGATGCCGGAGATGCCCACCACCCGCTCGCGCCGCTCGGCGAGGGTCTCCCGCACGCCGTCGACCGCGAGGATCGGCCCGAGGGAGGCCACGGGGTTCGACGGGCAGAGCACGATCGCGTCGGCCTCCCGCAGCGCGCGCAGGACGCCCGGGGCAGGCCGCGCCGCCCCGACCCCCGCGTACCGGATCCCCTTCACCTCGTCCCGCGCCCGCCGCCGCACCCAGTACTCCTGGAAGTGCAGGTCGAGCTCGCGACCCTCGGCGAGCACCTCGACGCGCGTGGTGACCGGCTCGTCGGACATCGGGAGGATGCGAGCGGCGATCCCGAACCGCGCTGCGATGCGCTCGGTCACCTCGGTGAGCGTGAGCCCCTGCCGGAGCAGCCGGGTCCGGTACAGGTGGGTCGCGAGGTCGAGGTCGCCGAGGTTGAACCACGCGGCGTCCGGGTCGAACCGGCGGAGCTCCTCGGTCGCGCGGAAGGTCTCGTCCCGTCGCCCCCACCCGCGCTCGCGGTCGTGGACGTCGGCGAGCCAGTACGTCACCGAGTCCAGGTCGGGGGAGACGTGCAGGCCGTGCATCTCGACGTCGTCTGCGGTGTTCACGACCACGGTGAGCAGCTCGGGACGGACGACGCGCGCGAGCCCCCGCAGGAGCTTGCCCGCCCCGATCCCGCCCGCGAGCGCCGCGACGCGCACCCCGGCCCCGGTCATCGCGCCCAAGCGTAGTAGTCTCGGCGCCGTATGGTCGACGTCGCCTCCCCGGTCGCCCCGACCCCGCAGGCGGTCCGACGAGCCCTCGCCCGGGCCGAGGCGGGCAAGGCGCTGTCGGTGGGCGAGGTGGAGGCGCTGCTCGCGGCGCGCGGGGAGGACCTGGAGCGGCTGTGCGCCATCGCGAGGCGGCTGCGCTCGCTTGGGCGCGGGCGCGTCGTGACGTACTCGCGGAAGGTGTTCATCCCGCTCACGATGCTCTGCCGCGACCACTGCCACTACTGCACGTTCGCCAAGCCGCCGGCCCGGCTGGAGGCGCCCTACCTCACGCCGGAGCAGGTCCTCGAGATCGCCGAGGCCGGGCGGCGCCTGGGGTGCAAGGAGGCCTTGTTCACCCTCGGGGACCGGCCGGAGGACCGCTACCCGGTCGCCCGCGCGTGGCTCGAGGAGCGGGGGTTCGCCTCGACGCTGGACTACGTCCGGGCGATGGCGATCCGCGTGATCGAGGAGACCGGCTTGCTGCCGCACCTGAACCCCGGGGTCATGAGCTACGAGGAGATGGCGCGGCTCAAGCAGGTCGCGCCCTCGATGGGCCTCATGCTCGAGACCGTCGCCGAGCGCCTCTCCGAGCGCGGCGGCCCCCACTTCGGCTCGCCCGACAAGCTCCCCGCCGTCCGCCTGCGGACGATCGAGGACGCCGGGCGCCTCGCGATCCCGTTCACCACCGGGATCCTCGTCGGGATCGGCGAGACGCTGCGCGAGCGGGCCGAGTCGCTCCTCGCGATCCGCGAGCTCCACCGCCGCTACCGCCACGTCCAGGAGGTGATCGTCCAGAACTTCCGGGCGAAGCCCGGCACCGCGATGCAGGACGCCCCCGAGCCGGGGGAGGAGGAGCTCCTCGCGGCCGTCGCCACGGCGCGGGTGGTCCTCGGGCCGCGGATGCACGTCCAGGCGCCGCCGAACCTCTCCGACGCCGCCATGCAGCGGCGCCTGCTCGACGCCGGCATCGACGACTGGGGCGGGGTCTCCCCGCTCACGCCCGACCACGTGAACCCGGAGCGGCCGTGGCCGGCGATCGACGTGCTCGCCGAGCGCACGGCGGAGGCGAGGCTCGAGCTCCGCGAGCGCCTGACGATCTACCCCGAGTTCGCGCTCCACCCCGACCCCTTCCTCGCGGGGAAGATGCGGGCGCCGGTCGCGGCCCTTATGGGACCCGACGGCCTGGCGGCGTCCGGACGGATCCCGACCGGGATCGCGTGGCAGGACCCCGAGGTCCAGTGGAAGCCGCGCACCACGGACCTCGCCTTCGCCAAGGGCGCCGCGGCGGGCCTCCGGGCGGACGCGGCCGAGATCTACGGGGACCTGCCCGAGCCGGAGAACGAGCGCACCCGCGCCTGGTACGCGGAGCGCGTGCCCCCCGAGCGCCTCGAGCCCGAGATCCGCGAGGCCCTGCGCCGCGCGGAGGGGCACCTGCCGATCACCGACGAGCAGGCCCTCGCCCTGTTCCGCGCCGAGGGCGCCTCGCTCGAGGCGCTCTGCTCGGTGGCCGACGGCCTGCGCGCGGAGGCGGTGGGGGAGGAGGTCACCTACGTCGTCAACCGGAACATCAACTTCACCAACGTGTGCTACGTGGGGTGCCGCTTCTGCGCGTTCGCCCAGCGCGAGGTCGACCCCGAGTCGTACACGCTCACGCTGGAGGAGGTCGCCGAGCGCGTCCGGGAGGCCGTCGCCTACGGCGCCACCGAGGTGTGCATGCAGGGCGGCATCCACCCCGACCTGCCCGGGACCTTCTACCTCGACCTGCTCGACGCGGTGAAGGGCGCGGCGCCGGATATCCACATCCACGCGTTCAGCCCGATGGAGATCATGAACGGGGCGACGCGGATGGGGGTCTCCTACCGCGAGTTCCTCGCCGGCTGCCGTGAGCACGGGCTCGGCACGATCCCCGGGACGGCCGCCGAGATCCTCGACGACGACGTCCGATGGCTGCTCACGAAGGGGAAGCTGCCGGCCGACACGTGGGAGGAGATCGTCCGCACGGCGCACGCGCTCGGGATCCGCTCCTCCTCGACGATCATGTTCGGCCACGTCGACGCCCCGCCGCACTGGGTTTTCCACATCCGGAGGATCGCGAGGATCCAGGCGGACACCGGCGGCTTCACCGAGTTCGTCCCCCTGCCCTTCGTCCACCAGAACGCCCCGATCTACCTCGCCGGCAGGGCCCGGCCGGGGGCGACCTTCAAGGAGAGCCGGCGGATGCACGCGGTGGCTCGGATCCTCCTCGACGGTCTCATCCCGAACATCCAGGTGTCCTGGGTGAAGCTCGGCATGGAGGCGAGCGCGCTCATCCTGCGGGGCGGCGCGAACGATCTCGGCGGCACGCTGATGGAGGAGACGATCAGCAGGATGGCCGGCGCGGAGTGGGGGATCCGCAAGGACCCGTGGGAGCTCGAGGCCGCGATCCGCGGGATCGGCCGGATCCCGGCGGAACGCACGACGACGTACGGACGCGTGCGGCGCAACGCCTCCGGCGAGATCCTCTGTATCGACGAGGGTGGCGCACGCCCTCGGCGTCGGTCGTTGAGCCCGGCGTACCCGTAAAGCAGGTCGACCAGATCGGTCCAGTATGTTTACGACCCAACTCGTGTCGTGAAACACTTGTCAGCGGCCGTCGGCCCGTAGACGATGCACGCGGGGACGCATGTGGAGGGCACCGGGATCTTCGGATCCCCTCTTGCCAAGAGGGGGGTGGTTCCTCCAGAATCACACGCGTGTGATTCTGGGGGGAGAGCGCGGTGCATCACTACATCCCGTGGCAGGAACGGGCGAGGTGCCGAGAACACGACCCCGAGATCTTCTTCCCCGAGAAGGGGGGGTCATCGAGGGAGGCCAAGCGGATCTGCGCTGACTGCCCGGTTCGCATCGAGTGCCTGAACTACGCCCTCCGGCGCGATGAGCGCTACGGGGTGTGGGGAGGGATGAGCGAGCGGGAACGCCGACGCCTGAAGCGCATGGCGTCCTGAGGGGAAGGAAAGGGGGTGACCGATGTCTCCCGCGAAGAAGAAGACGGCCGCCAAGAAGAAGACCGCGGCGAAGAAGCCGGCCGCGAAGAAGACGGCGGCCAAGAAGAAGACCGCGGCGCGCAAGCCCGCCGCCAAGAAGAAGACCGCGGCGCGCAAGCCCGCCGCGAAGAAGACGGCGGCCAAGAAGCGGACCGCGGCGCGCAAGCCCGCCGCGAAGAAGCCCGCCGCCAGGAAGCCCGCCGCGAAGAAGACGGCGGCCAAGAAGCGGACCGCGGCGCGCAAGCCCGCGTCCCGCAAGCGGACGGCCGCGAAGAAGCGGTAGGTCGCTGCTCGTGGAAGGGGGGCGCGTGGACGTGCCCCCCTTCCGCTTCGCCGGTGGGGCCGCGTGCTAGGCTGCGCGCCGCGCGCAGGCGCACCACATGGTCACCACGACGACGGATCGCTCCACGGCCGACGATGCTCTCAGCACGCCGAGCGTGCTGGCCGTCCTGGTGGTGCGGAACGGGGCCCGGTGGCTCCGTGAGTGCCTCCGGTCGCTGGCGGCGCAGCGCTACCCCCGCCTCGGCGTGGTGGCCGTGGACAGCGCCTCGGCGGACGGATCGCGGGAGCTGCTCGTCCAGGCCCTCGGCGAGCGGCGGGTGCTCGGGCTCGACGAGGACCGAGGGATCGCCGGCGCGCTCCGGGCCGCGTCGGAGCTGCCGGCGGTGAAGGCCGCGGACTACCTGCTGATCCTCCACGACGACGTTGCGCTCGCGCCCGACGCCGTCGGGCGGCTCGTCGAGGCGGCCGAGCAGATCCGCGGGCTCGACCACGTGGGGGTCGTGGGGCCGAAGGTGGTGGACTGGGAGGACCCGCGGGTGCTGCGCGAGGTCGGCCGCTCGGTCGACGGGTTCGGGCATCCCTACAACCCCCTGCAGGAGGGCGAGCGCGACCAGGGGCAGTACGACCGGGTGCTCGAGGTGCTCGTCGTCTCCTCGTGCGCGATGCTCGTCTCGGCCGAGGCGTGGGAGCGGACCGGCCCGTTCGACGAGCGCTACGCCGGGCACCACGACGACCTGGACTTCTGCTGGCGGGCCCGCGTCGCCGGCTTCCGGGTCGTGATGACCCCGCTCGCGCTCGCGCGGCACGCCGACGCCACGGCCCGGGGCGAGCGGAACCCCGAGCGCCGGCGCCGGTCGCCCCGGTACCACGCGGAGCGGGCCGGGCTCGCCTCGATGCTCAAGGCCTACGGGCTGGTCACGCTGGCGTGGCTGCTCCCCCTCTACGCGGCGGTCGGCCTGCTCCGGCTGGCGCTGCTCGCGCTCGCCCGCCGGTTCGACGAGGCCGGCGAGCTCCTCGCGGCCTGGGGATGGAACCTCGCCCACCTGCCGGGCACGATCCGGCGGCGCGTCCGGGTCCAGTCGACCCGCCGCGTCCGCGATCGCCAGATCCGCCGCTTCATGGCGTCCTGGTTCCACCTCCCCCGTTGGTTCGAGCGCGCCGAGGAGCTGCTGGAGGAGCAGCTCGAGATCGGCGCGGAGGAGGCTCCTCCCCGGCTGCGCGAGCGCGCGGCCTCGTTCGCGAGCGCGCACCCCGTCGTCGTCGCCTCCGCCTTCGCGCTCGCGCTCGGCGCGTTCGCCGTCCGGCACCTGCTGGGCGTCGAGGCGCTCCGGGGCGGGGCCCTCGCGGCCTTCCCCGACCAGCCGGCCGCGTTCTGGCGGGAGCTCACCTCGGGGGTGGGGACCACGGTCCTCGGAGGCGCGCAGCCGGCGAGCCCCGCCCTCGCCGCCCTCGCCGGCCTGTCGTGGGCCTCGCTCGGTGAGCCGGCGCTGGCGCAGAAGGTGCTGCTCGCGCTCCTCCCGCCGATCGGGGCGACGTCGATGTACCGCGCGGTGGCGCGTCAGACCCGCCGGCCCGGGGCGGCCGCGGTGTCGGCGCTCGCCTACGGCCTGTCGGGCGTGATGCTGTGGTCCTTCTCGGAGGGCAGGCTCCCGACGCTCGTCCTGCTCGCGGTGCTCCCCGCGGCCTGGGATCGGCTCGAGACGGTGTTCGCGCGCGGCGGGATCGCGCGGCCGGCTCGGACCGTGGCCGGGCTCGGCGCCGCGCTCGCCGGCGGCCTCCTCGTCGAGCCCGGCGTCGTCCTCGCGGTCCTGCCGATCCTGCTCGTGCTCCTGCTCGCCGGCCGCCGGCGAGCGCG
>CAZXJB010000111.1:0-7171 GCA_964640965.1 uncultured Actinomycetes bacterium | reverse complement strand
TGCAGGACATCCCCGACGGGGCGGCGGTGACCGCGCCCGGCCCCCTGTACCCGCCCGAGCTGTCCGCGCGGATCGCCGAGGCGCTCGAGTCGACCACGGTCGAGCTCCGTACCGTGGAGGACCTCGCGAAGCTCGACCTCCCACCCAACGTGCCCTGGGTGGAGACCCTCCGGGAGGAGCTCGCCGCGCTCGCGCCCGGCGACGAGCCCATCCAGATGACGGACCTCCGCAAGGACCCGTGGCCCGAGCTCCGGCGCGAGATGGCCGAGATCTTCGACCGCTACTACGACTGGTGCGTGCGGAAGCTCCCGAACGGCGACATCGAGCGAGACCTCCTCGCGAGGTCCTGGCCGCCGTGGCTCACGTAGCGCCCTTGGCCGCCTTCCGCGCCTGCTTCTCGGCCTCGAACTTCTGCCAGATGCCGACCTTGTCCATCAGCACCCGGACGGTGTCCGAGGGCTGGGCCCCGACGCCCAGCCAGTACAGGGCCCGCTCCTCGTCGATCTCGATCACGGAGGGGTCCTCGAGCGGGTGGTACCTGCCGATGGCCTCGATGAACCGCCCGTCGCGGGGGCTCCGCTGGTCGGCGACGACCACGCGGTAGTACGGGCGCTTCTTCGCGCCGAGCCGCTTCAGCCTGATCCTGACCGCCATCCGCCTCTCCTACCCGGGCATCCCCGGCAGCCCCGGCATCCGGGGCACCCGCTTGCCGCGGCCGCCCATCATCGCCTTCATCATCTTCCTCGCGGCCTCGAACTCCTTGAGCAGGGAGTTCACCTCGGCCGTCGTCGTCCCCGAGCCGCGCGCGATGCGCTGGCGGCGGGACCCACCGATGATAGCGGGGTTCCGCCGCTCCTCCGGGGTCATCGAGGAGATGATGGCCTCGGCCCGCACGAGCTGGCGGTCGTCGATCTGCAGGTCCTTCAGGGCGTTCCTCCCGCCGGGGATCCCCGGCAGCATCGCGAGCAGGTCCTGCAGCGGCCCGAGCTTGCGCATCTCGCGCATCTGCACCAGGAAGTCCTCCAGGGTGAACCGGGCCTCGAGCAGGCGCTTGGCGGACTCCGCCGCCCGCTCCGCGTCGAGGGCCTCCTGGGCCTTGTCGATGAGCGTGAGCACGTCCCCCATCCCGAGGATCCGGGAGGCCATGCGGTCGGGGTGGAAGGGCTCGAGGTCCTTCGGCCGCTCGCCGGTGCCGACGAAGAACACCGGCCGGCCCGTGACGGCGGTGATCGAGAGCGCGGCGCCGCCCCGGGCATCGCCGTCGAGCTTCGTGAGCACGAAGCCCGTGGTGTCGACCTCGCGCATGAACGCCCGCGCCTGCACGACGGCGTCCTGCCCGGTCATCGCGTCGCAGGCCATGAGGACGTGGTGGGGCTTCGCGGCGTCGCGCACGCGGCGGGCCTCGCGCATCATCTCCTCGTCCACGTGCAGCCGGCCGGCGGTGTCGATGATGACGACGTCGTGCCCCTCGCGGCTCGCGTGCTTCAGCGCGTGCTTCACCACCTTCACCGCGTCCCGCCCCTCGGAGACGACCTCGACGCCGATCTCGCGCCCGAGCGTCTGGAGCTGCTCGACCGCCGCGGGTCGCCAGAGGTCGGCCGCGACGAGCAGCGGCCGCTTGCCCTTGGCGCGCAGGTAGGCCGCGAGCTTCGCGCACGCCGTCGTCTTGCCCGAGCCCTGCACCCCGGCCATCATCACGACCGCCGGACGGGCGCTCGGGAGGTGGAAGGGGGCCTGGGTCCCCCCCATCGTCGCCTGGAGCTCGTCGCGGACGACCTTCACGACCTGCTGGGCGGGCGTCAGGCTGCGCATGACCTCCTCGGAGAGGGCCCGCGCGCGGACCCGGCCGAGCAGGTCCTCCACCACCTCGAGCGCCACGTCGGCCTCGAGCAGCGCGGTGCGCATCTCGGCCAGCGCGCCCTCGACCTGCTTGGGATGCAGCTTCCCGCGTGAGCGGAGCTTGCGGAAGATGCCGTCCAGACGGCCCGTCAGCGTGTCGAACATGGGAAGGGAGCGTACCGCTTCGTCACGGATGGATACCTCCGGCCAACCGCCCAGCCTGGAACGAGGCCTGGCCATCGGATGCGGGGATCCTTCTCGAGAGCTGGAGTGTCGCACCAACGACGAGTTCGGCTGGATGTCCTCTGTTCCTTCGACCGGGGACTGCTTGGGTGGTCTCGCCGTGGGGTTGGGCTAGGAGAGCGCCCGTACCTGCTCGAGGAGGTCCGCGAAAGGGATCCCCTCGAGGTCCTTCGTGAAGTCCGCGCTCTCCTCGTCGATGAGCGGCGTCACAACCGTGCCGGCCGCGTCGAGGAAGAACCCCTGACCATTCACGAACCTCCAGAATGCCGACTCCACTTCCTGTGTCTCCTTCGAATGTCCGAGCGCCGCAGCCTCGGCGCCCTTGTTCCTGAGGAAGAAGATGCCCTCCTGCCCTGCCAGTCCCGCCCGCAGTTCTTCGAAGACGGATGCGTCCGGCATGAGGAGCTCGAGGTTCAGGGCATCCACGCCACTCCGGTTGACGAACTCCTCCTTCACATCCAGCGTTACCGTGAGGTACTCCGCCGTTCCCTCCTGTTCATTGCCGAACAGGCGCCCCTTCTCGACCGAACCCACGCTCGCCCAGACCACGGCATCAGCCGAAGCGAACATGCTCTTGAGATCTGCGTAGTGCTCAATCTCAGCACCTCGGATGCGAAGGAGTGACCAGACGCTTCCGGCATCACCCCTTCGCTCGCGGGCCGCCGAGCACGCCGCCATCGACGCGACAAGTGCAACGCATGTCAGCGCCCGCCACGGGCCTCTGCGAACCGAAAGAAGCATCCGGCGACCTCCTGATCCCTGCACGATCAGTAGTAGGAGTTGATGTGACTCCGATCATGATCATTCAGATCGGAGTTGCTGAAGTTGATCGGATTCCTCATGCACGACACCCCCGAAGTTGGGTGGCGGAGCCCAACTGTGTGCCCAAGCTCATGGCAAGCGATAACCCTGCGTTCCGCAGCCGTGTCGAAGGCAGCCGGATAGCTCAGGTTGTACCGAAGCTGCTGGCCGACGCACCAGCGGTTCGGGTGCGACCCGCCTGTCTGCGCGCCCGACGGGCACACGACCCATCCATGCAGCCCATTCAGGCCGAACTCGAAGTCGTAGACGAACACATCTGCGGAACTGCTCGATGTCTCGAACATCGTCAGATCTGTTGGGTTGTAGATGTTGTTGAAGGCCCAGATGGTCGCGTTCTTCTGAGGGTCCTCCACGGCGGGGAAGTTGACGGAATGAGATGCGTTGTCGCCCAAGCTCACACTGGTCGGAGGATCACCCCCAACAGAAGTTGATCCGAAGTTCGAAGCGGCTGCCGGTAGCGCAAGCGCGATGGCCCAGACGGATGCCACAGCAAACACCATGAACTGACGCCGGCGCCGCATCCCCCTCCCCCCAAGAGCTCGGACCGGGATTCTTCTGCGACCCGGTGGAGGCTGTCAAGTGGTGCCGGATCGGGGTGAGCGGCGCGGATAACCGGCTAGGGCGGTCGAGCCGACCATCGGCCTCGTGCCCGCAGCAAGGGATCGCAACGCCCCGACGGGCGACAACCGTGTCAGGCCTGACCTCCGCGCACGCCCTGCGCGTGGTGTCAAGCTCCAGAGAGGTCGAGCACGCGCTCCACGGTCCGGAGCAGCGCGGTCGGCGAGAAGGGCTTCGTGAAGTACTCGTCCGCGCCGAGCGCGAGGACGCGCTCCCGCCCCTCCTCGCCCGTGGCGGTCACGATGATCACCCGCACGCCCGCGGTCGCGGGGTCGGCCTTGAGCTCGCGGAGCACGTCGGCGCCGCTCGCCCCCGGGATGTTGAGGTCCAGGAACATCAGGTCCGGCGGGCGCTCGCGCGCCATCGCGAGCGCGCTCGCGCCGTCCGCCGCCTCGCGGATCGTGAACCCCTCGTGCTCGAGCACGAGCCGCATCGCCTCACGCATCGTCGGGTGGTCCTCCACGATGAGGATCTCCGCGCCCATCCTCACCCCCGGAGGAGCCGCTCGGCGAAGGCGGCGGGATCGAAGGGCTCGAGGTCCTCGGGGCGCTCGCCCGTGCCGATGAGCTTGACCGGCACCCCGAGCAGCTCCCGCACCGCGAGCACGATCCCCCCCTTGGCCGTCCCGTCCAGCTTCGCGAGCGCCACCCCCGTCACCTCGACGGCCTCGGTGAAGGCCCGGGCCTGCGCGATGCCATTCTGCCCCGTCGTCGCGTCCAGGACGAGCAGCGTCTCATCGGGGCCGCGCCCCGCCGCCTTCTCGATCACCCGGCGGACCTTCCGCAGCTCGTCCATGAGGGGAGCCTTGGTGTGCAGGCGCCCCGCCGTGTCGACGATCAGCACGTCCATGCCCCGGGCCTCCGCCGCCTTGACGGCGTCGAAGGTGACGGCCCCCGGGTCGGCGCCGCGGGCCTGCGTGATCAGCTGCGCGCCGGCGCGCTCGGCCCAGACCTCGAGCTGCTCCCAGGCCGCGGCGCGGTACGTGTCGCTCCCGGCGAGCGCCACCCGCTTGCCCTCGGCCCGCAGGCGGGCCGCGAGCTTGCCGATGGTCGTGGTCTTGCCCGAGCCGTTCACGCCCACGACGAGCACGATCGCCAGGCGGTCCTCCGGCAGGCGCAGCGCCGCGTCCTCCCCCGCGAGCACCGACCGGATCTCGGCCGCGAGCAGCGCCGCCGCGTCCTCGCCCGGGCGGTAGCGCTCGCGCAGGTCCGAGACGATGCGCCGGGCCGTGCTCGGACCGACGTCGGCGCGGATGAGGAGCTCCTCGAGCGAGCCCCACGCCTCCTCGCCGGCACCCCGGCCGAGCAGGGCGCGGACCCTGGCGCCGAGCCCCTCCCCCGCCGGGGCGGGTCGTGGTGTGGCGGGAGCGCCGGCGACGGGCCCGGGGCCGGCCGGAGCTCGGGCCGAGGCACGCCGGCCGAGGACGAGCGCCGCCACGGCGACGAGCAGCACCGCGAGGACGAGGAGGGGGATCAGCACCGCGCCCCCAGGCTAGCCCACGGCGTCGGGCTCCGGCACCGACACGAGCCCGCCGTCCCCACCCACGGCGGACCCGTGCCCGTCGAGCTCGGGCCCGGCGGGGGCCGTCTCGGCGGCGCGCCCCTCGGCCAGGCGGGCCCGCGCGCCCGGGTGATCCAGGCGCTGGGCCACGACCTTGGACGTGCCGTCCTTGCCCATCGAGACCCCGTAGAGCATCCGCGCGATCTCCATCGTCCGCTTCTGGTGCGTGACGATGAGCACCTGGGAGTCGGCGCCGAAGCCCTCGAGCAGCTTCAGGAACCGCGCCAGGTTCACGTCGTCCAGGGCCGGCTCGACCTCGTCCATCAGGTAGAAGGGGCTCGGGCGCGCCCGGAAGATCGCGAACAGGAAGGCCATCGCGACGAGGGCCCGCTCGCCGCCGGAGAGCAGCGAGATCCGCCGCACCCGCTTGCGGCCGGGCCTGGCCTCGATCTCGATCCCCGTGTTCAGGAGATCGCCCGGCTCGGTCGCGACGAGCCGTCCCTCGCCGCCGGGGAACAGCTCCTTGATGAGGCGCTCGAACCAGGCAGCGACGTCGCGGTAGGCCGACTCGAAGGTCGTCGCGATCTCGCCCTCGATCCGCCGGATCACCTCGAGCAGGTCCCGTCGGGCCTTGCGGACGTCCTCGAGCTCGCGCGCGAGGAAGTCGTGGCGCTCCTGGAGGGTCTCGAGCTCGCCGGTGGCGAGGAGGTTCACGCGGCCGAGGAGCGCCAGGCGCCGCTGCACGAGCTCGGCCCGCTTCTCGAGCGCCTCGACGGTGTCCTCCTCGGTGAGCTCGGCGAGGGCCTCCTGCGGATCGCGCCGGTGACCCTCGCGCAGCAGCCGCTCGGCGTCGCGGATCCGCCGGTCGAGCTCCGCCCGCACCCGGTCCTCGTCCTCGTAGGCCTCGCGCAGGCGCTCGAGCTCGGTCGAGGCCTCCCGCCAGGCCCGGTTCGCCTCGGCCTCCTCCTGCACGGCCGCCCGCTCCGTAGCGCCGGCCGCCTCCCGCAGCACGGTCGCCTCCTCGAGCTCGCGCTCGGCCTCCGCGAGCGCCGCCTCCGCCCGGGCGCGCTCGGCCTCGGCGGCCTCCACGGCCGAGGCCAGTGCCTCGGGGTCCTGGGCCGCGAGGCGCTCGCGCTCGGCGCGCACCGCGGCCAGGCGGGAGTCGAGCGAGGCGCGGTCCCGACGGAGGGTCTCGACCGCCACCCGCGCCTGGATCGGGGGCTCGACGAGCTTCGGCAGCTCCGGCAGCTCGTGCGTGACGGGCTCGGCCCGCGAGAGCCGCTCGCGCCAGGCCGCCGCCGCGTCCTCCATCCCCGCGAGGCGCTCGCCGAGCATCTCCTCCTGCTTGGCCAACGTCCCGAGCTCGGCCTCGAGGCGCGCGAGGCGCTCCGCCGCGGCCGTGATCTGCCCGTCGGCCTCCTCGATGCGCGCGGTGAGCTCGGCGAGCTCGCGCGCGATCGCCGCCACGCGCTCGTGCTTGGGGCGCAGCGCGAGCCTGGCCTGCGCGAGGTCGTGCTCGACGACGGCGAGCTCCCGCCGGATCTCGGCGGCGCGGGAGTCGCCGCGTCGCGTCGTGCGGATCAGGGCCGGCCCGATGAGGACGCCCTCGCGCGTCACGAAGGACGCCTTCGGATGGCGGGCCTGCTTCGCGGCGGCCTCCTCGAGGCTCTCCGCGAGGTAGATGTCCTTCAGCACCGTGCAGACGAGCCCGCGGACGGCCGGGTCCACCGCCACGACCGAAAGGAGCGTCCGCTCGCCCTCGATCACGAAGGACGCCGGGCCGCCCTTGGCGACGGCGAGGATCGCGCCGTCGCCCTCGGGGGCGTCCGCGATGGCCGTCTCCCCGTCCCGGTACACGACGGCGTCGGCGAGCGGCCCGAGCCCCGCGGCGAGCGCCGCCTCCCACCCCTCATCGGCCTCGACGAGCTCGCCGAGCAGCCCGAGCGCCCGGCCGCGGTGGGCCTCGAGGAACCGCAGGCCCGGGGTCTCCTCGAGATCCCGCAGCCGCGCGCGCAGCACCTCCCGCCGCTGCTCGTGACGGCGGAGGGCCTCCTCGAGCTCGGCCACCCGATCCGCGAGCGCGTGGCGCTCCTGCTCGAGCGCGGCCCGGCGCTCGGCGAGCGGGGCCACCTGGGCGTCGAGCTCCACG
>CAZXJB010000110.1:0-7211 GCA_964640965.1 uncultured Actinomycetes bacterium | reverse complement strand
GGCCAGGCCCGCGGCGCCCTGCTCGCCCCGGAGCGCCCACCACCCGGCGGCGACCCCGGCCGCGACGGCGGCCGCGCACGCGAGACCGACCCATCCCCGCGCGCGTCGATCGGTCCCGTCCCCGGCCACCGGCGCGGAGCGTATCACCGGGACCCGCGCGGACCGACCCGCGACCCGACCGCGCTAGAATCGCCATCCGCTGCCTCGGAACGGAGAGCCCGGTGAAGACCTACGACGCCAACGACATCCGCAACGTCCTGCTCGTGGGCCACGGCGGCGCCGGCAAGACCACGCTGCTCGAGGCCATGCTCCACACGGCCGGCGCGATCACGCGCATGGGCCGGGTCGAGGACGGGAACACCGTCAGCGACTTCGAGCCCGAGGAGGTGAAGAAGCAGATCTCGGTCTCGCTCGCGATGGCCCCGGTCGAGTGGAGGGGCGTGAAGATCAACGTCCTGGACGCCCCCGGCTACGCCGACTTCATCGGCGACGTGCGCTCGGCGATCCGGGCCGTCGACGCGGTCCTGCTCGTCGTCTCGGCCGTGGACGGGGTCGAGGTCCAGACCGAGGTCGCCTGGGAGCTCGCCGCCGAGGCGGGGCTGCCCAGGGCCATCGTGGTGAACAAGCTCGACCGCGAGCGCGCGTCGTTCGAGCGGACCCTCGACGAGCTCGTGCAGGCCTTCGGCACGCAGGTCGCCCCGCTCGAGCTGCCGATCGGCGAGGAGCACGGCTTCCGCGGCGTCGCCGACCTGCTCGGGCGCCGGGCGTACACCTACGACGGCGGGACCGCGGCCACCGAGGGCGAGTGGCCCGAGGACGTCGCGGCCCGGGCCGAGCCGCTGCGCGAGAAGCTCATGGAGGCCGTCGCCGAGTCCGACGACGCGCTCATCGAGACCTACCTCGAGCGGGGCGAGCTGGAGGAGAAGGAGATCGTCCAGGGCGTGAAGGCGGGCTTCGCCGCCGCGCGCATCGCCCCGGTGCTCTGCGCCTCGGCCGCCAAGGCGATCGGCATCGACCGACTGCTGACGTTCATCGCCGAGGAGTTCCCCGCCCCGACCGAGCGGCCGAGCATCACCGTGCGGTCGAAGACCGGCGAGGAGACCGAGCGGCCGACCACGGCGGACGCGCCGCTCACGGCCTTCGTCTTCAAGACGATCTCGGACCCGTACGTCGGCCACATCACGATGTTCCGGGTCTCCTCGGGACGGGTGCGGCCCGACTCGGCCGTGTACAACGCCACGAAAGGCGTGGAGGAGCGCGTCGGTCAGCTCTTCACCCTGCGGGGCAAGGAGCACGAGCCGGTCGCCGAGGTCCCGGCCGGCGACATCGGCGCGGTCGCGAAGCTCAACCACACGACGACCGGCGACACCTTCTCGACGAAGGACGACCCGGTCCAGCTCCCGCCCCTGCAGATGCCCGAGCCGCTGCTCGCCTACGCCATCGCCCCCAAGACCAAGGGCGACGAGGACAAGCTCTCCACCGCGCTCGCGCGCCTGCTCGAGGAGGATCCCACGCTCCGGGTCGAGCGCTCGGAGGAGACCCACGAGACCGTGATCTACGGGATGGGCGAGGCGCACCTCGACGTCGTCATCGAGCGGATGAAACGCAAGTTCGGGGTCGAGGTCTCGACCGCGCCGGCGAAGATCGCCTACCGCGAGACGATCCGCGGGCCGGGCAAGGGCACCGGCCGGCACGTGAAGCAGACCGGCGGGCACGGCCAGTACGGGGTCTGCGTGATCGAGATCGAGCCGCTTGACCGCGGCGGCGGCTTCGAGTTCGTCGACAAGATCTTCGGCGGGGCGATCCCGAACCAGTTCATCCCGTCGGTCGAGAAGGGCGTCGTCAAGGCGATGCAGCAGGGCGTGATCAGCGGCTACCCAATGGTGGACGTGCGCTGCACGCTCGTGGACGGCAAGTTCCACCCTGTCGACTCCTCGGACATGGCGTTCCAGATCGCCGGCTCGCTCGCGCTCAAGGAGGCGGCCGAGCAGGCGGGCGTGATCCTGCTCGAGCCGATCGTGGAGCTCGAGGTGGTGGTCCCCGAGGCCTACACCGGCGACATCATGGGCGACCTCAACGCCAAGCGCGCGAAGATCGCCGGGATCGACTCGGCGGGCGTCGGCAAGCAGCGGATCCGGGCGCTCGTGCCGCAGGCGGAGGTCGCCCGGTACGCGATCGAGCTGCGGTCGATGACCGGAGGGCGGGGCGCCTTCTCGATGCGCGTCTCGCACTACGAGGAGGTCCCGCCGCACCTCGCCGAGAAGATCATCGCCGAGGCCAAGCGCGCCAAGGAGGAGGCGCAGAAGAAGTAGCGCCGGCGCCGGGCGCCCGCTAGGCCGTCGCCGCGGCGAGCACGAGCGCGGCCCAGCCGAGCAGGAAGCACGCTCCGCCCACCGGCGCGACGGCCGCCCACCCGCGCCGATCCGTCAGGGCGAGCGCGTACAGGCTCCCCGAGAACAGGACCGTGCCGGCGACGAACAGCCAGGCCGCGGCCGCCGCGGGCCACCCGATCGTGCCGGTGAACAGCACGTACGGGCGCGAGGTCTCCAGCGCGGACCCCTCGCTGGCCGCGCGCACGATGTCGACCGAGCCGACGAGCAGCGCCACGAACTCCGCGAGCGCGTGCCAGAGCTGGTAGCGCACGGCCGTCTCGAACCACGCGAGCCGCTCGGCCGACAGGCGCGAGCGCAGGGCGTGCGCCCCGAACGCCCCGGCCGCGACCCCGAGGAGGCCCGAGACGGCGGCGATCACGAGCAGGGCGCGCTCCACCACCGCATCCTCACACGCGGAAGGACAGGAAGTCGAGCACGAGCCGGTCGAAGACCTCGGGACGGCGGACCATCACGAGCTGGTCGGCGTCGGCCACCTCGCGCTTGTGGGCGCCGGGGATCCGCTCGACCAGGAGGTCGGCGATCGCGTGGATCTCGCCGACGTCCCGGTCCCCCACCACCACGAGCGTCGCGGCCTCGATCTCGCGCAGGCGCGGCAGCGCCGGCGGCGGGATCTCGGCGAGCGTGTCCGGCACGCGCAGGATGTGCACGTTGTCCATGGCGATGCCCCGCACCCACGCATCGACCTCGGGCCCCGAGCGCAGCGGAGCCCAGACGGCGAGCTCGAGCTCCATCGCCCCCTCGAGGTCCCCGGCCGCCACGGCCCGGCGGACCTCCTCCACGAGGACCTCGAGCCCCGGGTCTCGCCAGGCGTAGCCCGAGAGGCCCGGAGCGACGAGCACGAGCGCCTCGACGAGGTCCGGGTACGCGAGCGCGGCGTCGATCGCGAGCTGCCCGCCCACCGAGCAGCCCACGAGCGCGCATCGCTCGATCCCGAGGTCCCCCAGCAGGTACCGGAGGTCGCGGAGGTCGGAGTACGGGCGGGTCGGCACGTCCGAGCGTCCGTAGCCCCGCAGGTCGTAGCGCACGACGTCGTGGGACGCCGCGAAGTCCTCGAACTGCCGGCCCCAGATCCGCGAGTCCCACAGGCCCGGGTGGATGAGCACGACGGGGTAGCCGTCGCCGGCCCGCTCGTAGTACAGGCGCGCGCCCTCGACGGAGACGTACGGCATCAGTCGCGGAACCGGGGCGCGAGCTTCACGAAGGTCTCCTCCAGCAGCTCCGGGAGCACGCGCGTCTGACCGATCACGGGCATGAAGTTGGTGTCGCCGCTCCAGCGGGGCACGACGTGCCAGTGCAGGTGGTCGGGCAGCCCGGCCCCGGCCACCCGGCCGAGGTTGAGCCCGATGTTGAACCCGTGGGGCTGGGCCTGCTCGCGCAGGGCCCGGACGCTGCGCTGCAGCAGCGCCGCGATCGCCGCGTTCTCCTCCGCCCGCAGGTCCTCCAGGTCCCCGGTGTGCCGCACGGGCAGCACGAGGAGGTGCCCCGGGTTGTACGGGTACTTCGCGAGCGTGACGAAGGCGAGCGCGTCGCGGTACAGCACCCGGCGCTCGGACGGCTCGGCGCCGCCGCCGGTGAGCAGGTCGCAGAAGACGCACCCCTCCGGCTCGCCCTCCTTGGCGGACTCGATGTACTCCATCCGCCACGGCGACCAGAGCCGCTCCATGCTCAGCCCCCGCCGGGGTCCTCGAAGGTCGACGGCTCGAGGGAGCGGCTCTCCGCCTCGCGCAGGAGCGCCGCGACGAACCGCTCCTGGCCGACCCCGCGGATCTCTGCCCCGTCCCGCCGGCGCACGGTGAGCTCCCCCGAGTCGAGCTCCTTGTCCCCCACGACGAGCGTGTAGGGCACCTTCATGAGCTGGGCCGCCCGCACCTTCTTCCCCACCGTCTCGGGGCTGTCGTCCACCCCTGGCCGCAGCCCCGCCGCCGCGAACCGCGCGGCGAGCTCCCGCGCGAACGCGACGTGGCGATCCGCGACGGGCGCGATCCGCACCTGCTCGGGCGCCAGCCACAGGGGGAACGCCCCGGCGTAGTGCTCGATGAGCACCCCGGTGAAGCGCTCGATCGAGCCGAGGATCGCCCGGTGGATCATCACCGGCCGGTGCCGCTGGTTGTCCTCGCCGACGTACTCGAGGCCGAAGCGCTCGGGCAGGCCGAAGTCGCACTGGACGGTCGTGAGCTGCCAGAGCCTGCCGATCGCGTCCCGGAAGTGGAAGTCCACCTTCGGCCCGTAGAAGGAGCCCTCGCCCTCGGCCACGTCGTACGCGAGCCCGCTGCGGTCCAGGGCCTCGCGCAGGGCGCCGGTCGCGCGCTCGGCCATCTCCGGCGTCACGATCGTCTCGCCCGGGAGCGTCGAGAGCGTGACGACCGGGTCGGTGAACCCGAACGTGCGATGGATCTCGAGCGTGAGGTCGAAGACCCCGAGGATCTCCTCCACGAGCTGATCCTCGCGGCAGATGATGTGCGAGTCGTCCTGGGTGAACCCGCGCGCCCGCAGCAGGCCGTGGAGGACGCCCAGACGCTCGTAGCGGTAGACGCCGCCGAGCTCGGAAAGACGCATCGGCAGCTCGCGGTAGGAGCGGGTGCGCGAGCGGAAGATCAGCACGTGGAAGGGGCAGTTCATCGGCTTGACGAAGTACGCGGGGTCCCCCTCGTGCCGCATCTCGGGGTACATCAGCTCCGCGTACTTCGAGGTGTGGCCCGAGGTGTCCCACAGCTCGCGCCGCGCGAGGTGCGGGGTGGCCACGAGGTCGTACCCGCGCTCGAGGTGCAGGTTCCGCACGTAGTCCTCGAGCTGCTTGCGCAGGATCCCGCCCCGCGGGTGCCAGACGGCGAGCCCCGGCCCGAGCTCCTCGGGGAAGGAGAAGAGGTCCAGCTCGCGACCCAGGCGGCGGTGGTCCCGGCGCTCGGCCTCCTCCAGCCGGTGCAGGTACGCGGCGAGGTCCTCCTCGGTCGCCCAGGCCGTCCCGTAGATCCGCTGGAGCATCGGCCGCCGCTCGTCCCCGCGCCAGTACGCGCCGGCGAGCTTCATCAGCCGGAACGCCCCGAGGCGGCCGGTGGAGGGCACGTGCGGCCCGAGGCAGAGATCCGCCCACCCGTCGTTGCGGTACACGGTCACCGTCTCGCCGGCGGCGACCTCGCCCTCGGCCTCGCCGAGCTGCTCGATGATCTCGCGCTTGAACGGCTGGTCCGCGAAGCGCCGCAGGGCCTCGTGCCGCGGGATCTCCTCGCGGACGAAGGGCTGGTCGGCGGCCACGATCTCGCGCATCCTGGCCTCGATCCGCTCGAGGTCCTCCGGGCCGAGCGAGACCGGCAGCTCGAAGTCGTAGTAGAAGCCGTCCTCGACCGGCGGCCCGATCGCGTACCGCGCCCCGGGGTAGAGGTCGCAGACGGCCTGCGCCATCACGTGCGCGGTGGAATGCCGGAGGACGTGTAGGCCGTCGGGCTCCGAGGGGAGCACCGGCTCGACCGAGACCTCGCCCCCGGGCACGAACGAGAGATCCACCAGGCGGCCGTCGACGCGAGCGGCGATCGCCTCGGGCGGGAGCACGGAGCCGACGGGCTCGCCCTCGGGCAGCTCGACCGGGCCCTTCCCGGCGACGTGGATGCGCGGCATGGGGCGCCATGATATCCGCGGGGCTCCGAGCCCGGGCTACTCGTACGCGATGGCCCGCAGCACGTCGAGCCGGGCCGCCCGCCGCGCCGGCCCGACCGCGGCGAGCACCCCCGCGAGCCCGGCGAGCGCCACCGAGATCCCGAGGCGCCCCACCGGGATCGCGAGCTCGGTCAGCCCCTCGCCGGCGAGGGCCCGCTGGAGGGCCACGCCGAAGCCGAGCCCGACGACGAGGCCGAGGAGCGCGCCGAGCACCGCGATGATCACGGCCTCCCAGCGCACCGCGGAGCGGAGCTGCCGGCGGGTCATCCCGATCGCGCGCAGCAGCCCGATCTCCCTCGTCCGCTCGAGGATCGACAGGCCGAGCGTGTTCGCGATGCCGACGAGCGCGATCACGACGGCGAGCAGCAGGAGCACCGTCACGAGGTTCAGCAGCTGGTCGACGAAGCCCGCCTGCTTCTCCCGGAAGGAGGCCTGGTCCTGGACGTCCAGGCTCGGGAAGTCGGCCACCGCGCGCTCCACGGCGATCCCGAGCGCCCGCGGGCTCACGCCCTGCGCCCCCGTGAGGAGCACGTACGTGTCGAGCTGCTCGGGGTAGAGCCGCTCGAAGGTCTCGAGCGAGATCACCCAGTCCCCAACGAGCCGGTCCTCCCCGTACAGACCACCGACGACGAGCCGCTCGGGCCCGGTGCCCGGGAAGGTGAGCGTGACGGGATCGCCCACCGCGAGCCCTCGTTCCCGGGCGAGGTCGGAGGAGACGAGCAGGCGCCCCTGCGCGAGGGAGGCCACGGAGCCCTCGCGCGGATCGAGGGTGGCCACGCGCTCGATCGTCGCCGGGTCGACCGCCGTGAGGAGGAGGGTCTCACCGCGGAACCGGAACAGGCCCTGCCGGAACTCGGCGACGGCGGCGACCTCGGGGAGGGCGCGGATGCGGGCGGCCACCTCTGGGCTGAACGGTTGGAGGGAGGAGGAGGTCACGGTGAGGTCGGCGCGGAGGGTCTCCTCGAGGGCCGCCGTGAACGAGGCCTTGAGCGAGGCGCTCAGCACCGTGACCATCGACACGAGCGCGAGGCCGATCATGAGGGCCGAGGCCGTGGCGGCCGTCCGCCGTGGGTTGCGCATCGCGTTCTCCCGGCCGAGCCGCCCCGGCACCCCGAGCGCGCGCAACGGCGCCCCGAGGGCGCGCGCCGCGGGCCGCGCCGCGATCGG
>CAZXJB010000109.1:0-7334 GCA_964640965.1 uncultured Actinomycetes bacterium | reverse complement strand
TCGCAGACCTCAGCCTCGAGCGCCGCGGCGAGCGCCACCGCCGTCGTGTCCGAGCCCCCGCGGCCGAGGGTGGTGATGTCGTAGCTCGTCGACAGGCCCTGGAACCCCGCCACGATCACGACGTTGCCGCTCTGCAGGGACTCGATGATCCGCCGGGGCCGGATCTCGATGATCTTCGCGGCGCCGTGGTGGGTGTCGGTGATGATGCCCGCCTGGGAGCCCGTGTAGGAGGCGGCGCGGCACCCGCGCGCGCACACGGCGATCGCGAGCAGCGACATCGCGATCCGCTCGCCGGCGGTGAGGAGCATGTCGAGCTCGCGCGGCTCGGGGACGGCCGCGACCTCGTAGGCCATCCGCAGCAGCTCGTCGGTGGTGTCGCCCATCGCCGAGACGACCACGACGACGTCGTGGCCCGCCTCGCGCGTGCGGACGATCCGGTCGGCGACGGCCTGGATCCGCTCGGGGGTGCCGACGGAGGTCCCCCCGTACTTCTGGACGATGATCCCCACCGCGTCCTCCGCTCCAACCGCCCGCCGATCTCGCCTCGGCCAAGCGTAGCAAGGCAGCGCTCAGGTCCCGAGCAGGTGGCGCCGCAGGAAGTCGAGCTGCACCCGCAGGAGGTTCTCGGTCACCGCGACGTCGCGCGTGAGGTGCGTCGCCGACGGGATCAGGACGAGCTCCGGGAACCGCCCCGCCTCGAACAGGGCCGCGGCCAGGCGCAGGGTGTGCGCGACGTACACGTTGTCGTCGGCGAGACCGTGGATGAGCAGCATCGGCCGCGCGAGGCGCGGCGCGTCGGCGACGATCGAGCAGCGCTCGTACGGCTCGGGGTCGACCCCGGGGTGGCCGAGGTACCGCTCGGTGTAGTGGGTGTCGTACAGCCGCCAGTCGGTGACGGGCGCACCGACCACGGCCGCGTGGAAGACGTCCGGACGCCGGAGCACCGCGAGGGCGGCGAGGTACCCGCCGAAGGACCACCCCCGGATCCCGACGCGGGAGAGATCGAGGAACCCGAACCGCTCGGCCGCCACGTGCAGCCCCTCGACCTGGTCCTCGAGGGCGACCGTGAAGTCCCGGTGCATCGCTCGGTGCCAGGCCGGACCCCGGCCGTCCGTCCCTCGGCCGTCGATGACGAGGACCGCGAACCCGTGATCGGCGACCCACTGGGAGGCGAGGAAGGCCCCCGCGCTCGCCACGACCCGGTTCGCGAACGGTCCCGGCCCGCCGTAGGGGTCGAGCACCACGGGCAGGGGCGCGTCCGGCTCGCGTCCGCCGGGCAGCAGCAGCGCGGCGCGGAGCCCCCGCTCGCCCAGGCGCAGCAGGATCGGCGAGGGCTCAACGACCGGGGTCTCGGCCGCGGACGCGACGCGCGCGACCTCCCGCTCCCCCGCGAGCACCGCGATCTCGGGCAGCGGCGCGGCCGGCGTGGCCGAGCTCACGACGAGGAGCCCCCCGCCCTCGGCCCCGGCGTGCACCCCCGGCTCGTGCGTGAGGCGTTCGGCCCCCCGCTCCGGCGTCCAGCGCCAGAGGTGGACCTCGGTCGGGTCCTCGGAGGCGCGGAACAGCACGCCCTCCCCGGCCGAGACCACCTCCCGCACCTGCAGGCCGGGCGGGGTCACGGGCTCGCCGTCCACGGTGAGGCGGTACGTGTCGGCCTCGGCGTCCGGGACGACCATCACCAGGCGGCCGTCGGCCAGGCGCCGCGGGGCGTCCTCCGGCAGGTCGAACCACCGCGGGTCCTCGAGCTCGGCGAGGAGCGAGGTCGTGCCGCGCTCATGGTCGGCCTCGAGCACCCGCACCCGCCGCTGGTCGCGGCTCTGCACGAGGAGCGTGAGCGGCCCCGGCTCGTCCCAGAGGACGCGCGCGAGGTAGGGGAAGGCCGCGCGGTCCCACTCGACCTCGGTGCGCGAGCCCGTCGCGACGTCGAACACGAACAGGCGGACGTCGGCGTCCTCGGTCCCGGCCTGCGGGTACCGGACGGGACGCGGCGGGGCGGCCGGGTCGGTGGGATCCGAGAGGTACCAGGTGCGCACCCGGCGCTCGTCGACCCGCGTCGCGGCGAGGTACCGCCCGTCCGGCGACCACCAGTGCCCCCGCAGCCGCCGCATCTCCTCGGCCGCGATGAACTCCGGCAGCCCCCAGGAGGTGTCGGGGTCGTCCTCGCCCGCCAGCACGCGGTTGCTCCCCTCGAGGTCGCGGACGTGGAGCGCCCCCTCGACCACGTAGGCGACCCGCCGCCCCGTGGGATCCAGGCGCGGGTCGTCCACCGTGCCCGGGACCGTGAGCTCGTCGACCCACCCCTCGACGAGGTCGGCGACGTACGGACGGCCCGAGACCGCGAAGACGAGCCGGCGCACCTCGCGGTCGGCGGCGTAGGCGGTGACGCCGCCGGCGCGCTCGCGCACGCGCTCGCGGCGGGCGCGCTCCGCCTCCGAGAGGTCCTCCTCCCCCTCGAGGCCGTGCGTGCGCGGGTCGAAGACGCACCGCTCCTCCCCGCTCGCCGGATCGAGCACCCACAGGCAGGTGACGGGGTCGTCCCCAGCCTTGGAGCGCAGGAACACCACGCGCGAGCCGTCCGGCGCGACCGTGAAGGACCGCGGCAGGCCGAGCGAGAACCCGCGGGTGCGGGCGACCTGCCGCGGGAACCCCTCCAGGGCCTCCGCCATCGGATGAGCGCTCATGCCGGCCGGAGCCTACACGGGCCGTCACGGATCGGACCCGAAGCGGCATCATCCGGTTGGGAGGAAGACGCTCGGGCCGAGGAGCCCAAGGAGGGCCGCCCTGTACGGACAGCTGGACGACGTCGAGCTCCTCGTCTTGTCCTGGGACGAGCCGGAGGCGTTCGGCGCGCTGTACGAGCGGCACGCCGAGACCCTCCTGCGGTACTTCGCCCGACGGACCCTCGATGCCGAGGCGGCGGCCGAGCTCGTGGCGGAGACCTTCGCGGAGGCCTTCGCCTCGCGGCGGCGGTTCCGGGACCGCGGGCTCGGCGTCACGGGATGGCTCCACGGGATCGCCCGGCACCTGCTCGCCCGGTACTTCCGCACCGGCGCGGTGGACGCCCGGGCCCGGCGCCGGCTCGGGATGCCCGAGCGTCACGTCTCCCCCGAGGACTACGAGCGGATCGAGGAGCTCATCGACTTCGAGCGGGTCGGGCGGGCCATCGCCCAGGCCTTCGGGCTCCTGTCGGAGGAGCAGCGCGAGGCCCTCTCGCTGCGGGTCATCGAGGGCCGGAGCTACCGCGAGGTGGCCGAGGCGCTGCGGATCTCCGAGGAGACGGCGCGGGCCCGGGTGAGCCGAGGCCTGAAGCGCCTGACCCGCGAGCTCGCGGCGGGCGGCCTCGATGAGGGGAGCTGAGGCAGATGATCGGGTACCTGGAGCAGATCCGCGAGGACCTCCTCGACGCGGCCGCCCGCGAGGCGACCGCTCGGCGCCGGACGCGACGACCCCTGGGACCTCGTCGGCCGCGCTCGCTCCGCGCGCTCGTCGCGGCGGGGACCGCGGGCGTGCTCGTCGCCGCCGCGGGGCTCGGGTGGTTCGTGACGCGGGGAACCCCGCTCGGCACAGGGGGCGCGGGGAGCGCCCCCAGCGAGCGCGCCCTCTCCCCCGAGACGGCGAGCGACCAGTGGTACGGGCCGAACAGGCCCGCCCTCGCACCGCTCCCCGGCGCCTCCCCGGCTCCGGGCGGCGGGGGCGAGACGGCCGAGCGAGGACTGGGGTTGATCCCGGGAGGCGACCTCACGAAGGTGATCAGGACGGCGAGCCTCTCCCTCGTCGTGCCGGTCGATGCCTTCGAGGAGCGGTTCGCCGAGGCGCAGGACGTGGCCGAGCGCTACGGCGGGTTCGTGCAGACCTCGAGCGGGCGCGAGCGCTCGGGCTCCATCGTCATGCGCGTGCCGGCTCCGCGGTTCGCCGCCGTCCTTCGCGAGCTCCGAGCCCTGGGCGAGGTCGAGGTCCAGACCATCCGGGGCGAGGACGTGACGGCCGAGCACGTGGACCTGGGGGCCCGCCTGCGGATCGCGAAGGCCCGCCGCGCGGTCCTCCTCGGCCTCATGGAGCGGGCCACGACGATCGAGCAGACGATCCGCGTGCAGAACGCGCTCGACGACACGCAGCTTCGGATCGAGGAGCTCCAGGGCGCCATCTCGCTCCTCGAGGGCCGCGTCGCGTTCGCGACGATCCGCCTGCAGCTGCGCGAGGAGGGCGCCGCGCTCGAGACCGAGATCCGCAACCCGAGCATCCCGCGCGCCGTCCAGCGGGCGATCGCCGGGTTCTTCGGCGTGATCGCCGGGACCATCGTCGGGCTCGGCTACCTCGTCCCGATCCTGGTCCTCGCGGCGGTCGCGTGGCTCGTCGTCCGCCGGCTCCGTCGCCGCCGCGCCGCCTGAGCCGGTCCGACGGACCGGGCGGGGCTCAGCCCTGCGCGGGACCCAGCCAGTCAGGCCGCCAGGTATGCCCGGTCGGGCAGGCCGGGTCCCGATGCTCGTGGGCGAAGGACAGATCGGAGAGGCCGTGGGAGATCGTCACCCCGAGGTCCCCCGCCTCCTGCGCCGAGCGGACGCCCAGGTACGCCGGGCCCAGCTCACCGGTGCACGCGTCCACCACGATGGAGCCGGTCGCGACCATCCCGCGGGCCCGCGCCTGCTCCGCCTCGAAGCCGGCCTGCGCGTACCACGCCTCCCCGGCCGCGAACACGAGCTCCGAGGGGATCTCGATGTACCAGACCGGGACGTCCTGGTGCAGGAGCGGCCCGACGGGCTGCCCCTCGGCATCGACCGGCCGGGCCGCGCTGGAGTACAGCGCGAGCACCGGGACCAGCGATCCGTGGTCGGGAAGCCAGAGCTCGCGCGCGGCGATCCTCTCCGCTCCCTCGGCGCTCACCCACGGCTCGAACCCCTCGGGAGGGGGTTCGAGGAGGAGACCGCCCTCGGCAGCCCCCGCGGGGATGTACACGTCGATGGTGCTCTGCACCGTGCCCCCCCGCGAGCGGGTCGCTCCCGTCCGTCGTCGCGTACGCCAGCCCGACCAGCATGGCGCCGAGCGCTGCGACCAAGGCGACCAGCTTCGCCATCCGCCGCATCGTTCTCACCACCTGCACGGTCACAGCGGATCTGTCCACGTCCTCATGTGCGAATCATCGACCTTCACTAAGTGGTACCGCTCCACCGCGTCCCTGCAACCCCGCAACTCCGGAGGTAGGCGGCAGGCGGTCGTCGCGCACGTCTGCCATGCGCCAGTCCCCTGGCGGAACATGATCTGTCGATAGTTAGCCTTGTCGTCAACCGTCCCGGGGAGATCTACGCCCACGTGGGTCGTCCACGCGGCGACCCACCCGTTGATGTCGCTCCATGCCTGACCGGGGTCGAACGGGGTGCTGAACACGCCGTCTCGCGTCTGCGGCTCCTGGCATGCGCTCCCGTCCGCGTTGCAGAAAGCGAGGTGGATCTTACCGTCTTCGTTGTTCTTCCACGTCACCTTGTACTTGCTGACGTCGCCAAGGGTCAGCTCCCACAGCCGCACGTAACCCCATTGCCCGTCGTGAAACCAGTCTGCGAACGCGGCCCGAGGCCCCAACGAGCCATCGGCGTACCGCACGCGCTGCCACCCCGCTCGCGCGAAGCGATCAGCGCTCTCGGCGCCCGGCGGCCGCAGCGTGACCACGCCCGCAACACCGACCGCATCATCACGCGGGTCGCAGAGATCCGCGCGCCTCACCTCGATACTTGCCTGTGACCCGCTCACCTTCGCCTTCGCTTGGCGCAACACACCCCACTGGTGCCGACCGTATCCACCGGCCGAGCAGTCCGCAGGTGCACCTTGAACCGGCACCATCGGCGCCAACACGATGGCGAACGCGAGAGACACCGCCTGAAGCATCCTTCTCCGAGGCATGTGCCACCCCTCGAAGGTGCTGCTTCTCTTGGCACTGCCATCTTGAATCCCCCCCGGAGATGTCAAGCCGACGAAACACGGTCGATGCTTCCGGGGATCGGAGCCCGAGCTTCCGGGGAATCAACGAAGAGGCCGCGCAGGCGCACCCGGGCCTGAGTGAACAGGAGGCCTTGGACGGGCTTCAGTCGCTCACCGCAGAATCTCCTCCAAGCGCGCGCAGGCGCAGGCCGCCTCCGGCCCCGGAGGGCGGCACAAGGAGGAACTCACCCTGCCGACCGAAGGACGCGGCCCCATCTGAGGGCGCAGCGCGAGCTCCCAGAGGTGCCGGAGGGAGCAACGGCACGGTGCCTACATCTCGCGGCGGCCCTCGAGGGCCTGCGAGAGCGTGACCTCGTCGGCGTACTCGAGGTCGCCGCCGACGGGCAGCCCGCTCGCCAGGCGCGTCACGCGCACCCCGAGCGGCTTCAGCAGCCCCGCCACGTACATCGCGGTGGCGTTCCCCTCGAGGTTCGGGTTCGTGGCGATGATGACCTCGGTGACGTGGTCCCGCTCGACCCGCTCGAGCAGCTCCTGCACCCGCAGGTCCTCCGGCCCGATCCCGTCCAGGGGGCTGATCGCGCCGCCGAGCACGTGGTACCGGCCCTTGATGACCCCGGCCTTCTCGATCGTCGCGGCGTCCTTCGGCTCCTCGACCACGCACAGGATGGTCGGGTCCCTGCCCGGGTCGCGGCAGATCCGGCAGCGCTCCCCCTCGGCCACGTTGCCGCACTCGACGCAGAAGGAGATGCGCTCCTTCGCGCGCAGGATCGCCTCGGCGAGGCGCTTGGCCTCCTCCGGCGGAGCCTTCACCAGGTGGAACGCCAGGCGCTGGGCGGACTTCGGCCCGATCCCCGGCAGCCGGGCGAGCTCGTCGATCAGGTCCTGGATCGGCCCCTCGTACACCTAGGACCCGTCCTCGGTCACGGGCTTGGCGCCGAGCTCGGCCGCGAGCCGCGCGAGCGCCTCGGCCTCCGAGAGCGGCGGGTCGTCCTCGACCGCCTCGGCGACGACCGGCTCGCGGACCACGCAGCGGATCTTCGGCGAGATGCCGAAGACGGCGACGAGGGCCTCGCGCAGCTCGCCCTCCCGCTCCTCGACCTTGGCGACCCCGAACTTCCGGTCCGGGGGGAAGACGAGCTCGAGGGTCTCGCCGTCGAAGGACGCCGGCGTCGCGATCTCGAGGAACGAGGGGAGCACGGCCTTGCCCGCCGAGCGCAGCTGGGCGATGAGCCCCTGCCAGTTGGCGCGGATCATCGCGACGTCGACGGCCGCCGTCCCCGCGCCCACCACCGGCTGCGCCCGCGTCCGCTGGGTCTCCGGCTCCTCCCGTGTGCGGGGCGGCTTCGCGGGCGGGGCCGCCGCGGAGGGCCGCTCCGCGCCTCCGCCGGCGCGCCCGGGCGCAG
>CAZXJB010000108.1:0-7497 GCA_964640965.1 uncultured Actinomycetes bacterium | reverse complement strand
CTCGCCCGGCCGGTGGCGCGGGTCGGCGAGGCCCGCACCCTGGCCCAGGCGGGGGCGAGCGCGATGATGGACATCTCGGACGGGCTCGCGAAGGACCTCGCCCGCCTGTGCCGCGCGAGCGGGGTCGGAGCCCGGGTGGAGCTCGCCCGCGTCCCCGTGGCGGCGGCCCTGGCCGCCGGCGCCGAGACGCTCGGGGTCGACGCGCTCGCGCTCGCGCTCGGCGGGGGCGAGGACTACGAGCTCCTCGCGACGTTGCCGCCGGAGGCGGTCGGGCCGGCGCGCGAGGCCCTGGACGAACGCTTCGGGGTGCCCCTCGCCGAGATCGGGCGGATCGTCGCGGGCTCGGGCCTGGCCGGGGTCGACGAGGAAGGGCGGGAGGCCCCACTCGCGCCCGTCGGATGGGACCATTTCGCCCGTGGCTGAGCTGGTGGACGACGCGACCTCTCCGCGACCGCCCCGCGCTCGGGCGCTCACGATCGCCGGATCGGACTCCGGCGGCGGCGCCGGGATCCAAGCGGACCTGAAGACCTTCAGCGCCCTCGGCGTGTTCGGGATGACGGCGATCACGGCGGTGACGGTCCAGAACACGCTCGGCGTGAGCGGCTACGAGGAGCTCTCGCCGGGGACGGTCGGCGAGCAGATCCGGGCGGTGGCGACCGACATCGGGGTGGACGCGGCCAAGACCGGCATGCTCGCCTCGCGCGCGATCGTCGAGGCCGTGGCGGAGGCGGTGGCCGAGACCGGGATCCCGAACCTCGTCGTCGACCCGGTCTTCGTCTCCAAGCACGGGCACGCGCTCCTCGCGCCGGACGCCGTCGAGGCGCTTCGGCGCCGGATCCTGCCGCTCGCGACCCTCGTCACGCCCAACCTCCCGGAGGCCTCGGGGCTGGTGGGCGAGCCGGTCCGCACCCCCGGGGAGATGGAGCGGGCCGCGCGGGCGATCGTCGCGCTCGGGGCCCGTGCGGCGCTCGTGAAGGGAGGACACCTCGAGGGCTCGCCCGCCTCCGACGACCTGTTCTTCGACGGCGAGCGCCTGGAGTGGATCCGGGGCGAGCGGCTCCCGACGCGCCACACGCACGGGACCGGCTGCGTGCTCTCCTCGGCGATCGCCGCGCACCTCGCCCTCGGGCTCGAGCTCCTCGAGGCCGTGCGGGCGGGCAAGGCCTTCGTGACCGAGGCCATCCGCCACGCCCTCGCCCTCGGCGGAGGGATCGGACCGGTGGACCCCCTGTGGGCGATCCCCCCGGCGTCCGCGGACGCTGCGGGATGACCGCAGGGCGGAACCGGGGTTCTCCCACCTTCAGGACGCTGCCTGGATGCCGAATCAGTGGGTGTGATGGTGCAGAGCGCCGAAACCCGCCGGGGTGAGGTCGACGGGCCGGAGGGCCCGCCGGGGCCGGGGCGCGTCCTCATCGCCGACGACGACCAGCTCGTGCGCGAGGCCCTGCGGGAGCTCCTGGAGGGCTACGGCTTCGCGGTCGTGGGGGAGGCCGCGAACGGGCTCGAGGCCGTGCGCCTCGCCGACCAGCGCGCTCCGGAGGTGGTCCTCATGGACGTCCGGATGCCCGAGATGGACGGCATCCAGGCGACGGCCGAGATCCGCGCCCGCCACCCGGAGATCCAGGTCGTCATGCTCTCCGCCTACGACGAGGAGGGGTTCGAGCGCGAGGCCGAGTCGATCGGCGCGCTCTGCTACCTCATCAAGGGCGTCGGGGCCCGGCTCCTGTGCGACGTGCTGGCCTCCGCCGTGGAGACCGCCCGCGGCGTGGCCCGCCGCC
This sequence comes from uncultured Actinomycetes bacterium, assembly GCA_964640965.1. Lineage (GTDB taxonomy): Bacteria > Actinomycetota > UBA4738 > UBA4738 > HRBIN12 > HRBIN12. Next base: position 5,719 of record CAZXJB010000108.1, on the reverse strand, counting down.
TGCCGGCGGACCAGCGCGCCGCCCCTCTCACGGTCCCACCCCGGGGCTGATCCCCGGCCCCTCGGCCGACGACGCTCGATCCGCGCATCGGGGGTAGGGTCGTGCTGTCACCGACCGAGAGGGGGGTGGTCGCATGAGGCGTGTCCTGGCGATCCTGGGCGTCTCGGCGCTCGTCCTGGTGGGCCTGGCCGGGCCGTCGTCGGGCCGGGATCGGCCGTTCAACACCTCGCGGCTCATCGCGATGAAGCTCCTGCCCGCGCCGCGGGAGTACGACCTGCCGGGGCTGGACGGGGGCACGTTCAGCGTTCGTCAGATCGAGCGGTTCCGCTGCGACGGCAACGAGGCGGGGGCCGACCCGACCGAGGGCGATGCGGTCGACATGAGCTGCAACACGACGCTGTTCGGGCAGGACTACGCGCCGGACAACGAGATCGCGATCGCGGCGGACCCCGAGGACCCTGAGCACCTGCTCGCGGGCTCGAACGACTACTACTACCGCTTCAACAACAGCACCGGCGCCCGCCAGGCGCTCGTGCCGACCGGGTTCTTCACCTCCTTCGATGGGGGCAAGACCTGGATCGACGGCCAGATCCCGATGGGGAGCGGGAACGGGAACGGCGACCCGGCGCCCGCGTTCGACGCGAAGCACGACGTCGCGCTCATGGCTCAGCTCGGGAACGTCGGCGGCCAGGGCGGCCCGTGGGTCGCGGCCGGCAACGTCACGGTGAGCCGATCGACGGACGGGGGCGTGACCTGGAGCGCGCCGGTCGTGGTGTTCAAGGGGACCGGCGCGGGGATCGGCCCGGCGACGAACGCGGTCTTCTGGGACAAGGAGTTCATCGCGGTCGACAACAACCCCGACTCGCCCTACTACGGCCGGATCTACGTCACCGCGACGAAGTTCATCAACGGGGTCCAGGGCAGCTACGTGGCCTCGCCGATCTTCCTCAAGTACTCGGACGACGGTGGCCTCACGTGGTCGGCATCGCGCGAGATCTCGGGCTCGCACCCGAGCTGCACGTGGCAGGAGACCGGCCCCGCCGGCGTCTGCGATGAGGATCAGTTCTCCTACCCGGTGGTCGCCTCCGACGGCACGGTCTACGTGCACTTCCACAACTACCAGAACGAGGCGGCGTGGGAGGCGGGCGACCTCTTCGACGCCCAGATCATGGTGGTGCGCTCGCGGGACGGTGGCCGGACCTGGTCCGACCCGGTGCCGGTGGTCCAGCTGGAGGACGGGTACGCGGACATGCCGTTCTCGGTCATCCGGCGCCAGACGATCTGGGGTCACCAGCTCCGGTGGACCCCGGCGGGGAACATCGCGGTGGATCCGACCGACCCCGAGCACGTCGCGGTCGTCTTCGCCGACCGGGGGACGCCGAACCCGAACGCCCCGACCGACTCCTACTGCTTCCTGACGGCGACGGGCGGGCTCAGCATCGGCACGGCGCCGAACTACGACCCCTGCGGTGCTGGTCCGGACTCGGACACGGACGTGTACGTGGTGGAGTCGTTCGACGGCGGCGAGACGTGGGGCGGCCGGGAACCCGTCTCCCCCGGCGAGGGCATCCACGAATGGTTCCCCTGGGCGGACTTCATGCCCGACGGCACGCTCGTCGTGGCCTGGGACCGCGACACCGGGGCGGCCCCGGCCGACGCCTTCCAGCACGTGCTGTGGGACGGTTCGAGCCTGGACGCTCTCGGCCCCGACGAGCACATCGACGTCTCCGTGACCCACTGGGCGGGTCAGTACGTGCCGCAGGTGAGGTGGCCCGCCGTCTGCGGTCCCGCGGGCTACACGGATGACGTCGTCGGAGCGGCGGAGGGCAAGGACTGCAACGTCTTCCATGGCGACTACACCGGCCTGGACGTCGGGCCGGACGGGACGATCCACGTCACCTGGACCGGCCTGAACCGCTGGGCGACGTCGCCGCAGGTCGACTTCTACACGCTCGCGCCCCACGACGGGTACGCGCAGGACGCGATGTACGCGCAGCGGTAGGCCGGCGCACACGCGAGCAGGGGGGTCGGGTGGTCCGGCCCCCCTCGCGCGTCGGGGGACCGGCTACGGGCTCGCGGCGACCCAGCCGCCGTTCGGCGCCCGGTCGCGGCAGCCCTCGACGCAGTCGCCCTCGTCGAAGGACCGAGAGCGCACCGCGATGCGGACCGGCGTGTCGGGGTTGTCGGGGTTCGGCGGGGACTCCCCCGGGACCACCGTTCGGAGCGTGTGGCCGTTCGGGTGCCGGACGGGCAGCGGCTCGAAGCTCGAGCCCTGCCCGCTGATGAGCATCACCAGGTCGCCCTCGACGTACACGATGACCCCGCGGTACTCCTTCTGGGGATCGGTGTCGACGTTGAACAGGACGACCACCCGGTTGCGGCCCGATGCCCGGAGCAGGCGGGCGGCCCAGCTCTCGTAGGTCGTGATGCGGATCTTGAGGGGCGCGAGCGCGTCGGCCTTGCGCGCGGAGACGGTCGCGAGGTCGAGCTTGCCCCCGACGTCGTCGGGGTCGGTGACGGAGGCCGCGCCGACCGGCGGCGCGAGCAAGACGAGCGCGAGCAGCGGGACGAGCGCGAGGGCGGAACGGCTGCGCATCGACGCCTCCTTCGGATGGGTCCTGCGCAAGCCTATCCCGAGGGGGCGTCGGCGCGCTCGCGCGGCTCAGCCGCGCTGGACCTTGCCGGCCTTGATGCAGCTCGTGCAGGCGTAGATCCGGCGGGGCGTCCCGTTCACGATCGCCCGGACGCGCTGCACGTTCGGGTCCCACCGGCGCTTGGTCCGGCGGTGGGAGTGGGAGACCTGCATGCCGAAGAACGGCCGCTTCCCGCAGATGTCGCACACGGCTGCCATGGCGCCGACCAGGGTAGCAGACGCCCGGGCGCCGGCGGGGCTACGCGGCGAGGAGCCGGTCGAGCTCGGCCGAGAGCTGCTCGGCGGTGATCGGCCCGACGTGGGTCTCCACGAGGTCGCCTTCCGCGTCGTACAGCAGCGTCACCGGCTGACCGACGACGCCGAGGCGGTCCCGGATCCGACCGGCCGGGTCGAACACGCTGGGGTAGGGCCAGCCGAAATCGCGGATGAAGGCCCTCGCGCTCGGTCGGGCGTCGAGCACGTCGATGCCGAGGAACCGCACCCGGCCCTCGTAGGCCGCCGCGACGCGCGCGAGGTCGGGCGCCTCCTCGCGGCACGGCCCGCACCAGGAGGCCCAGACGTTCACGACGAGGGGGGCGCCGCGGGCGTGCTCGAGCACCGCGAGGTACGCGGCGAAGTCCGCGTCCGGGAGGTCGGCGGGGGCCGCCGCGAGGATCGCCGCTGGGTCCGGGGCGGCGCCCGAGACCGGCCCCGAGCGCGCGCAGGCCCCGGCGAGGAGCGCCGGCAGCACGAGCGCGAGGGCGAGGCGGTGGATCGGCATGCCGCCATGGTAGAACCGAGCCGTGGGCCGACCTGTTCCGGAGCGATGGCGCTGAGGCTGTCGGATCCCGTCCTGGAGATCGACCGCCGCATCGCGAGCCGCCGGATGGGGGTGCGCGAGAAGGGCCCGCCGGCCCACGAGGCTCTGGCCGAGGGGCTCCAGATCCGCGCCGTCGCGGACCTCCTCCACCATTACCCGCGCCGCCACATCGACCGCTCGCGGGTGCAGCGGATCGGGGACCTGCGGATCGGGCAGGCGGCGACCGTCGTCGGTCGGGTCCGCTCGGTGGAGAGCCGCGCGGCCAGGCACCGTCCGCGGATGGCCGTCGTGACGGTGGAGGTCTGGGACGGCACCGGCTACCTCGACCTCGTCTTCTTCAACCAGCCGTGGATCGCTCGGGTCTACCGGAAGGGGTACGAGGTGGCGGCCTGGGGGATCGTGCAGCGACGCGGGCGTCACCTCCAGCTCGCGAACCAGGAGGTCGAGATCCTGCGCGGGGAGGAGGCGGATCTCGTCCACACCGGACGCATCACGCCGATCCACCCGGCGACCGAGGGGGTCTCGACCCGCACGATCCGCGAGCTGATCCACCGGGCGCTCGAGCGGCTGCCGCGGATCCCCGACCCGCTGCCCCCCGAGATCGTCCGCGCCGAGGGGCTCCTCGGGCTCGACGCGGCCCTGCGGGCGATCCACTTCCCAACCTCCCAGGAGGAGCTCGCCGCGGCTGAGCGGCGCCTGAAGTTCGACGAGCTGTTCGTGCTCGAGCTCGGGGTGGCCTTCCGCAAGCACCGGGTCGAGGCCGAGCAGGTCGGGGTCCGCCACGAGCCCGACCCGGCGCTCCTCGAGCGCTTCCTCGGCTCGCTCCCCTTCGAGCCGACCGGCGCGCAGCGCCGGGCGATGACGGAGATCCGGACCGCGATGGCCCGCCCCCGGCCGATGAACGTGCTGCTCCAGGGGGACGTGGGATCGGGCAAGACGCTCGTCGCGCTGTACGCCGCCCTCGTGGCGATCGCCTCTGGCCACCAGGCGGCGATCATGGCCCCGACCGAGGTGCTCGCGGGCCAGCACTTCCGCTCGATGACCGCCCTCCTCGGTCCGCTCGGGGCCGCGCCCTCCCTGCGGGTGGCGCGCGAGGCGGGGGCGGATCCGGCCCAGCCCTCCCTCTTCGGCGGGCCGGAGCGCGAGCGGCCCGCGCTCACCTACGCCCTCCTGACCGCCGGCGTGACCGGCAGGGACCGGGAGCGGATCCTGGAGGGGATCGCTCGCGGCGAGGTCGACCTCGTGGTCGGGACCCACGCGCTCGTGCAGGAGGGGGTCCGGTTCGCGGACCTCTCGCTCGCGGTCATCGACGAGCAGCACCGCTTCGGGGTGCACCAGCGGATGGCGCTGAAGGGCAAGGGCTCCTCGCCGGACGTGCTGATCATGACGGCCACGCCGATCCCGCGGACGCTGGCGCTCACCTACTACGGCGACCTGGACGTGGTCATGCTCGACGAGATGCCCCGGGGCCGCGAGCCGGTCCGCACGATCGTCGCGCGGACCCCGCGCGAGCGCGAGGAGGCCTACGAGCTCGTGCGGCGCGAGGTGCGGGCCGGGCGCCAGGCCTTCGTCGTCTGCGCCGCGATCGACGAGGCGAACAAGACCGAGGTCCGCGCCGCCGAGGCCGAGGCGCGGCGCCTGGCGGAGGAGATCTTCCCCGACCTCTCGCTCGCGCTGCTGCACGGGCGGATGCGCCCGGCCGAGAAGGAGCGCGTGATGGAGGCCTTCCGGGCCGGCGAGCACGACGTGCTGATCTCGACCACCGTCGTCGAGGTCGGCGTCGACGTGCCGAACGCCACCGTGATGCTCGTCGAGAACGCCGAGCGGTTCGGCCTCGCGCAGCTGCACCAGCTCCGCGGCCGGATCGGCCGGGGGGAGCACCCGGGCACGTGCGTGCTGTTCGACGGCTCGGGCGGCCGGAGCGAGGAGGCCGCGCAACGCCTCGCGGCCATGGAGCGGACGACCGACGGGTTCGAGCTCGCCGACGAGGACCTTCGGCTGCGCGGCGAGGGCACGCTCTTCGACGTCCGCCAGTCCGGCATGCCGGACCTGCGGCTCGCGCGCCTGCCGGAGGACCTCGAGCTCGTCACGCGCGCGCGGGCGCGGGCGTTCGCCCTCATCGAGCGGGACCCGACGCTCGCCCGGCACCCGCGGCTGCTCGCCGAGCTGCGGCGGCGCTTCGAGCGCTCGATCGACTGGCTCTTCCACACCTGAAGTAGCGTTCCGCAATAGGCAGTAGGCCTGCTCCCCTTTCCCTCGCCTCCCCG
>CAZXJB010000107.1:0-7918 GCA_964640965.1 uncultured Actinomycetes bacterium | reverse complement strand
CTGATCGTGGCCGGACGGCGTCGGGCGCGGGCCGCCGCGTAGCGGCCGGCGGCCGACGCGGAGCGCCGGCCCAGGGAGCGGGAGCCGGTCGGCCCGCGTGCGCGCTCAGGACGTGAGGGCCCGCCACCACCGCTCGAGGGGTGGCGGCGCGAAGCGGAGCTCGAGGTCGAGGATCCGACTCGGGGTGCCGGACCACCGAGCGAGGTTCCCGTCGAGCGCAACGCCCGGGCTCGCGTCGGTGAAGCGCATCCCCTCGGGTGCGCGGACGCGGACCTCGACCTGGGTCGGGCGCAGCGTCACCTGGTTCAGCAACCGGAGTCGATAGACCCCCCCGGTGGGTCCGCCGGTCCAGACCGAGGGCCGGTACAGGCGGAGCGTGACCTCGGAGGTCGTCCCCCTCGGCGTCGCGAAGTAGTCGCGGAAGAAGGGGAGGCCGAGCTCGTTCCCGGCCCAGACGGCGATGGGCTCGCCGTCCCGGCGGGCCCACTCCAGCCGGCAGCCGGACCCGCAGTAGAACGAGACCAGCTGGACCGCCTCGCCCTCGGCCGCGAACCCGGGTCGCGGGCCGACGACGTACCGGGGCAGGCCGGAGGCGGGCGTGCGGTTCGTGAGTCGGAGCGCCGTCGTCGTCTCGGTCGCCCCCTCCGGCCAGAGCTCGATCGCGACCTCCACCCGCCGATCGACGAACGCACCGAGCTTCGTCCCGCCCGCGCTGTTCTCGACCACGGCGAGCAGGTCGCGTCCCTCGGCTCGGAGGGCCCCGCCCGCGCCGAGCGACTCGAGGCCTGCCTGCACGTCGGCATCGCGCGTGTACAGGAGCAGGTGCCCGTCGGCGGCCGCATCGGCGAGCGCCCGCAGCGCCTCGGGCGAGGCGCCTGTCCCCGCGAGGAAGCGCTCGAACGCTGCCCGCGCGACCTCCCCCAGGGCTCGCTTGCGGGTCGCCTGGTCCCGGTAGAGCCCGTAGGCCTCGACGGTGGTGAACGGCACGACCGTCCCCGGGCCGATCGTCCGGTCCAGCCGCGGTACGTAGACCGGGCCGCTCACCTGCAGGAGCGCTCGGAGCGCGAACGGGTCGGCGAGGATCACGCCGTCGAGCTGCTCGCCCCGGAGCGCGCCGTAGGCGTCGAGGAGCACCCGGGCGACGGAGGGGAAGTCGGGGCTGAGGTTCATCGCCAACCAGAACCTGCCGTCCGTCCGGAACCCGTCGTAGTTGGCGGCGTACCCGGGGACCGGGGCAGGGACCGAGGAGGGGTCGGGTGCGGGGAGGGACTGGATCGGCCGGAACGGGGTGAGCGAGAAGCGCCCCCGATCGACGGTGAGGATCGAGAAGGCGCCCATCACGCCCCCCGTGCCGCGGAGCTCGGAGGGGTTCTGGGCGCCCAGGAAGTAGCGCCGCGGCCGGTCCACGCCGAGCAGCGTCGGCGCGCCCCGGAGGATGGTCGCGGCGTCGGTGAGCTGCTCGTGGAGGCGGGTGGCCTCGGCCTCCGCCGTGGAGAGCCCCGCCGACAGGGGCCCGGGGAGCCACCCGTGGGGCGCGGCCGCGAGGAGCGCTCGGGCCTCGCCGACCCGGTCCGCGGCCGTCTCCGCCGCCCCGCCGAGGGTCACGAAGGGATCGGGGTGGAGACGCCCGCCGCTTGGCGCGAGGGCGGTGAGCCCGCCCGGGAGGCCCTGGATCGCGGAGGCGAGGAGCCGCCCGGCCTCGGCGAGGCGCCCGCTCGCGCGGGCGAGGGCGAGGATGGCGTCGGTCGATCGTCCGGCGATCGGGAGCCAGCCGAGGGCTCGGAGCCACGGTCCGCGTGCCGCGCGCTCGGCCTCCACGGATCGGCGCTCGGCATCCGCCAGGGCGGCGCCGGCGGCCGCGGCGTCGCCCTCGGCGAGCGCGCGCCGCGCGACCTCCAGGGCTGCTCGGGCGGCGAGGAGGTCACGCCGGGCCGACAGCGCCTCGACGGTCACGCCGGCGGCGAGCACCGCGAGGAGCAGGGCGGCGACGAGGCCGCCCCACCGCACCCACCGCCTCCGGCTCGCCATGTCTCTCTCCTGTGTCAAGCCGCCTCGCCGAGCCTACCCGGCGACCCCCGTCCCTGCCGCGGGCGGTGGCGCTCCCGCGGACGGGAGACGTCGTCCGCACCCGCGCCGCAGAGATAGGTCCTTCGACCTATCCCGCGTAGGCCGCACCCGGGATATGCTGTCGGCGCATCGGGGGACACCGGAGCCTGTCGCGGAGACGCCCGGCCCCATGCTTCGGGTGCGGCGACGGGCGCCGCCGTCAGGTGCCGGTGAGCGGGGGGCGCGTGCAGGCGAAGGAGCAGATGGCGAGCGCGCATCTCGACGCCGATCTCCCTGCGCCGGCGCGGGAGCGGGCGGACGCCGTCCGCGGTTCGGCCCGCGTCCAGTACCAGCACCTGCATCGCCTCATGGCCCTCACCGATGGGGCCTGCATCGTGCTCGCCCTCGTGCTCGGTCGATGGATCCGCTTCGGCTGGCACGGACCCGCGGACCTGCTGCCGATCATCCTGTTCGCGCCGTTCGGGAACGCGGGTCTCTTCCACACGTTCCGGCTCTACGAGACGCACCGGTTCACGGCCGCCGAGGAGTTCCGACGCGTCTTCCTCGCCGTGACGGTCGGCATCCTCGTGCTCGTCACCCTCGCCTTCTGGTCCCACTCGACCCTGTCCCGCTCGTGGATCGCGGTCACCTGGCTCTTCGCGCTCGCGCTCACGCTCGGCGCCCGCCGCCTGTGGCACGCGCAGATCCGCCGGGAGCGGGCGCTCGGGCTGCTCAGCTTCCGGACGCTCATCGTCGGGGCCAACCGGGAGGCGCTCGACCTGGCCGCCGCGATGCGGGCGCCGGAGTCGGGGTTCGTCCCGGTGGGGCTCGTCCGGACCTCGGACGAGGCGTGCCCGGAGGCGGACGTCCCCGTGGTGGGGCACATCCGCGAGCTCCGGGAGCTCGTGCGGCGGGAGGGGGCGGACTGCGTCGTCGTCGCCTCGAGCGCGGTCTCGGTGGAGGAGATGAAGCAGATCGCGAGGATCGTCCGGCTCGAGGGGCTCGAGGTCCGGGTGAGCGCGAGCCTGCCCCTCGTCCTCTCCTCCCGCCTCACCGCACAGCCCGTCGGTGGGGTGATGTCCCTCGCGCTCCGCCCCGCCCGCCTCAGCCGCTCGCAGCGGGCGCTGAAGCGGGCCTTCGACGTCGTGGTGGCGGGCCTCGGGCTCGTCCTCACCGCCCCGATCTGGGCGACGGCGGCGATCGCGATCAAGCTGGACTCGCCGGGCCCGGTCCTCTACCGCCAGCGCCGGGTCGGCGAGGGCGGGCGCCCCTTCGTCATGCTGAAGTTCCGCTCGATGTACGTCGACGCCGAGGCGCGTCTGGCCGAGCTGCGGCCCCGCAGCGACGTGGACGGCCCCCTGTTCAAGCTCCGGGACGACCCGCGGGTCACCCGGGTGGGGCGCTGGCTCCGTCGCTGGAGCCTGGATGAGCTGCCGCAGCTCTGGAACGTCATCCGCGGGGACATGAGCCTCGTCGGGCCGAGGCCGCCGCTGCCGGAGGAGGTCGCGGCCTACGAGGAGTGGCAGTTCGCCAGGCTCGAGGCACCCCCGGGGATCACCGGGCTGTGGCAGGTGAGCGGCCGCAGCGAGCTCTCCTTCGAGGAGTACGTCCGGCGGGACCTCTTCTACATCGAGAACTGGTCGCTCGCCTACGACCTGTTCATCGTGCTCAAGACCATCCCGATGGTGCTCCTGCGCCGCGGCGCGTACTGAGCGGAGCGGCCATCGAACCGTCCCGGGCTCCCACACCTGACCCGCTGCGACGGGTAGCATCCGGGGCCGTGCTGGCACCTGGGACGCCGCCCGCCTTCAGGTCCGCGCGCGCGGTGCCGATGCCTCCCACGATGGACGGGCGGCGTCGGCTCGCCGAGATCGCGGAGGCCTTCGCGGAGGCCGTGGCCGAGGGCAACTTCGAGGCCGCCGAGGGCTGGCTCGCGGTGGCGCGGTTCGTCCGGGAGGGCGTGGAGGACCTGAGCGCGGCGGAGGGCGCCTCCGGTCACTCGGGCTGACGCTCGAGCCCGGTCTTCGCCAAGCCCACGACCAGCCCCGCCGCCGAGAGGGTCGCCGCGCCGGCGAGGAACCACCACAGCCGGGGGGAGCGCGCGTCGAAGAGGTTCGCGACGGCCGTCCAGACCGAGACCAGGGCGATCCCCACGGCGGTGATCACGAAGGCCCACGAGTACCACCAGCGGCGCTCGATCTCGACCGCCGTGAGCCACATCATCATCGCGAACCCGAATGCCTGCACGGCCGAGAGGCGCACCCAGGCGTGCTCGGCGAGCGGGACCTGGTCGCCCAGGGCCTCGGTCACCCAGGCGGGGAAGAGGCCCGCGAGCACGGCCCAGGCGAGCAGGGCGGCGGCCTCGACGTACAGGACGGTCCGGAGGAGCTTCACGGCGACCCATCATCGCAGGTCGAGGGGTCCGGCGGCCTTGGTAGGATGACCCACCGGGAGCCCCCGGGGCTCCCAGTCGCTGAAGCCGACCCGTGAGGACGCGATGACCGACGCACCACGGGTCGCGGTCATCGGGCTGGACTGCGGCACGCCCCAGCTCCTCCGCGACCTGAAGGATGAGACGCCGAACCTGCACGCGCTCATGGAGCGCGGGATGCACGGGGAGCTCGAGAGCATCACCCCGCCGATCACCGTGCCCGCCTGGGCCTGCGCGATGACCGGCAAGACCCCCGGTCAGCTCGGGATCTACGGGTTCCGCAACCGCAAGGACACGAGCTACGACGGCCTCGCGATCGCCCACTCGGGCTCCGTGAAGGAGCCGGCGGTGTGGGACCTGCTCGGCGAGCGGGGCCTGCGCTCGCTCCTCATCGGGGTGCCGCCCTCGTTCCCGCCACCGAAGAGCTTCCCCGGCTGGCGCGTCGGGTGCTTCCTCACGCCGCCCTCGGCCGAGCGCTTCGCCTACCCGCAGGAGCTCGAGGTCGAGATCGCCGAGGAGCTCGGCCCCGGCAACGACTACATCTTCGACATCCCCGACTTCCGCAAGGCGGGCTACGACGTGGTGCTCGACCAGGTCTTCCGGATGACCGAGCGCCGCTTCCGGGTGGGCCGTCGCCTGGCGCGCGAGAAGCCCTGGGACTTCTTCATGCTCTGCGAGATCGCGCCGGACCGGCTCCACCACGTCTTCTGGCAGCACCACGACCCGACCCATCCCCTGCACGAGCCGGGGAACCCCTACGAGACGGCCTTCCACGACTACTACCGGTTCCTGGATGAGCAGGTCGGCTCGCTCCTGGAGGCCCTGCCGGACGACGCCGTCGTGATCGTGATGAGCGACCACGGCGCCCGGCCGATGATGGGGGGCGTCTGCTTCAACGACTGGCTGATCCGCGAGGGCTACCTCGCGCTCGCGAGCACGCCGGACGGGGTGATCCCGATCAAGGAGGCCGAGATCGACTGGAGCCGGACCGTGGCCTGGGGCGATGGCGGCTACTACGGCCGGCTGTTCCTGAACGTGAAGGGGCGCGAGCCCCAGGGCGTGGTCGAGCCCTCGCGGTACGAGGAGGTCCGCGACGAGCTCGTCGCCAAGCTGGAGGGGATGCCCGGCCCCGACGGCGAGCCTCTCGGCACGAGGGTGTTCAAGCCTCAGGACGTCTACCCGGACGTGCGCGGGGTGGCGCCGGACCTCATCGTGTACTTCGGGGACCTGGCCTGGCGCTCGGTGGGCTCGGTCGGGAACCCCAGCATCTACACCTACGAGAACGACACCGGTCCCGACGGCGCCAACCACGACCGCGCGGGGATCTTCGCGATGGTCGGCGCGCCCGACCAGCCGACCGGCGAGGCCGAGGGCCTGCGCCTCGTGGACGTCGGCCCGACGATCCTGCGCCTGTACGGGTTGGAGGCGCCGGAGGGGGCGGTGGGGAGGAGCTTCCTGTAGATGTGCGACCACAAGGGCTTCACGGTCTGGTTCACGGGCCTCTCGGGCTCGGGCAAGTCCACGATCGCCGAGATGCTCTACCACGAGCTCCAGGCCCGCGGGATGAAGACCGAGATCCTCGACGGCGACGTCGTGCGCCAGAACCTGAGCAAGGGGCTCGGCTTCTCCAAGGAGGACCGGGACACGAACATCCTGCGGATCGGGTTCGTCGCGCAGCTGCTCACCCGCAACGGCGTGGCGACGATCTGCTGCCCGATCTCGCCCTACCGCGAGACGCGGGACCGGGTGCGCGCGATGATCGGGGACTTCGTCGAGGTCTACATGCACGCCACGGTGGAGGAGATCGCGGCCAACCGCGACCCCAAGGGCCTGTACAAGAAGGCCCTCGCGGGCGAGATCACGAACTTCACCGGCGTGGACGACCCTTACGAGCCGCCGGAGCACCCCGAGCTCGTCTGCGACACGATGGTCGAGACCCCCGAGGAGTCCCTGCAGAAGGTCCTCACCAAGCTCCGCGAGCTCGGCTACCTCGCCGACGACCGGGTCATGGTCGAGGGCGAGCGCCTGCACTCGGGGATGACCGACCTGCGCGTGGCCGAGACCGGGCACGTCGTCAAGGAGCACTGACCCCCGGGCGGGCGCCCGCGGCCCGACGCGTCTCCGTTCAGGGCACGATCTCGAGGGCCCGACCGTCCTCGGTCCGCAGCGCCGAGAAGTGCCGCCGGTCCAGGGTCGCCACCCTCGTCGCGCCGAGCTCCACGCAGGTCAGGAACACAGCGGCATCGACGAACCCGATCCCGAGGTCCGCGTAGCGCGCCTGGAGCCGAGCCGCCGCGGCGACGGCCTCGACCCAAAGGGGGTGGAGCACGTACGCGCCGAGAGCGAGGTCCTCGACGAAGGCCAGCCACAGATCGGTCTTGCGGCGCCGGGCGAGGAGGTGGTCGAGCTCGGTCAGGATGGGCGCCGGCACGATGAGGATCTCGGTGGCCCCGGCGAGGAGCTCCGCGCACGCCTCGTGGTCGGGATCTCCCCGGTCGAGGGCGGCGAGGAGCACGCCGGTGTCGAGCACGAGCACCGTCAGCTCCGCTCGTCCTCGACCATCTCGTCGTACCAGGCCTCGGGGTGCTCGGACAGCCAGCGTGCGCCCGGGCCGGGCGACGGCTCACGGGCGCTGACCAAGCCGAGGCGCGGCCTCGGGCGCTCGGGCACGGGGGGAGCGTCGCCCCATGCGGTCAGCCCGAACGTGTTGGGCCCGAACCTCTTGAACGTCTCGGGGTGGCGGGGCAGCCGCGCGGCGAGCTGGTACTCGATCTGGTCCGGGCGAGGGTGCGCCGCCCGGGGGTGGCGCCATCCCCCGGCCTTGATCCGGACGCCGAGCTCGTGGACGTGCATCGGCCACCCGGCGGCCTCGAGGACCCGGCGGGCGGCCTCGTGGAGCGTGAGTCCTTCGAGTGGCAGGGCCCCCGGCCTCCGCGCTGCCCGGTCGCCGGCCGGCGCGCCGTCCGAGCCGCGGAGCAGCCGCAGCGCCCGCTCCTCGCCCCGGAGGAGGTCCGCCAGCGCCCTCGCGGCCTCGGCGGCCTCCTCCGCGTCCCTGGCCGTGGCCTTGGGACGGGCCATGATCTCCTCGAGGCGTCGCTTCAGCCCGTCCAGACCGCGTGTGAGCTCTTCGGCTTCGGGCTCGCCTCGGGGTTCGTCTGGGGCTTCAGCTGGTGCACTCATCTCAAGATGAAGATAGTGAACACCCCGGCTATCGTCATCTATGAAGGAGCTCGCGGCGTCAAGTCATCTCCGTCCCCTTTCGGTGCGGGTTGGTTGGTGCCTTCACCACGTTGAGGGTCGGGAGGAACCAGTCATCTATCCGGAGCACGTGCTCCATGGTGGACGTGCGGCGAGGCGGCTCGATCAAGAAGGGCGGCCGCCCGAGGGGGCCATGACGTGAGCCGAGCGCGCCTCGACCAACCCGCCATCACCCGGCGAGGG
>CAZXJB010000106.1:0-8292 GCA_964640965.1 uncultured Actinomycetes bacterium | reverse complement strand
TCCTTCGGCTCAGGCCCGGAGCTCGCGGAAGCCGGCCGCGCTGAAGTCGCCGTCGAACGCCAGCGCGTCCTTGATCTTCATCGAGCGCATGAGCGCGAAGCTCGTCGCGTCGACGAAGGAGTAGCTCCGCTCATCGTGGCGGCGCAGCCACCCGAGCGCGGCCTGCTCGAGCGCCTCGGGAACGTGCATGATGCGGAGCCGGGCCGACCTCGAGAGCGCCTCGAGGCATGCCACGGCGCTCCGGTGGCCAACCCTGCTCCGGAGGAACGTCCACGTCTCGCCGACGACGTGGTTCGAGGTGACCAGATGCGCGTCCTCCACGCGGCGCAGGATGGCTTGGGCCTCCTCGTGGCGGCCGTCCCGCGCGTTCCGGATCGCGACCCAGAACGAGGTGTCGACGAAGATCACGGCTCCCGACCCTCGGCCAGGCCGTAGACGACCTCGTCGATGTCGGCCGGCTCGTAGTCGTCCGCCCCAACCATCTGCCAGATCGGGTCCTCCTCGAGGGGCGGGAGCGGGTGGACGTGCTGACGGACGAACCGACGGATGAGGGCCGCCTTCGACGTGCCCTCCTCGAGCGCCATCCGCTCGAGGGCCGCGTCCAGGTCCTCCTCGATCATGATCTGGAGCCGCTTCACGTCCGGCATGGTACATCACCTATCCGAAGTGATGTAATCAGCCCCATCGGTCTACCCGGAGCCGCCGCACACGGGCCGACACGACGCCCGCACGGCTCCGTACACTGACCCGCGTGTTCGGGAGCAAGCGACGGCGCATCCGGTTCCGGCCGCCGGGCCTGAAGCCCACCACGAAGGTGGGGACGCTCGGCCCCTACCGCGGCCGCCTGGGCCTCGCCTGGGTCATCGCGCCGCTCGTCGCGGGCGTCGTCATCCTCGTCGCCGGCTACCTCGCGCTGTTCCGATGACCCTCGAGGCCTACTGCTGGCCCCCGAGCGTCCCCCCGGGCGAGCCCACTCGGCTCCACCTCTCGAGCGACGCCGGGACCGTCGAGGTGGAGGTTGCGCGCGAGGGCGCCGCGCGCGAGGTCGTCCACCGCGCGCGCGTGCGGGCCCGGCTCCACCCCACGCCGGAGGACGCCTCGGCGAGTGGGTGCGGTTGGCCGGTCGCGGCGGAGATCCCGGTCGGCCGCGACTGGCGCTCCGGCACCTACGCGGTCACCTGCACCGCCGGGGACGAGCGCGCCGACGCCTACCTCGTCGTGCGCCCCGGTGCCGCGCGCGCGCCCGCCATCCTCGTCCTGTCCACCAACACCTGGCACGCCTACAACGACTGGGGCGGGCCCTCGCTCTACACCGGCGGCACGCGCGTGTCCTTCGAGCGCCCCTTCGCCAAGGGCTTCCTCGTCAAGCCCGAGCCGATCGGCCGCATGATGCAGCCCGTCCCCGACCGCGAGGCGATGGGCTTCCGGACCTGGGCCCGCCCGCTCGGCCTCTCGGACTGGTGCGGCGGGGCCGGCTGGTTCACCTACGAGCGCGCCTTCGTCCGCTGGGCCGAGCGCGCCGGGTACCGGCTCGACGTCGCGATCAACCAGGACCTCGAGGAGCACCCGGAGGTGCTCGAGGGACACCGGCTGTACCTGTCGGTCGGCCACGACGAGTACTGGTCCTGGGGCATGCGCGAGGCGCTCGACGCGTTCCTCGCGGCGGGCGGGAACGCGGCCATCCTCTCCGGCAACACCTGCTTCTGGCAGGTGCGCTTCGACCCCGACCACCGGGGCATGACCTGCCACAAGTACCGGGCCGACGAGGATCCCGTGCTCGGGACCCCGAACGAGCGGCTCCTCACGAGCTGCTGGTCGGACCGCCGCATCGGCTGGCCCGAGACCCGGACGATCGGCCTCACCTTCACCCGCGGCGGGTACTCCCGCTACGGGCTCGGCGCGCCCGAGGCCTCGGGTGCCTACACCGTCCACCGCCCGGAGCACTGGGTCTTCGAGGGGACCGGGCTCGCCGAGGGCGACGCCTTCGGCGAGGCCGACTCGATCGTGGCCTACGAGGTAGACGGCTGCGCCCTGGCCCCGGGACCCGACGGGCGGCCCGTTCCCACCCACGTCGACGGGGCCCCGGAGACCCTCGAGATCCTCGCCACGGCCCCCGCCCACCTCTGGGCGCAGCACGAGCAGCCCAGCCGGTACGCGCACGAGCCCGGCGAGCTCGAGTCCGCCTCGATGGCGATCTACGGGGACACGAGCCCCGAGCACCTCGCCGAGCTCGCCGAGGGCCACGCGGTGCTCGGGGCCTTCCGGGTCCCCGGCGGGGGCGAGGTCGTGAACGTCGGGGTGACGGACTGGGTCCTCGGGCTCGGCGACCCCGTGGTCGAGCGCATCACGCGCAACGTCCTCGACCGGCTCTCGCGCTGAGCCCGCCGACCCGCCGGCGCCGCCGGCCAGGCCCCTGAGATCGGCGCGCCAGGTCGGCGCCCCTCACCCGACCTTGCGTAGCGGCGCGTAGGCGAGGAGCAGCCGCTTCTCCCCCGCCTGCTCGAACCGGACCGTGGCCTCGGCCTCCGGGCCGGCCCCCCGCACGGTGAGCACGACGCCCTCACCCCACCGCTCGTGGTGGACGGTGTCCCCCGCAGCGATCTCGAGCGGCGCGCGCCGCCCGGTCGTCACGGCCTCGCGCAGCGCCGAGCCGTCGGCCCCGCGGCGCCCGCCCGCCCCGATCACGGCGCCCGCCGCCTCCTCCTCGCCGTCGAGCGAGCGCAGGAGCTCGGCCGGGATCTCGCCGAGGAAGCGCGAGGGCGGGTTGTAGGAGGTGGTGCCGAACAGCGACCGGCTCCACGCGTGGCACAGGTACAGGCGCTGCTTCGCCCGGGTGATCCCGACGTAGGCCAGGCGCCGCTCCTCCTCGAGCTCGGCGGCATCGCCCATCGAGCGGTAGTGCGGGAAGACCCCGTCCTCGAGCCCGATGATGAACACGACCGGGAACTCGAGGCCCTTCGCGACGTGGAGCGTCATGAGCGTGACGCTGCCCGACTCGTCCTCGAGCTCATCCTGGTCGGAGACGAGCGAGACCGACTCGAGGAACTCCACGAGCTCGGCCTCGGGGAACCGCGCCTCGTGCTCGGCGGCGACGCCGACGAGCTCGCGGATGTTCTCGATCCGGCCCTCGGCCTCGATCGTCCGCTCGGCCTCGAGCTCGAGCAGGTACCCGGACTCGGTCGCCGCGGCCTCGACCATCGCGGCCGCGCCGGCTCCGCTCGCGAGCGTCTCGGCGAGGCGGTCCATCATGTGGACGAACCCGGCCACCGCCCCGCGCGCCCGCGGCTGGAGCCCGGGGATCTCCTCGACCCGGCGGCACGCCTCGAGGAACGGGACGCCCTCGACGGCCGCGAACCCCTCGAGCGCGGCCACCGTCTGCTCGCCGATGCCTCGCTTCGGGGTGTTGATGATCCGCCGCGCGCTGATCACGTCCTGCGGGTTCACGAGCAGCCGCAGGTAGGCGAGCACGTCCTTGATCTCCTTGCGCTGGTAGAAGCGCACCCCGCCGATGACCCGGTACGGGATGCCCGCGCGCATGAGCACGTCCTCGAGCACCCGGCTCTGGGCGTTCGTGCGGTAGAAGACCGCCACGTCGGCGTACCGGTAGCCCTCCTCGTCGACGAGGCGCTGGGTCTCCTCGGCCACGAAGAGGGCCTCCTCGTGCTCGTTCTCGGCCCGGAACCGGACCGGACGCTCCCCCGTCGGCCCCTCGGTCCACAGCGACTTCGGCTTGCGCTGGAGGTTGTGGTGGATGAGGGCGTTCGCGACCTCCAGGATCGCCTTCGTGGAGCGGTAGTTCTGCTCCATGAGGTACACGGCCGCGTCGGGGTAGTCGCGCTCGAAGTCGAGCAGGTTCTGGATCGTCGCCCCGCGCCAGGAGTACACGCCCTGGTCGGCGTCGCCGACCACGCAGAGGTTCCGGTACCGGGCGGCGAGCAGGTTCACGAGCTGGTACTGGGCGCGGTTCGTGTCCTGGTACTCGTCGATGAGGATGTAGCGGAAGCGCTCCTGGTAGTGCTCGAGCACCTCGGGGTGCTCCCGGAACAGCCGGACGGTCCAGGCGATCAGGTCGTCGAAGTCGAGCGCGCCCGCCGCCCGCTTGCGCTCCTCGTAGGCCACGTAGACCTTGGCGATCGTCTGCTCGTAGAAGTTCCCCGCGGCCGCCGCGTACTCCTCGGCGGAGATCACGTGGTCCTTCGCCCGCCCGATCGCGGCGGCCATCGCCCGCGGCGGGAAGCGCTTGGCGTCGAGGTCGAGGTCCCGGAGCACGGCCGCGATGAGACGCTCGGTGTCGCCCTCGTCGTAGATCGTGAACGCGCTCGGCAGGCCGAGGTGCCCGTGCTCGCGCCGGAGGATCCTCGCGCAGGCCGAGTGGAACGTGCAGATCCACATCCCGCTCGCCACGCGCTGGCCGAGGAGCGCCTCCACCCGCTCGGCCATCTCGCGGGCGGCCTTGTTCGTGAAGGTGATCGCGAGGATCGCGTACGGGCTCACCCCCCGCTCGCGGATCAGGTAGGCGATGCGGTGGGTGAGCGCCCGCGTCTTGCCCGAGCCGGCGCCGGCCACGATGAGGACGGGGCCCTCCGTCTGCTGGACGGCCTCGCGCTGGACGGGGTTCAGCGACGCGAGCAGGGGGGACGTGGCGGTCACGAGCCGATTGTAGGGCCGCCGCCCGACCGCTACCCCCTTCCGCCCCGACCTGCGAGACTGGTCCCGTGGGTCAGCGGACGAGCGAGCGCGCGCACATCGAGGTGGCACCCGACCCCGCCCGCCGGCAGCGGCGACGTCGGACGGCCCGGGCGCTGCAGGTCGTCGGCACGCTCCTCGTGCTCGCCGGGCTCGGGATCGGGGGGTGCCTCGCCTGGCTGCTGTGGGGCACCGGCCTGGAGACCCGCCGCGCCCAGGCGGAGCTCCGCGAGCGCTTCGTCGTGGGCGCCAAGCGACCCGAGGAGGCCCCGCCGGCCGAGCGCGTCGTCAAGGTCCCCGGCCGGGCCGTCGCGATCCTCGTCATCCCCAGGATCGACCTGGACATGGTCGTCGTGGAGGGGACCGACGCCGAGGCCCTGAAGAAGGGCCCGGGTCACTACGTGCAGACCGCCTACCCGTGGGAGGACCACGGTCGCGTCGGCATCGCCGGGCACCGGACCACCTACGGGGCCCCGTTCTGGTCCCTGGACCGGCTGCGGCCGGGCGACCCGATCATCCTGGAGACCGAGTACGGGATCTTCCGCTACGTCGTGACCCGGACGGCGATCACGCCGCCGAGCGGGATCCTCCCCTCCGGGCGGTTCGTGCTCGAGCAGACCGAGCGCCCGACGCTCGTGCTCACCACCTGCAACCCACGCTTCTCGGCCTCGCAGCGCCTCGTGGTCTTCGCCGACCGCGTGGGCGCCCGGTGAGGGCGGGGCCTCACTCCCACTCGATCGTGCCCGGGGGCTTGCTCGTCACGTCGTAGGCGACGCGGTTCACGCCGGGGACCTCCCGCACGATCCGGCTCGCGATCCGATCGAGCACCTCGTGCGGCAGCCGCGCCCAGTCCGCGGTCATCGCGTCCTCGCTCGTCACCGCGCGCAGGATCACGGGGTGCTGGTACGTGCGCCCGTCGCCCATGACGCCGACGCTCCGCACGTCGGCGAGGAGCACGCAGAAGGCCTGCCAGGTCTCGCGCTCGAGGCCGGCGCGGCGGATCTCCTCGCGCACGATCGCGTCGGCCGCGCGCACGAGCGCGAGGTTCTCGGCCGTGACCTCCCCGACGATGCGCACGGCGAGCCCCGGCCCCGGGAACGGCTGGCGCTGGACGATCTCCTCGGGCAGCCCGAGCGCCGCCCCCACGGCCCGGACCTCGTCCTTGAACAGATCCCGGATCGGCTCGACCAGCTCGAACCGCATGTCCGCCGGCAAGCCGCCGACGTTGTGGTGGCTCTTGATCTTGGCCGCGGTGCGCGAGCCCGACTCGATCACGTCCGGGTAGAGCGTCCCCTGGACGAGGAACCGCGCGTCGGCGTGCTCGCGCGCGACCTCCTCGAACACCCGGATGAACTCCTCCCCGATGCGCCGGCGCTTCTCCTCGGGGTCGGTCACGCCGGCCAGGCGCGCGAGGAACCGGTCGGCGGCCTTCACGTGCACGAGCGGCACGCGGAAGTGCCGCCCGAACGTCTCCTCCACCTGCTCGGGCTCGCCCTCGCGCAGGAGCCCGGTGTCGACGAACACGCACGTGAGGCGGTCGCCGACGGCCTTGTGCACGAGCAGGGCGGCGACGGCCGAGTCCACGCCGCCCGAGAGGGCGCACAGGACCTTCTCCTCACCCACCTGCGCCCGCACCGCGGCGACGCTCCGCTCGATGACGTTCGCGGGGGTCCACTCGGGCAGCAGGCCGCAGGCGTCGTAGAGGAACCGCTTCATGATGGCCGTGCCCTTGGGGGTGTGGGCGACCTCGGGGTGGAACTGGACCGCGTACAGGCCGCGCTCGGGATCCTCCATCGCCGCGATCGGCGTGACCTCGGTCCGCGCGGTGACCCGGAAGCCCTGCGGCGCAACGGTCACGGCGTCCCCGTGGCTCATCCACACGGTCTCCTCGCGCTCGAGGTCGCGGAGGAGCGTCCCGGGCTCGAGCACCTCCAGGCGCGTGCCCCCGTACTCGCGCCCGCCGGTCGCGGCGACCTCCCCACCGAGCGCGCGGGCCATGAGCTGGTGCCCGTAGCAGATCCCGAGCACCGGCACGCCGAGCTCGAACAGGCCCGGGTCCACCTCCGGCGCCCCCGCCTCGTACACGGAGGCCGGGCCGCCCGAGAGCACGATGCCGGCCGGGCGCCGCCGGGCGAGCTCCGCCGCCGGCACGTCGTGGGGCACGATCTCGGAGTAGACGTGGCACTCGCGGATCCGCCGCGCGATGAGCTGCGCGTACTGCGCCCCGAGATCGACGACGAGGACCGGCCGCGGCGTGCTCATGGGGACGTCGCTACCGGCCCATCCCGACGCGCTGCTGGGCCTGGTAGGTCTTGCCCTCGGTCTTGATCGAGGGCGCGATGACGAGCTCGGCCTTCTGGAACTCCTTGATCGAGGCGTAGCCGGTCGTCGCCATCGAGGTCGCGAGCGCGCCGAAGAGGTTCAGCGTGCCGTCGTTCTCGTGGGCCGGCCCGACGAGGATCTCCTCCAGGCTCGCGACCTGCTCCGTCCGGACGCGGGCCCCCCGCGGGAGCGTCGGATGGAACGTCGCCATGCCCCAGTGGTACCCGCGGCCCGGCGCCTCGTACGCCCGGGTGAGCGGCGAGCCGATCATCACGGCGTCCGCGCCGCAGGCGATCGCCTTCGCGATGTCCCCGCCGGTGCGCATGCCCCCGTCGGCGATGACGTGGCAGTAGCGCCCGGTCTCGCGCAGATGCTCCATCCGGGCGGCGGCCGCGTCGGCGATCGCCGTGGCCTGCGGGACCCCGATGCCGAGCACCCCCCGGGTCGTGCACGCGTTCCCGGGCCCGACCCCGACGAGGACCCCGACCGCGCCGGTCCGCATGAGGTGCAGGGCCGTCGTGTAGGAGGCGCAGCCGCCGACGATGACGGGGATCTCGAACGACCTGATGAACTCCTTCAGGTTGAGCGGCTCGGTGCGGGTGCTCACGTGCTCGGCCGAGACCACCGTCCCCTGGATCACGAGGATGTCGAGCCCGGCCTCGAGCACCAGGGGCGCGTACCGGGCCACGCGCTGGGGCGTGAGGGAGGCGCACGAGACCACCCCGCCCGCCTTGATCTCCGCGATCCGGCGCCCGATCAGCTCCTCCTTGATCGGCTCCTGGTACAGCTCCTGCATCCGCCGGGTCGCCTTCTCGTCCGGCAGCGACGCGATCTCCTCGTACACCGGGGTCGGGTCCTCGTAGCGGGTCCACAGCCCCTCGAGGTTCAGGCAGGCGAGGCCCCCGAGCCGCCCGATCTGGATCGCCGTGGCCGGGCTCACCACGGCGTCCATCGCGCTCGCCATCATCGGCAGCCGGAACGTCCAGGCGTCGATCTCCCAGGAGATGTCCACGTCGTCGGGGTCGCGCGTGCGCCGCGAGGGCACGATCGCGACCTCGTCGAACCCGTACGCCCGCCGGGCGACCTTCCCCTTGCCGACCTCGATCTCCATGCGTCCCCCCGGATAGCAGACGACGCCCACCCCTCGGGAGGGATAGGCGTCAGGCGACCTCCATGCCAGGAAGGTACCACGCCGGCCGCGGGCGCCGGTCCGGAAGCACGTGCCACACCTTGATGCCATGAAGGAGCGGGCCTCCCGCTCCCGTGCTTAGAGCGGACGTACCG
>CAZXJB010000105.1:0-8380 GCA_964640965.1 uncultured Actinomycetes bacterium | reverse complement strand
ATGAGGGTACCTCTCGGACAGGTCGTCCCACGACCCGCCCGCGTCGACGAGGCCCCCCTTCCAGTCCTGGTTCCCGATCAGCACGTTCAGGGTGTTGATCGCCTGCATGGCGTAGAAGCCCCCCGGGTGCTTCGCGGCGCCCCGATACACGTCGATCGCGGCCCGCTTCCCGTGGGAGGTGAACTCGTCCGCCAGCTCCGCGATCGTCTCGACCGTGACGCCGGCGATCTCCGCGTACTCGGCCAGCGTCCGCTCGAGGGCCCGCTCCTTGAGCAGCGTGAACACGCTCTTGACCGGGATGCCGCGGATCGTCGTGTCGACCTCCAGCGTGCCCTCCTCCGCGAGGTCGTGCCGCATCGGCCCGCCGGGCGTCATCACGACGAAGTACGGGGGCGGGGCGAGCGTCGGGGGCACGGGTCGGCCGGGCTCCGGGGCGGGAGGAGGCGGCGGCGGCGGGGGCACGTGCAGACCGATCTCCTCGGCTCGCAGGAACCGCATCGTGTCGGTGCGTACGAGGTGCGTGGCATCGGTCGAGGTGGTCTCGCCGTCGGCCGCGGCCGCGGAGAGGTTCGGGTTCTCGAGGTACCGGCGGTCGTAGCGCTCGTTCTCGATGATCCAGCGGGTCATGCCGAGCGCGAGCGCGGCGTCCCGACCCGGCTGGATGGGGATCCACCGCCACGCCTTCGCGGCGCTCTTCGACAGTCGGGGGTCGATCACCGCGACCTTCAGCGCGCCCTCGGTCATGGCCCGCGTGACGAGCTCGGCCATCGGGGTGAGGCCGAAGTTCGCCTCGGCGAACCCCGTGCCCCAGAAGATGACGAACTCGGAGTTCAGGAAGTCCGGCATGAGGTGCTTCCTCGTGCTGCCGGTGACGAGGTCCCGCGTCATCTCGGCGGTGTTCACGAAGATCGAGAGCTCGCAGATCGAGGTGTGCGGCTCGAGGTTCACCGAGCCGAACGCATCCGTCACGAAGCGCTTGGCGAAGTCGACGCGGCTCCGGTTGATCCTTCCGGCGAGGAACACGAACTGGTTGTTCTTGGACCCGAGGTCCGGGTGGTCGGGGTCGATCAGCAGGTCGAGGTGCGCGGCGTGCTTCCGCTTGAACCCCTCGACGCGCATCTCCTTCGAGCGCACGAGCTCCACGTCGGCGGTGAGGGCGGCGGCGACGTCTGGGTCGGTGAGCGCGCGGATGCTCTTCAGGCCGTCGACGGGGCCCTCGCCGAACAGGTCGCCCCCTTCGATGATCTCCCGGATCGCCTGGTCGAAGGGGATCGTGCGCCACCGCCCGCTCCCGCGTGGCCCCACCCGCTTGAGGACCTTGCGGATGCGGTAGGGGTCGGCGTACGTCTGGACCCCGGCCTGGCCCTTCGGGCAGACCTTCCCGTCGATCGCGGCCGCGACGTCGAGGGGGGTGTCGTACGGGATGTTCGGGAGCACCTGCTTGGCCGAGAACGGGTTCCCGTCGATCTTCACGAGGACCCCGTCGTGGAACTTGGCCTTCAGCGCGCAGCGGACCTGGCACTGCAGGCACGTGGTGTAGATCACGTCCTCAGGCTCGGAGGGGGCGTAGGGGATCTCGGGGCTCAGGTACGGGGGGAAGCGGTGGATCGTGCGGGCGGTGGCGATCCCCGCCCCGGCGAGCGCCAGCGTGCTCCCCAGGAACGCGCCGCCCGTCAGCAGCTCCCGACGGGTCAGCCCCTCGTGGGGCTCCTCGGGGCCTCCCGGCTCGCCCGCGCCCCCCGGCTCCTCGTCGCCCGGCTCCCCCCGGGCGGCGGTCTCCGACCCGGTCGGGGCGCCCCCGGCGATCGGCAGGTAGCGATGCCCCACGTACTCGATCACCGGCAGGTGCTCGAGGGCCAGCGAGAACAGCAGCAGGCCGAGGGCGACCATGCCCACCGACGTGAGCCACTCGAGGCCGCTCGGGAAGTAGGTGAACGCCAGGCGGGGCGACTGGTAGGCCTTGTCCAGGCCCGGGAGCTCGGGGACGATGAACGCCGGGATCACGATGTTCAGGCGGATTGCGACGACGCCGAGCACGGTCGAGGCGCCCGCCGCGCCGATGAGGAGCCGCGAGCGCCGCTGGACCCCCTTCCACACGAGGGCGATCGCGAACACGCCGGCCATCCCGACCTGCCCGAGCCAGAAGACGAACCAGTACCGCCCGAAGAGCACGGAGTGCCAGCCGAGCCGCTGCTCCGTCTCGCCCCCGTACATGCCGGAGAGGATCTCGGAGAGCAGCAGCAGGAGGTCGATGGCGATGAAGAGGACCATCAGCTCGCCGAGGCGCCGCAGCAGGCCGAAGTAGTCCCGCTCGACCCGGTCGCCGAACAGCGCGTAGACGAAGGTCACGAGGGCCGCGCCGGATGCCAGGGCCGAGACGAGGAAGATGATCGGGAAGATCCCCCCGAACCAGTAGGAACGGGCGCCCACCACGCCGAAGATCCCGCCCGTCCCACCGTGGACGCCGATCGCGATCGGGACGCCGACCATCCCGAGGAGCCGCACCCAGTGCCGCACGCGCCGCCGATCCTGGCTCAGGGCGTGGGCATCCTCCGGCGGGCGGTACCCGAGCGCCAGGACGCGCGCCGCGAGGCGGCGGCTCCCGTCGGACCCGGTCGCCATCCGACCCAGGTCTTCCCGCATGAGCAACCAGAGCTCGACCACGATGAGGCAGATGTAGACGAGGTAGAGCCAGATCTCGACGGCCATGACCGAGCCGAAGTGGGGGTAGGCGAAGGGGTGCCAGAACCTCCACGGGTGGCCGAGATCGAGCCAGATGAAGACGAGGGCGCCCCCGAGCGCGAAGAACGCCGAGAGCAGTGCGACGCGGCCCACGCGCTCGAACCGGTGCATCCCGAACACGTAGACCATGGTCGAGAGGAGGAACGATCCGGCGGACAGGCCGATGAAGTAGATGTACAGGGCGACCCACAGCCCCCAGCTGATCGCGCTCGTGAGGTTCGTGACCCGCAGGCCTTCGGCGAGACGGATGCCGAGCCCCACGAGCCCGGCCGCGCTGAGGACCCCCAGCGTCAGGTAGTACACGCGCCGCATCGACCCTCCTTCATCGCAGGTAATAGACCTTGGGCTCCGTCCCCTTGTCCTCGCGGAGCCGCTCGACGTTCTCGTTGCCGATCAAGCGCGACACGAGGCCGTCAGGGTCGTTCATGTCGCCGAAGTACGTGGCCGCGCCGACGCAGGTGCTCGTGCAGGCGGGGAGCATCCCGGCGTTCAGCCGGTGCAGGCAGAACTGGCACTTGCGGACGTTGCCGATGGGTGAGGCTCCCGAGCCCGGCGACCGGCGCGGCCATCGCCGCCCGTACTCCGGGGGAGGGTCGGCCTCGTACGGCTCGAAGGCCGGGGTGCCGTCCGTCCAGTTCTCTCCCCAGTCGAACGTCCGGGCCCCGTAGGGGCAGGCTGGGATGCAGTACCGGCAGCCGATGCACTTCTCGTAGTTGATCTCGACGACCCCGTCGGGGCGCTTGTACGTGGCCGCGACCGGGCACACATCGGTGCAGGGCGGTTCCTCGCACTGCATGCAAGGCCGGGGCAGGAACTGACGCGAGACGTTGGGGTAGGTGCCGACCTCCTGCTCGGAGACCGGGCGATAGACGACGCCCGGCGGGAGGTGGTTCTCGGCGACGCAGGCCACGGTGCAGGCGGAGCAGCCGATGCACTTGCGCAGGTCGATGACCATCGCCCACTTCCGCTCCTTCACCGGCTTGGCGATGGCGCGCTGGAGGTCCCGCTGCATGCGGACCAGGATCGATCCGGCATCGGGCGGCAGGTCGAGATCGGTCCGGGGCGGCACGGGCGCGCCCTCGGCCCTCGCGGGTGAGGCGGTGAGGGCCGCGAGCGATCCGGCGCCGGCCGTCCCGAGGAGCGCGCCCCGCAGGAACCGCCGCCGCGAGACGCGGCGGTCGCCCGCACCCCGGCGACGACCTCCGCCCGCTCGCTCGGGGTCCCCGTCGCGCTGGGCGCACAGGACCCTGATGAGGCGGACGAGCGCTCGCGAGCCGACCCCCGGGCTCACGACCGCGTCGGCGCCCGCACGCTCGGCCCGCTCGGTGTCGGTCCGGCCGAGCCGTCCGAGCACGAGGATGAGCGGGGGCCTGTGGGACCGGCGGAGGTCCCCGATGCCCTCGAGCTGCCCGTCGAGCGGTGCTGCGACCCGCACGAGGAGGACGTCCGGCGCGTCCCGCACGGCGGCGGAGAAGGCCTCGGGGCCGGGCGTCGTCTCCCCGACGACCTCGAGGTCCGGGACGAGCCGGAGCCGCTTGACCAACCGAGCCCGGAAGTCCCGGTCCGCGTCGGCGACAGCCACCCTGATGACCATCCGCACCTCCCGCTCCGGTCGCGCGCCGGTCCGCTGGTTCGCGTACGACGCGATCGAGCTCCGGCACGTGAACGGCGGGTGGTTCATCCCGCCGGTCGCGAACATCGTCGTGCCGGCGGCGGCCGCGCCGCTCATCCCGAGCTTCGGGTCCGAGGCGGCGTGCCGTGCGGCCTGCATCATCGCGTTCGCCTTCCTCGGGATCGGGTTCCTGCTGTTCCTGGTCGTGGGCGTGCTGCTCGTCGCCGGCCTTGTGGACCACGGCCTGCCCGAGGCGCACCTGATCCCCACGGTGTGGATCGGCCTCGGCCCGATCGGGGTCGGGAGCCTCGCGCTCGTGCGGCTGTCGATGACCGCGTCCCCGGTCTTCGGCGGGTACGACGCGGAGGCGCAGGTGATCCTGCGGCTCGCGTCCCTCGGGCTGTGGGGGCTTCGGGCTGTGGTGGCTCGCGGTGGCGATCGTCGTCACGGTCCAGGCGCTCCGCGAGCCGTTCCCGTTCGCGATGAGCTGGTGGGCCTTCACGTTCCCCCTCGGCGCCTACGCGGTCGCGACGTTCCTGCTCGGCGAGGCCTTCGGGGTGGGGTACCTGACGGGCTTCGCGTTCGGGCTGTGGGTCGCGCTGCCCGCGTTCTGGCTCCTCGTGTCGGTGCGCACGCTGGCGTCCGCCTGGACGGGCGGGATCTTCGCCCCGCCGCCCGCGCCGACCCCGGTGGCGGGCGTCCGGTAGCCTTGGGCCCCGGATGGGGCGGCTGTTCGGGACCGACGGGGTCCGAGGGGTCTACGGGCGCGACCTGACCGACGAGCTCGCGTTCGAGCTCGGGCGCGCGGCCGTGACGGTCTTCGCGCGGGCCGAGCGCCACCGGCCCGTGCTTGTGATCGGGCGGGACACGCGGGCCTCGGGCGAGCCGCTCGAGCGCGCGCTCGCCGAGGGGATCCGCGCGGCGGGCGCCGACGTGATCCTGGTCGGCGTGGCGCCCACGCCGGCGGTCGCGTTCCTGACGGTCGAGCTCGGGGCCGGCGCGGGGGTCGTGATCAGCGCGTCCCACAACCCGCCGGAGGACAACGGGATCAAGTTCTTCGGGCCCTTCGGCTACAAGCTCTCCGACGAGCTCGAGGAGGAGATCGAGGCCGAGCTCGCGCGGGGCGGCTCCGCGGTGCGCGAGGGCGAGGGCCGGGTGCGCGAGGCGCCCGACGCGCTCGAGCGCTACGTGCGGCACCTCGTCGGGGCGGCCGAGGCCCGCCTGGAGGGGATGCGCGTGGTCGTGGACTGCGCGAACGGGGCGGCCTCGCGCCTCGCGCCCGAGGTGCTGCGCCGGCTCGGCGCCGAGGTCTACCCGATCTTCGACGCGCCCGACGGGGGCAACATCAACGTCGGGTGCGGGGCCCTGCACCCCGAGGTCGTGGCGCAGGCCGTCCTCACGGTCGGCGCCGACGTCGGGGTGGCCCACGACGGCGACGCCGACCGCGCGCTCTTCGCCGACGCGCAGGGCCGGGTGGTCGACGGGGACCAGGTGCTCACGGCGGTGGCGCTCGCGATGAAGGAGGCGGGGCGGCTCCCCGGCGACCTCGTGGTCACGACGGTCATGGCCAACCTCGGCCTGCGCCGGGCCCTCGAGGCCGCCGGGATCGGGGTCGTGCAGACGCGCGTGGGCGACCGCTACGTGCTCGAGGAGATGCTCGCGCGCGGGGCCGCCCTCGGCGGCGAGCAGTCGGGGCACGTGGTCTTCGCCGAGCACGCGACGACCGGGGACGGGATCCTCACGGCCGTGCGGTTCCTCTCGCTCGCGGCGCGGACGGGGCGCTCGGTGGGCGAGCTCGCCGACGCGATGCCGCGGTTCCCCCAGGTCCTCGAGAACGTCCGGGTGGCGCACAAGGAGCGCCTCGAGGAGGCCGAGGAGGTGCGCTCGGCGGTGGCGGAGGCCGAGCGCGCGCTCGAGGGCTCGGGGCGGGTGCTGGTGCGGGCCTCAGGGACCGAGCCCCTGGTCCGCGTCATGGTCGAGGCCGAGACCGAGGAGCGGGCGCGCGCGCTCGCCCGCGAGCTCGCGGAGGTCGTGGCCAGGGCCCTGGCCTGAGGTCGAGGCGCCTCGGCCGTCGTGGCCGTCGTGGCCCCGGTCGTGGCCGGGGGCCTCGCCTGCGGTAGGCTCGGACTCCGATGTGCGGGATCGTGGGGTACGTGGGCCCCGACGAGGCGCTCCCCATCGTCCTCGAGGGGCTCCGGCGCCTCGAGTACCGCGGGTACGACTCGGCCGGCGTGGCGCTGCTCGACGGCGGGATCGCCGTGGTGAAGCGGGCGGGCAAGCTCGACGTGCTCGAGCGTGAGCTCGCCGCGCGCGACGCGCCGGCGGGGCACGTCGGCATGGGGCACACGCGGTGGGCGACCCACGGCGAGCCGAGCGACCGCAACGCCCACCCCCACCTGGACTGCCGGGGCGAGATCGCCGTCATCCACAACGGCATCATCGAGAACTTCCAGGAGCTGCGGGTCGAGCTCGAGAAGCGGGGCCACCGCCTGGTCTCCGAGACCGATACGGAGGTCGTCGCCCACCTCATCGAGGAGCAGGACGGCCCGCTGCCCGAGGCGGTCCGCGCGGCGGTCCGGCGTCTGCGCGGCGCGTACGCGCTCGTCGTGCTCTCGCAGCGCGACCCCGACATGATCGTCGGGGTCCGGGTCTCCTCCCCGCTCGTCGTGGGCCTCGGCGAGGGCGAGTCGATCCTCGCCTCGGACGTCCCGGCGGTGCTGCAGCGGACCCGGACGGTGCTGCCCGTGGAGGAGGGCGAGGTCGTCGAGGTCCGCGCGGGCGGGGTGCGGATCACCGACCTTGGGGGCGCCGTGCGCTCGCGCGAGCCGATGCGGGTGGACTGGGAGCTCGAGCGCGCCAAGAAGAGCGGCTACGACGACTTCATGCTGAAGGAGATCCATGAGCAGCCCGCCGCGATCCGCGACACGCTCGTCGGCCGGGTGGACGAGCACGGCCTGCTCGCCCTGGACGAGATGCGGCTGGACGCCGAGGTCCTGCGCGAGATCCGCAAGGTGTTCGTGGTCGCCTGTGGGACCGCCTTCCACTCGGGCCTCGTCGCGAAGTACGCGATCGAGCACTGGACGCGGCTGCCGGTCGAGATCGAGATCGCCTCGGAGTTCCGCTACCGCGATCCGGTCCTCGGGCCGGACACGCTCACGCTCGCGGTCTCGCAGTCGGGGGAGACGATCGACACGCTCGAGGCGGCCCGGCACGCGGCGCGGCAGGGGTCGCGGGTCCTCGCCGTGACCAACACCGTGGGGTCGTCGCTCGCCCGGGAGGCCGACGGCGTGCTCTACACGCACGCCGGGCCCGAGATCGGGGTGGCGGCGACGAAGACGTTCGCGACGCAGATGGTGGCGCAGCACCTCGTGGCGCTGTACCTCGCGCAGGTCCGGGGGACGATGTTCCCTGTGGAGATCGCCCAGCACGTGGCGGAGCTCGGGCGGCTGCCGGAGGCGGTCGAGCGGGCGCTCGCGCTCGAGCCGCAGGTGGCCGAGCTGGCGGCCGCGTACCGGGACGCGCGGGACGTGCTGTTCATCGGGCGGCACACGGGGTACCCGGCGGCGCTCGAGGGCGCGCTGAAGCTGAAGGAGATCTCGTACATCCACGCCGAGGGGTACCCGGCGGGCGAGCTGAAGCACGGGCCGATCGCGCTCGTCGAGCCGGGCGTGCCGGTGGTGGCCGTGGCGACCGAGTGCCACGTGTACCCGAAGATGGTCTCGAACATCCAGGAGGTCCGCGCCCGCGGGGCGGACGTGATCGCGGTCGTGACCGAGGGCGACACCGCGGTGCGTTCGCTCGCGAAGCACGTCCTGGAGGTCCCGCGCACGCCGGAGCTGTTCTCGCCCGTCGTGGTGGTCGTGCCGCTGCAGCTGCTCGCGTACCACATCGCGAAGCTGCGGGGGTGCGACGTGGACCGGCCGCGGAACCTGGCCAAGAGCGTGACGGTCGAGTAGGGGGCGGGGGCCGCGCGTGCGCCCGCCGCGCGTGAGCCCGCCGCGCGTGAGCCCGCCGCGCGTGAGCCCG
>CAZXJB010000104.1:0-8493 GCA_964640965.1 uncultured Actinomycetes bacterium | reverse complement strand
CACCTGCAGGACACCTACTTCGTCGTCGCCCACTTCCACTACACGATCGTGGGCGGCGAGATCTTCGCGCTCATGGCGGGGATCTACTACTGGTTCCCGAAGATCACCGGTCGGATGTACCGCGAGCCGCTCGGACGGCTGCACGCGGTCTGGATGTTCGCCGGCTTCCAGCTGGTGTTCCTGCCGCTGTTCGTCGCCGGGATCCACGGGATGAACCGCCGCATCAACGAGTACGTCGAGCCGCTCGCCAGGTACAACGCGTTCGCGAGCGTCGCCGCGTTCGTCCTCGGCGCCGTGTTCCTCGTCGCGCTCGGGAACCTCGTGTGGTCGTGGGCGCGCGGCCCGGTCGCCGGCGCCAACCCCTGGCGCGCCACCACGCTCGAGTGGACCACCTCCTCGCCGCCGCCGCCGCACAACTTCGAGCGGACGCCGGAGGTCGTGGGGGACCCCTACCCGTACGGCGAGCCCGGCGCCGTCCACGTCCGGCCGGTGACCACGCCGGCGATCTCCGGAGGGAGCGAGTAGATGGCCGAGCCCGGTTCCTTCGAGCGGCGGCGCAGCGCGATGACGCTCGGCACGGCGGTGTTCGTGGCCCTCATCGTGCTCGATTCGATCGAGTTCGTGGTCGCGCAGGTGGCGAGCCAGCTCCTGCTGTGGATGGCCCTGCTCGCGATCCCGCAGGCCGGGCTCATCCTGTGGTTCTACATGCACCTCGGACAGCTCTGGCGCGAGGAGGAGGGGCACTGAGGTGGCGGCCGGCGTCGAGCACGTGGCGCACGAGGTCGAGCACCCCGCCGAGCGGCTGCGGACGAACCGCCTCGGCCTGTGGCTGTTCATCGCCTCCGAGTCGTTCCTGTTCGCGGCGCTCCTCTCGGCCCGCTACTACCTGCTCGGCACCGAGCGGTCCGAGCACCTGAACCAGGCGCTCGGGTTCGCGATCTCGACGGTCCTCCTCACCTCGAGCCTGTTCGCCTACCGGGCCGAGACGGCGGCGCGCTTCGGCGACCAGCGCGGGTTCCGCCGCGCCACGGCGACGACGATCGGCCTCGGCCTGCTGTTCATGGTCGGCGTCGTGCTGGAGTTCCGCGAGGGGCTCGAGCTCTTCCCACCGAGCACGCTCTACGGCAGCGCCTTCTTCACGCTCGTCGGGTTCCACGCGTTCCACGTCTTCACGGGGATCGCGGCCCTCGCGCTCCTGCTGTGGGCCGGTCGCGACGGCCGCTTCGGCCCCGAGAACCACTGGCCGGTCGAGGGCGTGGTCAAGTACTGGCACTTCGTCGACGTCGCCTGGGTCTTCATCTTCCCGACGCTGTACCTCGTGAAGTAGGCGTGGGGACGCCGCCGACCTGGGGTTTCCGGTACCCTGGTGCTCCCATGTCCCGCGAGCAGACGTTCCTGCTGGCCCTCGGCCTGCTGATCGCGGCGGCGGCGATCGTCTCCGCCGGCGGCTTCATCCTGCTCGCCCGCGATCGGCGCGCGGACCGTCCCGCTCACCATCCCGAGGCCGCCGAGGAGCGCTAGATGCTCGAGCTCCTCGACCTCCGAACCCGGAGGGAGCGGCTCGAGCCCCGACGCCTCGAGATCGACCCCTCCGTCGCCGAGACCGTGCGCGGCATCATCCGCCGCGTACGGGATGAGGGCGACGCCGCCCTCCTCGACCTCACCCGGCGCTTCGACGGCGCCGACCTCGCCGAGCGCGGGCTGCTCGCGACGGCAGAGGAGCTCGCCGAGGCCGAGCGGGCCGTCCCGGGCGAGCTCCGGGCGGCGATCGACGCCCTGATCGAGCGCCTGCGCGACCTCCACCGCCGGCAGCTGCCGGCCGCATGGGAGGACGAACGGCACGGCGTCCGGGCGGCCGAGGTCGTCACCCCCCTCCGAGCTGTCGGCTGCTACGTGCCCGGCGGGCGCGCCGTCTACCCCTCGAGCGTCGCGATGACGGTCGTGCCAGCGGTCGTCGCCGGCGTCGGCGAGATCGTGCTCACCACGCCCCCCTCGGCGGACGGCTCCATCCACCCCGTGGTCCGGTACGCGGCGGCGCGGGCCGGCGCCACGCGGATCGCCAAGGTCGGCGGCGCGCAGGCCGTGGCGGCCCTGGCCTACGGCACGGCGTCGATCCCCGCGGTCGACAAGGTGGTGGGGCCCGGGAACGTGTACGTCACCGAGGCCAAGCGGCAGCTCGCTGGCGTCGTCGGCATCGACGGGCTCGCCGGCCCGAGCGAGCTCGTGCTGATCGCCGACGCGAGCGCCGATCCGGCCGTGCTCGCGGCCGACCTCGCCGCCCAGGCCGAGCACGACCCCGAGGCCGAGGCCGTCTTCGTCACCCCCGACGAGGCGCTCCTCCGCGCCACGCTCGCGGCGCTCGAGGCCGAGGTGGCGGCCGCGCCGCGCGCCGAGGTCATCCGGGCCGCCCTCACGGCCCACGGGCGCGCGGTCCTGGTGGCCGACCTCGAGCAGGCCGTCGAGGTCGCGAACGACCTCGCGCCCGAGCACCTGCAGATCGTGACGGCGGACCCCGGCGCGCTCGTCGGGCGCATCCGTGCGGCCGGCGCCGTCTTCCTCGGCCCGTTCACGCCGGTCCCCTTCGGGGACTACGGCGTGGCCTCGAACCACGTGCTCCCCACCTCGGGCACCGCCCGCTTCTCGAGTGGCCTGCGGACCGCCGACTTCGTCACGGTCCGCACCGTCGTCGAGTGCACGGCCGACGCGGCGCGCGCCCTCGCGCCCCAGGTGGCGACGATCGCCCAGGCCGAGGGCCTGGCCGCGCACGCGCGCGCCGCCCTCGTCCGGACCGAGCGCGCCGGCCCGGAGGGCGAGCGATGAGCCCGCTGCCGCGCCCTGGCCTCCGCGAGGTCGAGCCCTACGCCGCACCCCAGCTCGACGTGCCCGTCCGCCTGAACACGAACGAGTGCCCCTACCCCCTGCCGGAGGCCTTCCGGCGGGACCTCGCGGAGGCCGTCGCGGGCCTCGCGCTCCACCGCTACCCCGACCGCGAGGCCGTCGAGCTGCGCGCGCATCTCGCCGAGCTCCTCGACCACGACCCCGAGGGGACCTGGGTCGCGAACGGCTCGAACGAGATCCTCCAGCAGCTGCTCCAGGCCTACGGCGGGCCGGGGCGGCGGGTCGTGGTGTTCGAGCCGACCTACGCGATGCACGGCCGGATCGCCTGGTCCACCGGGAGCGAGCTCGTGCCCCTGCGCATCGAGCCCCCCTGGCGGCTCGCGCCCGGCGACCTCGAGCGCGCGGTGGCGACGGAGGGCGCCGACGTCGTCTTCGCCTGCTCGCCGAACAACCCCACCGGCAACGCCCAGGACCCGGAGGTGCTCGCCGGGGCCGCCCGCGGCGCCCCCGACGTCCTGTTCGTCGTCGACGAAGCCTACGTCGAGTTCGGGGGCCGCACCGCGGCGCCGCTCGTGCGCGAGCTGCCGAACGTCGTCGTCGTGCGGACGTTCTCCAAGGCGTTCGCGCTCGCCGGCGCGCGGATCGGCTACTGCCTCGCCGTGCCCGAGGTCGTCGAGGACCTGCGCCGCGTCCGCCTGCCCTACCACCTGAGCGCGCTCACGCAGACCGCCGGGCTCGTGGCCCTCCGCCACCGCGACGCCGCCCTCGCGATCCTCGACGCCGTGCGCGAGCAGCGGGACCGGATCTCGGCCGCCCTCCCCGAGCTCGGGGCCGAGGCCTTCCCCTCGGACGCCAACTTCGTGCTGTTCCGCCCGCCGCGCCCGGCCGCCGAGGTCTGGCGCGGCCTGCTGGGTCGCGGCGTGCTCGTCCGCGACTTCAGCTCGCTCGTCCCCGGGTGCTTGCGGGTGACCGCCGGCACCCCGGAGGAGGTCGACCGCTTCCTCGATGC
Source organism: uncultured Actinomycetes bacterium (assembly GCA_964640965.1). Taxonomy (GTDB): domain Bacteria; phylum Actinomycetota; class UBA4738; order UBA4738; family HRBIN12; genus HRBIN12. The sequence goes on along the minus strand of CAZXJB010000104.1, from coordinate 4,646 downwards.
GCTCAAGGAGGTCCTCGCATGAGCCCGCCCACCGTCCGCCGCGCCGCCGTCGAGCGCGTCACGAAGGAGACGAACGTCCGGATCGAGCTCGACCTCGACGGCTCGGGCTCGGCGAGCGCCGACACCGGCCTGCCCTTCTTCGACCACATGCTCCAGCAGCTCGGCACGCACGCGGGCTTCGACCTCACGGTGCGCGCGACGGGGGACCTCGAGGTCGACGGGCACCACACGGTCGAGGACGTGGGGCTCGCGCTCGGGCAGGCGCTCCGCGACGCCCTCGGGGACAAGCGCGGGATCCGCCGGTTCGCCTCGATCACCGTCCCGCTCGACGAGGCGGCCGTCGAGGTCGCCCTCGACCTGTCGGGGCGGCCCTTCGTCGTCCACGAGGTCCCCGTCCCGGCCGAGATGATCGGGACCTACGACACCGGCCTCACCGAGGACTTCGTCCGCGCCTTCGCGACCGCGGGCGAGCTCACCCTCCACGTGCGCCTGGTCTCGGGGCGCTCGCCCCACCACATCGTGGAGGCCGAGTTCAAGGCCATCGCCAAGTGCCTGCAGGACGCCGTGCGGGTCGTCGGGGGGGACGTGCCGAGCACGAAGGGGAGCCTGTGAGCCCGTGAGGGTCGCGATCCTGGACTACGGCATGGGCAACCTGCGCAGCGTCGCGCGGGCCGTCGAGCACGTCGGCGGCGAGGCCCAGGTGACCTCCGAGGCGGCGGTCGCGCTCGGGGCCGACGCCCTCGTCGTCCCCGGCGTCGGCCACTTCGGGGCCTGCGTCCGGAACCTCCGCGCGCGGGGGCTCGACGCGGTCGTCGCCCGGGTCGCGGCGAGCGGGCGGCCGGTCTTCGGCGTGTGCGTGGGGATGCAGATCCTCTACGAGGGCAGCGAGGAGGACCCCGAGCCCGGGCTCGGGCTGCTGCCCGGCCGCTCGCGCCGCCTGCCCCCGACCGTGAAGGTCCCGCACATGGGCTGGAACGAGGTGGCCTGGCTCGCCCCCCACCCGTACACGGCGGACGTCCCGAGCGGGACCCGCTTCTACTTCGTCCACTCCTACGCGCCGGACCTCGGCCCCGAGGCGGTCGGGCGGACCGAGCACGGGCGCCCCTTCGCCGCCGCCGTGGCGCGGGACAACATCTTCGCCACGCAGTTCCACCCGGAGAAGTCGGGCGAGGCCGGCCTGTCCCTGTACGCGGCGTTCGTCCGGGAGGCGCGGGCGGCGTGATCGTGATCCCGGCCATCGACCTGCGGGGCGGACGGTGCGTCCGCCTGTTCCGCGGCGACGTCGCCGCCGAGACCGTCTATGACGCCGACCCCGTGGAGGTCGCCGAGCGCTTCCAGACCGAGGGCGCGCGCCGACTGCACGTCGTGGACCTCGACGCGGCGCGCGGCGAGGGCTCGAACCGGGCGATCGTCCGCGAGATCTGCCGGGCCGTGCAGGTCCCCGTGCAGCTCGGCGGCGGGCTGCGGACGCTCGCGGCGATCGAGGAGGCCCTCGACGACGGCGCGGCCCGGGTGATCCTCGGCACGGCCGCCGCCACCGATCCCGGGTTCGTGGCCGAGGCGGTCGAGCACTTCGGCGACCGCATCGTCGTCGCCCTCGACGTCCGCGACGGCCGGGTGGCCACCCACGGGTGGCGGGAGCTCGGCCCACGGCTGGAGGAGGCGATCCCCGCGCTCGCGGCCGTGGGCGCCCCCCGGTTCCTCGTGACCTCGATCCACCGGGACGGGACGATGGACGGGCCCGACCTCGCCCTGTACGAGCGGGTCGCGCAGATCACCGACCTCCCGGTCATCGCGAGCGGCGGGGTGCGCGTCGCCGAGGACGTCCGCGCCCTCCGCGACCTCGGCATGGAGGCGGTGGTCGTGGGCAAGGCCCTGTACGCGGGGACCCTCCGCCTGGAGGAGGTCGTGCGCGGGTGAGGCCCGAGCCGGGGAGGGACGAGCGATGACGCTCGCCAAGCGCGTGATCCCGTGCCTCGACGTCGACGCGGGCAGGGTGGTGAAGGGGACGCGGTTCGTCGACCTCCGCGACGCGGGGGACCCGGTCGAGCTCGCCGCCCGCTACGACCGGGAGGGCGCCGACGAGCTCGTGTTCCTGGACATCACCGCCACGGTCGAGGGCCGCGGCGCGACCCTCGAGGTCATCGCCCGCACCGCCGAGCAGGTCTTCATCCCCCTCACCGTGGGAGGCGGCGTCCGCTCCGAGGAGGACGTCCGCCGGCTCCTGCGCGCGGGCGCGGACAAGGTCGCGATCAACACCGCGGCCGTGCGCGAGCCCGACCTGCTCACCCGCTGCGCCGAGCGGTTCGGGACCCAGTGCATGGTGATCGCGATCGACGCGAAGCGTGCCCGCGCCGGATGGGAGGTCTACGTGGACGCCGGTCGGACCCCGACGGGCCTGGACGCCGTCGCGTGGGCGCGGGAGGCGAGCGAGGAGCGGGGCGCCGGCGAGGTCCTCCTCACCTCCATGGACCGGGACGGCACCGGCGAGGGCTACGACCTCGAGCTGCTCCGGGCGGTGGCGGACGCGGTCCCGGTCCCCGTCGTCGCGAGCGGCGGCGCCGGACGGCTCGAGCACTTCGCCGAGGCCCTGACCGAGGGCCGGGCCGACGCGGTGCTCGCCGCCTCGCGGTTCCACTTCGAGGAGCTCACGATCCGCCGGGTCAAGGAGCACCTCGCGAACCGAGGGATCCCGGTGAGGCCGTGATGGAGGCCGTGGACCTCGACGCCCTGCGCTACAACGAGGCCGGGCTCATCCCCGTCGTCGTCCAGGACGCCGACTCTGGCGAGGTGCTGATGCTCGCGTGGGCGAACCGCGAGGCCCTCGAGCGGACCCTCGCCGAGGGGCGGATGGTCTACTGGAGCCGCTCCCGGCGCGAGCTCTGGCGCAAGGGCGACACGAGCGGCCACGTCCAGCACTGGGAGGAGCTCCGGGTGGATTGCGACGCCGACGTCATCCTCGCCCGCGTGCACCAGGAGGGCGCGGCTTGCCACACCGGCGAGCGGAGCTGCTTCTTCCGCGGGCTCGCCGGCGCCTGAAGGGCCTCAACGGCGCCGAGCGGCCGCGAGCTCGGCCTCGAGGGCGCGCAGGATCCGCCGCGCGACCGGACCCGGGTCGCCCACGGCCGACAGCGCGTGGCGCCGCCCCGAGCGCGTGCGCACGGCGGCGAGGGTGAACCCCCGCCGGCGGCCCTCCTCGAACCCCTCGATCTCGGCCCACGGCAGGCGCCGCGTCCGGAGCAGGTTCCGCACGACGAGCCCCTCGGCGGCCGTCTCCACGGCGACCCGGCGCAGCCGCCGCAGGAGGGCGAGCGCCGCGAGGCCGACGGCGGCCAGCCCGCCCCCGGCCCACGGCGTCCAGACGCTCCCCTGCCCGAGCAGCCCCCGGACGATCCCCACGGCGCCGAGCCCGAGCCCGACGACCGCGATCATCGTGAGCATCCGGCGGATGCGCTCGAGCGTCGCCTCGTTGCGGTGGACGGCCATGCCGGACCGAAGCCTACCGGGCTGCGTCGGCGCCGGCGCCCGCTACACTTCGGCCGTGCTCCGGCTCGTCATCCCCAAGGGCTCGCTCGAGGCGCAGACGCTGCGCCTGTTCGAGGAGGCCGACCTGCGCGTGCGGCGCGGCTCCGAGCGCGACTACCACGGCACGATCGACGACGAGCGGATCGACCGGGTCTCGCTCCTGCGTCCGCAGGAGATCCCGATGTACGTGCAGGACGGGCTGTTCGACCTCGGTATCACCGGGCAGGACTGGGTGGCCGAGACCGGGGCCGACGTCGAGGTCCTCGCGACGCTCTCCTACGCGAAGAGCGGCACCGGCCACGGCACCCGCGTCGTGCTCGCCGTGCCGGCCGACCACCCCGCGAACAGCGCGAAGGAGCTGCCGCCGGGCTCGCGCATCTCGACCGAGTTCGAGAACCTCACGAAGCGATTCTTCGCCGAGCTCGGCATCGACGTGAAGGTCGTGTGGTCCTACGGAGCGACCGAGGCCAAGGTCCCCGAGATCGTCGACGCGATCGTCGACATCACCGAGACCGGCAGCACGCTGCGGGCGCACGGCATGAAGATCATCGCAACGCTCATGACCTCGGAGCCGGTGCTCGTCGCCAACCGCGCATCCGCTGCGGACCCCGACAAGCGCCGGGCGATGGAGGACATCGTCACGCTCCTGCTCGGCGCCCTGCGCGCCGAGGGCCGGGTCCTCATCAAGCTGAACGTCTCCGAGGAGGACCTCCCGGCGGTCCTCGAGGCCCTGCCGGCGATGAAGTCCCCCACGGTCTCGCGCCTGCAGGAGGGCGGCTACGCCGTCGAGACCGTGGCCGAGAAGCGCCAGGTGAACACCCTCATCCCGCTGCTGAAGGCACGTGGGGCGACCGACATCCTCGAGCTGCCGATCTCCAAGATCGTCCCGTGACGGCATCCGCCGTCGGCCGCGCGCCGCCGACCTGCGGTCGGAAGTAGCGTCGAGACCGTGCTGCCCACGTTGAAGGCGGAACCCTTCGAACCTCCCACACGGTGGGAGGAGCCACAGGCATCCCTCCCCCGTTGAGAACGGACTCGACGGGAAGGAGGTGCCCGTGGCTCCAGAGTGCACCGCCGCTACGACCTGGCCCGGACCCCGTACCAGCGGCTCCTGTCCTCAC
>CAZXJB010000103.1:0-8541 GCA_964640965.1 uncultured Actinomycetes bacterium | reverse complement strand
GCACCAGCACCGCCGGCGACGCGGGGGGCATGGAGGCCTCGGGGAGGAGCACGACCGTGTCGAGCCCGCGCGCGGCGAACACCGCGCCGGTGTCGCACGCGCCCGTCAGGTCGTCGGCGTGGACGCCCACGCGGAGCCGCTCGCCCACGCCGTCACTGTGTACCGGCGCCTGCCGGGGGTGTCAAGCCGCGTCCCACCGGGGCGCCTCCGCGTCCTCGGGCTGGACGCGACGGGTGGTCGGGCCCTGCGATCCTCGCCGATCCCGGCGTGGGGGCATCTGACCTCCCTCCGGGAAGCCCTCCCTCACCTCCCTCCGTCCGCCCTTGCCAGGCGAGCGGGCCCCGCGCTAGGATGCCACGCTATGAGCGACCGGGGGGCCCCTGTCGCGTCGGGTGGCCGCCCCGGCGGGGACGGCCCCCGCCGTGGCTGACCCCGCGCCCCCCCTCGCCCCCGCCGCCGAGGTCGCCGCGGCGGCCGGGGCCGCGGGGCTCGCCGCCCGCGTGATCCGCGTCATCGACGCCGTGAACGACCGCGTGGGGCGCGGGTCGGCCTGGCTCGCTCTGCTCCTGGTGGTGGTCACGACCTACGACGTCTTCATGCGGTACCTCTTCCGGACCAGCTTTGTGTTCGTCCAGGAGCTGGAGTGGCATCTCTTCGCGGTGATGTTTCTGATGACCGCCGGCTACGCGCACCTGCGGGACAGCCACGTGCGCGTGGACATCTTTTACGCGCGGCTCCCGGAGCGCGCCCGCGCCTGGATCGACCTGATTGGCGGCGTCCTGTTCCTCTTCCCCACGGCGTTCCTGCTGATCTGGACCTCGATCCCATTTGTGATGGCGTCGGTGCGGATCCTGGAGGGCTCCCCGGATCCCGGGGGGATCCCGGCCCGCTTCCTCCTCAAGGCCGTGATCCCCCTCGGGTTCCTCCTGGTGGGGGTGCAGGGGATCTCGGCCACCATCAAGAACTTTTACAGGGCCCGGGGCCAGACACCGCCCGCATGAGCGCCGACCTGCTGCCGGCCTGGATGTTCCTGGTCTTCACGCTGCTGATCCTGGTGGGCTATCCCATCGCCTTCACCATCACCGCCACCGCCCTGGCCTTCGGCCTGTACGCCTTCGGCCTGGACTTCTTCAACCTGCTCCCCCTCCGCGTGTGGGGGGTGATGACCAACTTCACCCTGATCGCGGTCCCCCTGTTCGTATTCATGGGGGTGACGCTGGAGCGCTCGGGCCTGGCCGAGGACCTCCTGGACACCATGGGGATGGTCATGGGACGCATCCCCGGCGGGGTCGCCATCTCCACGGTCATCGTGGGCACGCTCCTGGCTGCCTCCACGGGGATCGTCGGGGCCACCGTGACCACCATGGGGCTCATCTCGCTTCCCACCATGCTCCGCCGGGGCTACCAGAAGGAGCTGGCCACGGGGATCATCTGCGCCTCGGGGACGCTCGGGCAGATCATCCCGCCCAGCATCGTCCTGGTGGTGGTCGGGGACATCCTCGGGGTGTCGGTGGGGGACCTGTTCCTGGGTGCGTTCTTCCCCGGGCTGCTGCTCTCGGGGCTCTATATCGTCTACACCGCGCTGCTCTGCGCCCTGCGTCCGAGCGTAGCGCCGCCGATCCCGGCCGAGGAGCTGGCCGGGCTTCCGCCGGGGACGCTGGCCCGGCGGGTCACCCGGGTGCTGATCCCCCCGATGGTCCTGATGGTGGCGGTGCTGGGCTCCATCTTCTTCGGCATCGCCACCCCGACCGAGGCCGCGGCGGTAGGCGCCACGGGGGCCCTGGTCCTGACCGTCGTCAACCGGCGGTTCACCTGGCGGATGCTCCAGGAGACCATGCAGGTCACCGTTCGGCTGACCAGCATGGTGTTCATCATCCTGGTGGGCGCCACGGCCTTCGGCCTGGCCTTCCGCGGCATGGGCGGCGACCGCCTGGTCCGGGAGTTCATCACCCACCTTCAGCTCCCACCCTGGACGGTCTTCTGGAGCGTGATGGGGCTGGTGTTCATCCTGGGCTTCTTCCTGGATTTCATCGAGATCTCCTTCATCCACCTGCCGGTGCTGGCGCCGATCCTGAAGGGGATGGGCTTCGACCCCCTCTGGTACGGGGTCATGCTGGGCGTGAACCTGCAGACCTCCTTCCTCACCCCGCCCTTTGGCTACGCGCTCTTTTACCTGCGGGGGGTGGCGCCGAAGGAGGTCACCACCGGTCACATCTACCGGGGGATCATCCCCTTCGTGGCCCTGCAGCTCCTGGGGCTGGTGGCCGTGGCCGCCTACCCGGGGCTGGCCACCTGGCTGCCCCGCGTCGTGTTCAAGTAAGCGATCTCTCGGGCGCGGGCCCCGTCCGGCGGGGCGCGCCCGGCCCGTGCTGGTGATGCGGTAGACGCGCCGGTCCGGGCCCTCGCTCCCCTCCTGCTCGCGGCCGGTGACCGCCCCCGCGGCCTCGAGCCGCCGCAGCGCCTGGTACACGGAGGCGCGCCCGATCTCGACCCACGAGCCCATCGCGCGCTCGCGGCACCGCTCGAGCAGCTCGTACCCGTACCTCGGCCCCTCGGCGAGCAGGCCGAGCACCACCACCTCGACCTTCGAGACCCGCATCCCGCACCTCCGCGCCATCTAGTCCGCTACAGACTAGCCGCCCGCGGCGACGGGAGCCGGGAGGGCGTCCCGGGCGAGCGCGGGCATGCCTCGCCCGGGACGCCGGTGGGTCTCGGGTGGTCTCAGCCCTCCACCGACTGCCAGCGGGCCTGCAGCCGCTTCATGAGCTCGGGCATCGTCGTGTACTCGAGCTCGTCCATGCCGGCGCGGTGCGGCTCGAACGGCCCCATGTGCCGCAGGTGGTCGGCGATCTCGAGCGCGATCCGCCGCGCGCGGTCGAAGCTCACGTCGGCGAACAGGTCGCGCGGGCCGACGAGCTTGCCCTGCGTGAGCTGGAACCCGAGCGCGACGATCCGCGGGGGCCCGTCGAAGCGCGCGGGCGTCGCGTCCTCGTAGGAGGTGGGCATGAGGGGCCCGAAGTGCGAGCCGCGCATCCACCCGCTCACGATGTGCGGATACGAGAAGGGCTCGAGGACCTCGCCGAGCGCGGGCAGCCCGCTCTGGCAGCGCACGATCGCGACCGGGTCGTCCTTGCCGACGTACCGCCCGGCCTGCAGCGACAGCCGCTGGGTCGAGGTCGCCGCGGCCACGATGCCCTTCTGGCGCGAGAAGACCCCCCGCACGACGAACCGGTGCGGCGAGCCGATCAGCATGAGGAGGTCGTAATAGTCCTCCGGGGTCCGCAGGCGGATCACCTGGTCCTCGAGCAGGTTCAGGACCTCGAACTCGAACCCGTCGTGCATCGCCGGGTCGATGACCAGGCCGGCCGTCGTGAAGGGATCGGCGAACATCCGCGCGAGCGGGTAGTTGAAGGCGCCGGGCTCGGTCTTGTCCGCCAGGAACACCACGATCGGCTCGCTCGGCCGCTCGGACAGACGCATCTCGGCGTACCCGGGGCCGAGCCCGCGCAGGTTGCCGCTGAACGCGTCCGAGAGGAGATCCTGCCCCGCCCCGTACAGGCCGAGGCGCTTGGCGACCTCCGTCGTCGCCTGGAACACGTCCCAGGCGAAGCCGTGGACGTCCGGGTCGTTCGGCTCGCGCTCGTGGGTCATGATGAGCGCGAGGTCGTCCCCCACGCGGGAGACCTGACCGTCGAGCAGGAGCCCCTGCTCCACCGCGCGCGAGACGCGCTCGCGCGCGACCTCCAGCATCTCCGGGTGCACGTCCGTGTGACCGACGTAGCCGCCCGTGTCCGCCTTGATCACCGAGAGCGTGACGTCCATCCCCTCCCTCCTCCGTGTCGGTCGACGCACCCCGGAGTACCGGGAGGGGCGGGCCCGCGTCAGGGCCGAAGGTCCCGGCCGGGCCGGGTCGAGGGTCCCGCCGCCGGGTCCGGACACGCGGGGAGGGGTGGACGCGCGGGGAGGGGTGGACGCGCGGGGAGGGGCCCGGACGGGCCCCTCCGCGGCGGGGGTCAGAAGGTCGCGACGCCCCGGCACACCTCGTCGGTCGAGAGGTTCCGAGCCCGCCCCACGAACCGGTCCGTGCCGGCGTGGTTCGGCCGGACGATCCGGACCTCGAAGGAGCCGCTCGGGGCCTCCGTGGTCCGCTTGCCGGCGAAGACGAGCTCGCCGTCGTGGAGGATCCGCACGCGCCAGGTGTCGCCGACGACGTTCTGGTCGACCTCGAACTCGACCTCGATCCTCCCGTCCTCCGGCGAGAGCTTCAGCTTCCAGGTGCTCGCGCCCGAGCACGATCCCCGCTCGATCACGTCCCCCGCCTTGGCGCTGGCGGACGGCGCCGCGGCGAGGCTCGCGAGCACGAGCACCGCGAGCGCTCCCATCACCATCCGAGACCTGCTCCTCATGGCTTCCCCCTTCCCCGACCTTCCGCGCCCACCCTAGGAGCGGCCGTGGTAACGGACGGTGAAGGTACGCATCAGCTCGGGATAAGGTTCGAGGGGAGGCGTCGGAGGACCTCGGTGGAGGCTCGTCGCGATCGGAGCGCGGTGGAGGCGCGCGAGCCCTCGTACCTCGCGCTCGCGCGCACGGGTGAGCTCGCGCGGCGGGCCGAGCGCGCCCTCGAGCTCCTCGGCCCCGTCTGCCGCGTGTGCCCGCGCCGCTGCCGGGTGGACCGCGGCCGGGACGAGCGCTCGATCTGCCACGTCGGCCGGCGCGCGATCGTGTCGTCGGCCTTCCCGCACCACGGCGAGGAGGACCCCCTCCGCGGCTGGGCGGGGAGCGGGACGATCTTCCTCGCGGGCTGCAACCTCCGCTGCGTGTTCTGCCAGAACTTCGAGGTCTCCTGGGAGGTCCGGGGCGTCGAGGTCACGGCCGAGGGGCTCGCCGAGCTCATGCTCGAGCTCCAGGCCCGCGGGTGCCACAACATCAACTGGGTGACCCCCGAGCACGTGGTGCCGCAGCTGCTCGAGGCGCTCGCGGTGGCTGCCGAGCGCGGCCTGCGCCTGCCGATCGTCTACAACACGAGCTCGTACGACTCGCCCGAGAGCCTGGCGCTGCTGGACGGCGTCGTCGACATCTACATGCCGGACCTCAAGCTGTGGAGCCCCGAGCGGGCCCGCCGGTACCTGCGCCGGCCCGACTACCCGGAGGTCGCGCGCCGCTCGATCCTCGAGATGCACCGGCAGGTCGGGCCGCTCGAGCTCGACGCGCGGGGGCTCGCCGTGCGCGGGGTGCTCCTGCGGCACCTGGTGATGCCCGGCCTGCTCGAGGAGACCGAGGCGATCCTGCGCTGGGTCGCGGAGGAGCTCGGCCCCGAGACGTACCTGAACCTCATGGGCCAGTACCGGCCCGAGGGCCTGGTGCTGGAGGGCGGCTACCCCGAGATCGCGCGGCGCCCCGCGCGGGAGGAGCTCCGGCGCGCCGTGGAGCTCGCGCTCGAGCTCGGCCTGCGGCGGCTGGACGCGGGGAGCCTCGCGATGCTCGCCTGGGTCCACCGCTGAGCGGCTCCCCGGGTACCCTGAGCTCGGAGGCGTCCGGGCACCTGGTGGGCCCCCCGGTCTTCAAAACCGGTGTGCCGGCGAGAGCCGGCAGGCGGGTTCGATTCCCGTCCGCCTCCGCTACCTGCGGTTTTGGCTACCTGAGGGTGACCGCTCCATGCGCCGCCGTGGCCGGTTGACGCCATCTTGACGCCACTTTGACGCCACTACTGCGCGAGGACGCCGTCCAGGACCCGCGCCGCCTCGGCCTGGAGCGCGGGGATCACGTGCGAGTAGGTATCGAGCGTGATGCTCACGGTGGCGTGGCCGAGCCGATCGGCCACCACCTTCGGGTGGACGCCGCTCGCGAGCATCAGCGTGGCGTGCGCGTGCCGGAGATCGTGGAACCGCACGCCGGCGAGGCCTGCGGTGTCCGCCAGCCGTCGCCAGGCGCGGGAGAGCGTCGCCGGACGCCACGGCGAGCCGTCGCCGCGCTCCACGACGAGGTCGAGGTCGCGCCAGGCCGCGCCGAGGAGCAGGCGCCGCTCGGCCTGCTCGCGCCGGTGCGCGCGGAGCGCCTCGAGCGCGAACCCCGGCAGACTCACGGTCCGGCGCGAGCGGGAGGTCTTCGGCTCGAGGAAGACGAGCCTGCGCGTGCCATCCTCTACGACCTCCTGGAGCGTCGCCGTGACCCGGACCAACCCAGCGTCGAGGTCCACGTCGCGCCACCGCAGCGCCAGGAGCTCGCCGCGGCGGAGGCCCGATCGTGGGCTCCGCATGGCCCGCCTCGGCGCACGTCCACGGCATCACGCCGCTCCGTTGCGTGGGCACGGGCAACGACGGCGCGAGCAGGACCGACACGACCCCGGCCTCGGCGACGAGCGGCGGGCCGATCTCGGGCCTGATCCCGGCCGCGGTCGGCGAGGCGCCGCTCGGGATCGGCGACGGAGGATTCGACACCCCGGCCTGCCCGGCCGCCTGAGCACGCGGCCCGGCGTCAGCGGACCGCGCGGCGGACGAGGGTAGCGAGCTTGCGCTCCACGGCCGGGGTGAGCTCCCCGAGGAGGCGTCTCGCGCTCGGAGCGATGGCCGAGCTCTCCGGGTTCGTCCGTTGCGGGTGACATGGCAGGAGGCCCCACGTAACGCCCAGAGGTACCTCCGGTGGTGGGCACCGGTGCTGGCCCCTAGCGCTCTCGGACTGCTGGACCTCATCGCGGGCGCGCTCGAAGGGCGCCGCCGCCCCGTCGTCCTGGATGTGGGGACGGGGACGGGGACGCTTGCCCTCGCGGCCGCGGGGAAGTGGCCCGGGGCCACCGTCGTCGGGGTGGACCCCGACCCGGACATGCTGGCGGTCGCCCGCGCGGAGGCCGATCGGGAGCTCGGACGCGCCGGCGGCCCGGGTTCCTCCTCCTCCGGAGGGCCGAGGCGCTCCCCATCGCCGACCGCTCCGTGGACGCCCTGGTGTCCTCGTTCGCGCTCCAGCTCGTGGGGCTCGGCCTGCGCGCTTCCGACCGGAAGCGAGGCCCCAGCCACTCTGCGTGGAGATCCCCTGCCAGCGCGGTCGCCGAGCTGCGACGAGCGGGCTTCCTCGACGTCCGAGCCCACGCCCGGCCGCTCGGGTATCGGTTCGAGCCTCGCTCCTTCCTGGGGTGGAAGGAGCACCTCGACGAGCGGCAGCTGTTCGAGGGGCTGGACCGGGCGCGGAGAGAGCGCCTCCTGGCTCTGCTGCGTTCTCGGCTGAGGCGACTGCGCCGCGACGACTTCGTCGTCCCCGACCCGGTCGTGTACGTCACCGGTCGCCGCCGATGAGCGCCGAGCGGGTGTCCGCGAGGACCGGCTCATCCCACCACCCGCATCCTCGAGGTCAGGCGTTCTGCTCGGATCGCGCGGGAGGGCTCGCCCAGCCGATCGAGGTCCCGCGGCCGCCCGTTGCCGCTCACGGGTCGGCCCGTCAGTTGCCGTCGCTCACGCCCCAGAGGAACCCCATCCCCACGAGGTCGCCGATCACCTCGTCCGTGGGACGAGGGGAGCCGTCGCCGAGCTCGCGCAGGGTCAGCCTCGCCTCCTCGATCGCCGCCGCCCCCGACGGATCGCCGACGTGGAAGACCACGAGGTCCACGGACGCGAGCTCGGCGGCGAGGGCCTGGAGGACGGTCATGAGCACCCGGTTCCCCCCGAACGCGCCGCAGCCCCAGAACCCCGTGTGCACGATGACATCCGGGGCCGCCCCCGTCATCCGCGCCGACTCCAGGACCGCCGCCCCGAACCCCGTGGAGGCCGCGACGAGCGCCTCCCGGATCTGCAGCTCGGAGTACCGCCCAGATGCCGGCCTCGGTGCGGCCATCGCGATGAGGTTCGTCAGGGTCGGTGGATCGATCCGCTCCGTCGCCGCCCGGACGACCTCGATCGGAGCACGCGCGAACGCGTTGCCGTAGAGGCCCTCCGGACGGCCGGAGCTGGCGTCCGGCTCGGTCGCCACGCGGCACCGACGCTCCGCGTTCGTGATCAGGATCGGCGTGGGCGAACCTCCGTCGACGGTGCGCGGCACGAGCCCCCCGGCCTCGAGGGCTTCGCGCAGGGCACCGAGGACCGGATGCTCGCTCACCTGCATCTCGTCCTGCGCGAAGAGCGGCGAGGAGTAGGCGACGAACAGGTTCGGGTCCGCGAAGTTCACGTGCCACTCCACCGCTCCGCTCGGGTCGGCGGCGGCCGGAGCGTAGTCGTAGAAGCCGGGGACGTCGCGGATCCGCTCGATCGCGGCGCCCGGGTCGACCCCGTCCGGGAGCGGCATGGCGGCCCATCTCGAGTAGTCGAGCGTGCCGGCGAACCGCGAGCCCGGCGGGCACGCGATCTCGTAGACGGCGACCTTGTTCGGGTGGCTCCACCTCGGCGGGTAGGATGCCATGAGATGGGAGGCACCGAACGAGCGCCGTTCGATCGGCTCGGGGGTCCCCGGGTCGCTCATCTCCCCGCCCGCTTGCGTTCCTCGAACCCGCTCACCGCACCGATGGGATGACGAGCAGGCCTCGTTGGAGGAAGTTCCGATCGAAGGTGAAGGCCTCGT
>CAZXJB010000102.1:0-8549 GCA_964640965.1 uncultured Actinomycetes bacterium | reverse complement strand
GCCCCGCTCCTCATCGTCCCCTGGGTCCGCTTCGCGGGCGCCCACCCCTACCCCGATGCCGAGCGGGCCACCGCGGAGCGCGAGATGTTCCTGCTCTCGGGCGGCGCCGCCATCCAGAACCTCCTGCTCGCGCTCCACGCCCAGGGGCTCGCGAGCGCGTGGATCTCCTCCACCCTGTTCTGCCAGGAGGAGACGCGCGCGGCGCTCGGCGTGGCCGAGGAGTGGCACGCGCTGGGCACGGTCGCGGTCGGCCGGCCGCCCGAGGGCGAGCCGCCCCCGCGCCCCCCGCTGCCGCTCGAGGCCCTCCTGCGCTGGGTCTGAGCGATCCCGATCAGACGACGCCGTGGATGAAGTACCAGGCGAAGATGATCGCCACGCCGTACAGGAGCGGATGCACCTCGCGAGCGCGCCCGCGCAGCACGGCCACGACGACGTAGGTCAGGAACCCGGCCCCGACGCCGTTCGTGATGCTGTAGGTGAACGGCATGAACAGGATCGTCACCAGCGCCGGGATCCCGATGCCCGGGTCGGACCACTCGATCTCGCGGACGAGCGTCATCATGAAGTAGCCCACGATCACGAGGGCCGGCGCCGTGGCCTCGGGGGGGATCACCCCCGCGATCGGCGAGAGGAACATCGCGAGGAGGAACAGCACCCCGGTCACGACGGCCGCCAGACCCGTCCGGCCTCCCTCGGAGACGCCCGCGGCGCTCTCGATGTAGGTCGTGTTCGAGGACGAGGAGGTGAGCCCGCCGACCACCGCCGCGAGGGAGTCCACGAGCAGGACCCGCTTGATGCCGGGGAGCTTGCCCTCGCGGTCCAGGAGGCAGGCCTCACCGCCGATCCCGATCACCGTCCCCATCGTGTCGAAGAAGTCCGAGAGCATGACCGAGATCACCGCGGCGAGGGCCGTCGCCCACCCGAGGGCGGAGACGAACCCGAACGAGACGTCGCCGACCAGGCCGAGGTCGGGGGTCGAGACGATCCGGTCCGGGATCGCCGCGACGCCGTTCTGCCAGATCGTCTGGTCCTTCCACTCGTTCACGATGACGGCGAGCACGGTCGAGGCGAGGATCCCGATCAGCAGGGCCCCTCGGACCCGGCGCGCCACCAGCATCGAGCAGAGCGCCGGGAGGGCCGTGCAACGCGACCCCGGGTATCCTTCCGACCTGTCGAGCGGGGCGGAGGAGCATGGCGGGCACGGGCGGCAGGGACCGGAGGACGAGGGACGAGCGTCGTCAGGAGGCGCGGCGGAGGCGCCTCGAGGCCGAGCGGCGCGCCTCCCGCGCCCGGCGCAACCGCTGGATCGCCGGGGTCCTCGCCGCGCTCGCGGTCGTCGGCGTCGCCGCGTTCGCGCTCACGCGCCCGAAGGAGCCGAGCCGGGCCGAGGTTGAGGCCTCGGAGCTGCTCGCCTCGGCCGCCTCCGAGGCCACCGCCGCCGGGTGCACCGAGGTCCGGGACGTCGGCCCCTACCGGCCGACGGACCTGGATCGGGCGCACGTCGGGAGCGACCTCGTCGCGGCGATGCCCCCGCTCGCGAGCTACCCCTCGCAGCCCCCGGCCTCCGGCCCGCACGCCGACTCGACGCTGCCGGCCGGCGTCTACTCGAGCCCGCCGCCGATCGATCGGCTCCTCCACTCTCTCGAGCACGGCGCGGCGGTCGTCTGGTACGACCCCGGAGCCGCGGGTTCGTCCCTCGGCGAGCTGCAGGACTTCTTCCGGGATCCCGCGGTCGGCGCGAGCGTGATCGTGGCCCCGTACGACTACCCGGACGAGGGCGCGGCGGGGGCGCTCCCACCGGGGGTCGGCATGACGCTCGTCGCCTGGCACCACGTGCAGACGTGCTCGCAGGTGAACCTCGCCGCGGCCTTCGGCTTCACCGCGCGCTACGCCTTCCCCACCTTCGGCGGCGAGGGGTACCTCGGGACCGCGCCGGAGCCCGGGGCGCCGATCTGAGATGGGCGCGGGCTCGCGGCCCCGGACCAAGGCCGAGCGGCGGGCCGAGAAGAAGGCGCTTGCCCGCAGGCGGCGCGAGGAGCGGCGCCGGCGGGAGCTGCGGGCGCGGTTCCTGCGGACCTACCTCGTGCTGGTGCTCATCTCCGGCCTGATCGCGCTCGCGCTCGCCTGGTGGATGCAGCGCTGAGCTAGGAGATCCAGCACGTGCCGTCCGGCCGGCAGGTGATGCGTCCGTGCTCGAAGGACGCCCGCAGGTTCCCGTTGGCCATCTTGCGCACGTCCGTGGTCGGGAACCCGAGCTTGCCGCCCGGCCCGCCCTTGCTCTTGTAGAAGGCGAGCACGGGGTCCCGCAGCAGGTGCGGTCCCGTCGCCTCGGAGTGGTAGATGGTCCCCCGCTCGAACGCCTGCCGCAGGCCGCCCGCCACCTCGATCCGGCGGGAGACGGGGAGCCCCGGGGCGCAGTTCGTCGCGTCGTACTTCTCGCGGATCGCGCCGACGACGCGGCGGTCGCGGTCGATCCAGACGCGGTCGTCGCGCAGCCCGAGGCGGCTCTGCAGCACGGCACCCTCGATCGTCGCCGTGCCGCCGTCGCCGAGGACCGTCACCGACAGGATCCGCCCCGAGACCCCTCGGACCACGTCCGTGAAGCCGGTCACGGTGCCGATCCCGAGCCCGAGGCGCTGGGTGACCTCCGACGCCGACAGGCTCACCGCCCAGACCGCGTTCGGGTTCGCCGCCGTGTAGTCGCCCGGGTCGCAGACCCCGCGCAGGTACGGGATCGGCGTGCCGCCCCAGACGTTCTCGTTGTTCTCCGTGTACCCGCCGCTCGAGGACATGTAGAAGGCCTGGATCACCTCGCCCCGGTACGTCACGACCTTCCCCGCGGTCCCATCGACCGCGCTCACCCAGCGATCCCCGTCGGTCGCGGCCTCCTTGTCCCAGCCCACGTAGACCTGGTCGTACGAGCTCGCGTAGAGCGCGCAGTCGCAGATCGAACGGTGCTGGCCGGAGCGCGCGACCTTGCGGAGCGCGTAGGAGCGCGCCGCGATCGCCTGGGCCTTGAGGGAGGCCATCGGCCAGGAGCTCGGGACCTCCCCGAGCCCGTAGAGGTACTGCTCGGTCGGCACGACCGCGACGAGGCGGATCGCGCACCCCGAGGCGCACCCGTAGAGCCCGAACTCGACCCAGCCGCGGCCGTACGTGTGACCGGCCTCGGGGATCCGCACCCTGGCGCCGCTCGGCACGTACACGGCGTACAGGTCCGTGCTCGGGCCGCCGACGGGGTCGCCCACCGGGTCGCCGGAGGCGTCGCGGATCCGGTACTTCCCGTCGACCTG
Organism: uncultured Actinomycetes bacterium; assembly: GCA_964640965.1. Lineage (GTDB taxonomy): Bacteria > Actinomycetota > UBA4738 > UBA4738 > HRBIN12 > HRBIN12. The sequence continues at coordinate 5,256 of CAZXJB010000102.1, read as the reverse complement.
CCGCACCGTCCAGGTCTCGCCCCGCGGGATCGTGGCGATCGTGTCGTCCTCCCTGCGACCGCCGAGGCGCAGGTCCACGGGACCCCCCTGCGCCTCCAGGCGGATCCGCTGCTGCCCCTGCACGAGCCCGACCCGCAGGGTCGCCGGCGGGTTCTCGACCTCCGAGACCCGGGTCCCCTGGTAGAAGTGGGTCAGGATCCGAGCGGCGCTCCAGCCCTCCCGCGCGAGGCCGTACGCGCCCCACTGCGAGAGCCCGAGCCCGTGGCCCCAGCCGCCCCCGTAGAACGTGAACCCGTCCGGGCCGGCGTGGGCCCGCGCCGCTGGCGGGATCGCCAGCGCGGCGACCACGAGCGCGATGGCGAGGGGTTTCCGCATGGTCGGGGTGGTCCCGGGCGGGACCCGCACCCTACCACATCGACCCCGCGCGCCCGGGGGTTTACCCCCTCCCGGTGACGCCGGCGGATCAGGGCGCCCGGTGGCCGACGGAGACGCGTCCGTCCCGGAGCTCCGCCCCGGCGTCCACGCTCGCGCCCTCGGCGAGGACGCTGTCCACCACCGTCGCGCCGGCGCCCACCCGACTCCGCGGCCCGAGGATCGAGCCCACCACCCGGGCCCCCTCCTCGACCACGGCCCCCTCGAGCAGGACCGAGTCGTCGATCTCGGCGTCGGGCCCCACGCTCACGCCCGGGCCGATCGCCACCGACCGGCCGAGGCGCGCCCGCAGGTGCACCCTCGCGCCCTCGGCGACGTACGGCGCGGCGTAGGCGGGCTCGCCCGCCACGCGCCCGGCGAGCAGGTCGGCGTGCGCCCCGAGGTACTGCCGCGGGGTGCCGAGGTCGAGCCAGTATGCGTCGGAGAGGAACCCGTACACCGGCAGACCCTCGGCGATCAGCCGCGGGAAGATCTCGCGCTCGATCGAGATCGGCACCCCCCGCGGGAACGCGCGCAGGGCCGAGGGCTCGAGCACGTAGGTCCCCGCGTTGATGTCGCCGGGGACGGGCTCGGCCGGCTTCTCGCGGAACTCGAGGACGCGGCCGTCGGGCTCGGTCGGCACGAGGCCGTAGGGGCGCGCGTCGTCGACGTGGGTGAGCGCGATGGTGGCGAGCGCCCCCCGCTCGCGGTGGAAGGCGACCATCGCCGTGAGGTCGAGGTCGGTCAGGATGTCCCCGTTCAGCGCGAGGAAGGGCTCCTCCCCCACGGCCTCCAGGGCGTTCACGATCGCGCCCCCGGTGCCGAGGGGCTCGGTCTCCGTGATCCAGGTGATCTTCGGGTCCCCCCGGCGCGCCTCGATGAACGCGTGGAAGGTGGACTCCAGGTAGGAGCTGGAGAGCACCACCTCGTGCACCCCGTGGCGGGCGAGGTGGTCGAGCACGTGGTCGAGGCTCGGTCGATCCACGAGCGGGACGAGCGGCTTCGGGATCGTCTCGGTGAGCGGGCGCAGGCGCGTGCCCTCCCCGCCCACGAGGACCACGGCCTTCATCGCGCGGCCCCCCGGACCCGATCGAGCACCCAGGCGAGCTCGGCGCGCAGCCGGAGCGCCGCCCACGCGAGCGGCAGGAGGGCCCGCCGCCATCCGCGCGCGTGGTGCTTGGCGAAGTACCGGTACACGCTCTCGGCGTGGATCCGGTGCATCCGGCGCGAGCGCCCGGTGGAGACGCCGCCCTCGTGGACCACCTCGAGCTCGGGGGTGAACCGGATCTCCCACCCCGCCTCGCGCAGCCGCTTGAACAGGTCCACCTCCTCCGCGTACAGGAAGAACCGCTCGTCGAGCGGACCGACCTGCTCGAGGGCGCTGCGCCGCAGGAGGAACGCGGCCCCCGAGATCCAGTCCACGCGCCGCTCGCTGGAGCGGTCCCAGTCGGCCAGATGGTACCGGCGCGTGAAGGGGTTCCGAGGCCAGATCGGACCGAGGAAGGCGTGGCCGAGCGCCGTCCCGATGCCGGGGACCATCCGGCCGCTCGGGTAGACGCTCCCGTCGGGGTTCCGGATCATCGGCCCGATCGCGCCGGCCCGCGGGCGCTCCTCGGCCAGGCGCACGAGCCGCTCGAGCGTGCCGCCGACGATCCCGGCGTCGGGGTTGAGGACGAGGATGTACGGCGCCGTCGTCGCCGCGAGCCCGCGGTTCACGCCCGCCGCGAAGCCGCGGTTGTCCTGCCGGATCAGCCTCGCCTGCGGGACCGCGGCGGCCGCCACCTCGGCGCTGCCGTCGGTCGAGCCGTTGTCCACGACGACGAGCTCGAGGTCCACGCCGCCGGAGCGCTCGAGGACCGAGCGCAGGCACCGCTCGAGGTAGGCGCCCGCGTTGTGGTTCACGACGACCACGGCGAGCTCGGGCATCAGGCGTGGGGCGTCCGCGAGACGAGGAAGATCCCGAGCGCGATGCAGGCGACCCCGGCCCAGCGCAGCGGCGGCACCGTCTCGTCGAGCACGAACGCGTCGAAGAGCAGGATCAGCACGTACGTGAGCGAGGCGAAGGGGTAGGCGAACGAGAGCGAGGCCCGCGAGAGCACGGCGAGCCACACGAGCGCCGAGATGCCGAAGAGCGCGAGCCCGCCCCACACGAAGGGCTGCGCGAGGAGCGCGCGCAGCGAGGCGCCGTCGAGCCCGAACCGGGCGGGCGCGAGCCGGTCGTTCACCTCGCTCATCCCGTGCTTGAGGGCGAGCTGCGCGACGGCGGCCAGGCCGACCGAGAGCAGGATCATCGCGATGAGCTTCATGGAGGGTCCTTTCCGGGTCTGCGTGGTCCGGGGCGGAGCGGGGTCGAGCGGGCGGGGCGTGCTCACGCGTCCTCCACCTCGATGCGGACGGGGACCTCCACCCGCTCCTGCACCCGCGGGACGTCGATCACCTCGAACAGGTAGCGCTGGGTCTGCACGTGGTACAGGTGGCCGGTCCGCCGCGAGGAGAGCCCGATCGTGACCCAGTACTTCCCGGGCTCGTAGGGGAACCGCTCGATGCGGAACCGCACCCGCTTGCGACCGTCGAAGGGCTCGATGTCCACGCCCGCCTTCGAGCAGCGCGCGTCGAGCACGGGGTGGTTCGTCGCGCCGTCGAGGATCTCGAAGTCCGCGTCGAGGTCCTCCACGCGGGCGTTCGCGCGGACGTCGACGAGGATCTCGAGCGGGTCGTGCCGGAGCACGGGCCCGTCGGCGCGGCCGTCGGCGCGCAGGATCCGGACCTCGGCGATCTCGGCCTCGCGCGTCCCCTCCTCGGGCACGAAGCGCTCGTCGATCTGGCCGAGCAGCACGTACCGCATCTCGCGCACGACGTCGTCCGGCCCGCCCATCGCGTGCACCCGCCCGTGGTGGAGCATGGCGGCGCGGTCGCAGATCTCGCGCACGGTGTCCAGGGCGTGCGTGACGAGCACGATCGTGCGGCCCTCGCGCTGGAACGTCCGGATCTTCTCGATGCACTTGGCCTGGTAGGCCTCGTCCCCCACCGCGAGGACCTCGTCGATCAGCAGGACCTCGGGGTCGACGTGGACGGCGACGGCGAACCCGAGCCGCACGAGCATGCCGCTGGAGTAGAACTTGACCTTGCTCTCCATGAAGTCGGCGATCCCGGCGAAGTCCACGATCTGCTCATACACGGCGTCGGTCTGCCGTCGCGACAGGCCGAGGAACGAGGCGTTCAGGTAGACGTTCTCGCGCCCGGTGAGCTCGGGGTGGAAGCCGGCGCCGAGCTCGAGCAGCGCCGCGAGCCGTCCCCGCTGCACGACCGAGCCCGAGGTCGGCCGCAGGATGCCGGCGATGCACTTCAGCAGCGTCGTCTTGCCGGAGCCGTTGTGCCCGATGAGGCCGAAGGTCGAGCCCTGCTCGATCTGCAGGTCGATCCCCCGCAGGGCCCAGAAGTCCTCGGCCTTCAGGCGCCCGGCGAGCAGCCGCTGCTTCAGGGAGGTCGGCTTCTCGCGGAAGATGCGGAAGCGCTTGGAGAGGTCGTGGACCTCGATCGCGGCGGTCACAGCTCCTCCGCGAAGTCCGCCGAGCGCTGGAAGAAGTAGCCCCAGGCCAGACGCAGCGCGACGAGCGAGGCCCCGAGCGTCGCGAGCAGGACCCCGACGATCCACCCGAGCCCCACGTCGAACAGCACCGGCGCCCGGTGCTCGGCCGGCGCGACGACGGCGTAGATCGCGCGGTGGAAGCCCTCGACGACGTCGGTCACCGGGTTCAGCAGGTACAGCGCGAACCTCGGCACGCCGAGCCACATGCCCGTCCCGCCCTCGGCGAGCTGCTTGGCCTGGTACGACGCGTACACGATCGGCGTGGCCCAGAACCAGACGACGAGCCCGATCGACAGCAGGTGCCCCACGTCCCGGTACCGGACGTTCAGCGCGGCGAGCCAGAGCGCGAGGGCGACGACGAGGACGAGCAGCGCGAGGAACGCGAGCGGCCACAGCGCGAGCTCGGGCAGCCGGAAGCCGTGGAAGATCGCCACGAAGACGAACAGCACGGCCGACTGGAGCACGAAGTCCACGAGGGCCACCCCGACGGCCGACAGCGGCAGGATCTCGTGGGGGAAGGCCACCTTCTTCACCAGGTTCGCGTTGTCCACGAGCGACTGGGTCGCCCCCTGCAGCGAGGCGCTCAGCAGGTTCCAGGCGAGCAGGCCCGAGAGGAGGTACACGGGGAAGTCCGGGATCCCCGAGCCGAGCACGCGGGTCACGAACGTGAACACGCCAAGGTACACGAGCGGGTTCAGCAGGGACCAGAGCGCGCCGAGCACCGAGGCCGTGTACTTGACCTTGAGCTCCTTGCGCACGAGGTTGACGAGGATCTCGCGGCTCGCGAGCAGGACGCGCAGGCGCCGCACCACGCGCAGGCGCGGCGGCTCGGAGGTTCGCTCGACGCTGGTGGTGGTGACGGCCATCGCTCGGACCCGCGCCGGGGCGGGGCTGCGGCGAGTCTAGCAACGGCCTCGGTCGCGACCGAGCAGGCGGGAGGCCTGGACCTCATCGGGTTCCGGCTCCCGTTTCCGCCCCGCCGGATCGCGAGCGCGACCTCCGCGAGACGGACGTTGGCGAGCGCGTCCCAAGCGCTGGGACCCGGTCGGTGGGCGCCTGGGGCGTCGGTGGGCGGGGCTCCGGTCCCGCGCGGCGCGCAGCGGAACAGCGGAAGGAAGTTCGCGAGAAAGTTCCCTGACTGTGACGGAGGTCACAGACGCCGGGGCGCAGTTCCCATAGCCTCGAACCCATGTTCGAGATGCTGGAGCAGGCCGAGCCGGAGCAGGCCGAGCCGGAGCGGGCCGAGCGGGACAAGA
>CAZXJB010000101.1:0-8935 GCA_964640965.1 uncultured Actinomycetes bacterium | reverse complement strand
GGAGGCCGCCGCCGAGCGCGCGGAGGCGCGGCTCCGGGCGCTCCACCCCGAGCTCGAGCGCCTGCGCGCGAGCCTCGCGCGGCTCCGGCGGGAGCTCGCCGAGGCCGAGGCCGCCGCCGAGCGCGCCCGGCAGGAGGCGGCCTGGCTCGCCGAGCAACGGGTCGCGCTCGCGCTCGCCGAGGCCCGCGCGGAGAGCTGGGAGGACCTGCGCACCCTGACCTGGGGCGAGGACCAGACCCCCTACCTCGCGCTCCTCGGGCCCGAGGGCGGCAGGACCTGCGAGACGCCCCCCGGCCTCGTCGCCACCGGAGAGACCTTCAGCGGCTACGCCTCCTGGTACGGCTGGGAGTTCGGCGGGCAGCCGACCGCGATGGGCGCGATCTTCGACCCCACGCTGTTCACCGCCGCGAACCGGTGGCTGCCGATGGGGACGTTCCTGCGCGTACGCGCCGGGGACCGCTGCGCCATCGTGCTCGTGAACGACCGGGGTCCCTACGGCCACCTCGAGCGGGTCATCGACCTGTCCAAGGCCGCGGCCGAGTACCTCGGCGTCGGCGTGACGTGGGTGCAGGCCGAGGTCCTCGTCGTCGCTCCCCCTGCCTGAGCGGTAGCATGGGCCCGTGCTCGCGGCCTGGGGCGTGCTCGAGTGGACGTTCGCGGCGGTCCTCGCCGTGCTGATCGGCGTCGTGGGCGCCTTCGCGCTCTACGTCGTGGCGACCCTGTTCATGAACCCGGCCCGCCGCGCCCACCGCTGAGGCGGTGCCCACGGGCGAGCCCTCCGTGACCCCCGGCGCGGAGCCATTCCGCGCCGACGGCGGGCCCGAGGGCGTCCTCCTGATCCACGGGTTCAGCGGCTCGCCGGCCTCGCTCCGCCCCTTCGCCGAGCGCCTCGCGGACCTCGGGCTCTCGGTGCGGCTCCCGCGCCTGCCCGGCCACGGCACGACCCCCGAGGACCTCGGCCGCCGCCGCGCCGCCGAGTGGGTGGCCGAGGTCGAGGCGGCCTTCGGGGACCTCCGTGGGCGGTGCGGGCGCGTGGTCGTGCTGGGGCAGTCCTTCGGCGCCGCCCTCGCGGTGCACCTCGCGGCCGAGCGGCCCGTGGACGGGCTCGCGCTCCTCTCCCCCTACCTGTACGACGCGCGCCTGCTGGCGCTGCCGCTCGGGCGCCTCGTCCTGCGGCGGGTCCGCGGCGTCGGCGACGACATCGCCCGGCCGGGCGTCACGGAGCTCGCCTACCCCGAGATCCCCGTCGCCGCCCTCGCCCAGGTGGCGGCGTTCCTGCGGGTCGCTCGGCGGGACCTGCCCCGGGTGCGCGCCCCGGCGCTGGTCTTCCGACCCGGCGCGGACCACGTGGTCCCGCGCTCCAACCCCGAGCGGGTCTTCCGCGCCCTCGGCTCGGCCCGCAAGGAGCTCGTGGACTGCCCGCGCTCGTACCACGTGATCAGCCTCGACCACGACGCCGAGGCGGTGCTCGAGCGCGTGCTGGGGCTGCTCAGTCCTCCTCCGGACGACGGGACCCGAGCTCGCGGTCGAGGATGAACCGGGCGCCCGCGTCCTCCCCGATCGCCCGCAGGGCGGCGACCATGTCTCCGGCCTGCTTCTCCTCCTCCACCTGCTCGGTCACGAACCACTGCAGGAAGGCCGCGGCGGCGTGGTCTCCGCGCTCGTTCGCCATCGCGACCAGCCGGTCGATGGCGGCGGACACCTGCCGCTCCTGCTCCAGGGCCTGCTCGAAGGCGCCGAGGAGCGAGCCGAACTCGGCCGGCGGCGCGTGGATCTCCCCGAGCCGCACCCGCCCACCGCGGTCGACGAGGTGCGCGTAGAAGCGGAGCGCGTGCCCGCGCTCCTCCTCGGCCTGGACGCGGAACCAGTGGCCGGCCCCGGGCATCCCGATCGCCTCGCAGTACGCGGACATCGCGAGGTACAGGTGGCTCGAGTACAGCTCGGCGCCGAGCTGCTCGTTGAAGGCCTGCTCCAGCTCCGGTGCGATCATCGCTCCTCCCTCCGTGGCTCCCTGCGTCTCCCCCCCAAGCCTACCCGCGACCCCCGAGCGAGACCTCGGCGAGCAGGGGGAGGTGGTCGCTCGCCGCGCGCGCCTGCGGCATCGCCGCGGGCACGAGGGCGCGCTCGATGCGCACCCCGGGCGAGACGAACAGGTAGTCGATCCGGGCCGAGGGCGCGTGCGCGGGGAAGGTCTCGCCGGGCCCCGCGCCGGCGACCGCCCACGCGTCGGCGAGGCGCCGGGCGAGCTCCCCCACCGCGCGGCCGTCGGGCAGCTCGTTCAGGTCGCCCCCGATGACCAGCGGCGGCGCGAGGTCGAGGGCGAGGAGCTCCTGGACCGCGTGGAGCCGCTCGAGCGGGTGGAGGCCGAGGTGCACGGCGCAGACCGAGAGCGTCGCACCCCCCGGCCCCGCCAGGTCCGCCACGATGGCCCCGCGGGGGTTCAGCCGTCGCCGGACGTCGGTGAAGCGATGGAGGCGGTGCGCGCGCACCCGCCACGGCGGGCGGGCGAGGACCGCGTTCGGGATCCGGCGCCGGAGCGGCGACCACGGATCGCGCGCCACCTGCATGCCGAGCGCCCGGCCGAGCCGCCGCAGCCGCCACCGGGGGCCGGTCTCGGCGAGCAGCGCGAGGTCCGGGTCGAGCCGGCGGATGACCTCGGCGACCGGTCGCACCCCCGCCCGCAGCCCGTGGAGGTTGTAGACGAGGACCCGCGCGAGGACCCGCACGCCGGCCCTCACCCCGGGACGATCGCGGTCCCGGTCCGCCCCTGCAGCACCGCGAGGGCGTCCTGCAGGTCGCCGATCGCGGCCCGCCGACCCCCGCCCTCGATGAACCGGGCGGCGGCCTCCACCTTCGGGCCCATCGAGCCCGCCGCGAACTCGCCCGCGGCGAGCAGCTCGCGCGCCTCGGCCGCGGTCATCCGCTCGATCGGCTCGGCCCGCTCGGTCCCGAAGGCCCGCATGGCGTGGGGCACGTCGGTCAGGATCAGCAGGACCTGCGCCTCGACGTCGCGGGCGAGGATCGCCGCCGCGAGGTCCTTGTCGATCACCCCCTCGGCGGGGACGAGCCGCGGCCCGATGTCGAGCACCGGCACCCCCCCGCCCCCGGCGGCGATGACGATCACCCCATCGGCCACGAGCCGGCGGATCACCTGGGCCTCGACGATCGAGTACGGGTCGGGCGAGGGGACGACCCGCCGCCAGCCGCCGTGGGGGTCGGGCTTCATGACCCAGCCCCGCTCCTCGGCCAGGCGCTTGGCCTCCGCCTCCTCGTAGAAGGGCCCGACGGGCTTGGTCGGCTCGGCGAAGGCGGGGTCGTCGGGGCGCACCCGCGTGAGCGTGAGCACCGTCGCGACGGGCCGCTCCATCCCGCGCTCGAAGAAGACGTCGCCGATCGTGACCTGCAGCAGGTACCCGATCTGGCCCTGGCTCTCGGCGCCGCAGACGTCGAGCGGCATCGGGGTGACCCAGCCCCGCGCCGCCTCCTGCTGCAGCAGGATCCGGCCGACCTGGGGGCCGTTGCCGTGGGTGACGACGATCTCCCACCCGGCCGCCGCGATGTCGACGACCCGCTCCGCCGCCGCGCGGGCCGAGGCGAACATGTTCTCGTAGGAGTCCTCCTGGCCCCGGCGCAGGAGCGCGTTCCCCCCGAGGGCGACGACGACCCGCTCCACGGTCCTACCCCAGGACCGGCGCGAGCACGTCGAGCAGGCTCGGGGAGTCCGGCAGGACCTCGAGCTCGTAGCGCACGCGCACCGCCGGCTTGCGGATCTCGATGACCCGACGGAGATCGATCGGGGTCCCGACGACCACGACGTCGGCGTCGACCGCGTCGATGATCTTCGCCATCTCCTCCAGCTGCACCTCGGAGTACCCCATCGCCGGCAGGACCGGGCCGACGTCGTAGCGCCGGAAGGTCTCGTCGATCGTGCCGATCGCCCAGGGCCGCGGGTCCACGATCTCGGCCGCGCCGTGCGTCCGCGCCGCCACCACGCCTGCGCCGAACTTCATCTCGCCGTGGGTGAGGGTCGGGCCGTCCTCCACGACGAGCACGCGCCGCCCGCGGATCGCCTCGGGGTCGTCGACGGTCACGCGGCTGTTGGCCTTCACGATGCTCGCCCGCGGGTTCACGCGCCGGATCGTCTCGAGCAGGGCGTTCACCTGCTCGATCGAGGCCGAGTCCATCTTGTTGATCACGATGACGTCGGCCATCCGCAGGTTCGCCTCGCCGGGGTGGTAGGCGGTCTCGTGCCCGGCGCGCAGGGGGTCGGCGACGACGACGTGGACGTCCGGCCGGTAGAAGGGCAGGTCGTTGTTGCCCCCGTCCCAGATGAGGACGTCGCACTCGGCCTGGGCTCGCTCGAGGATCTCGCCGTAGTCCACGCCGGCGTAGATGACGGTGCCGCTTGCGATGTGCGGCTCGTACTCCTCGCGCTCCTCGATCGTCGTGCGGGAGCGGTCCAGGTCCTCCAGGGTCGCGAACCGCTGGACGCGCTGGGCCTCGAGGTCGCCGTAGGGCATCGGGTGCCGCACGGCGACGACGCGCTTGCCGGCCTCGCGCAGCGTGCGCGCGATCGCGCGGGTGGTCTGGCTCTTGCCCGAGCCCGTGCGCACGGCGCAGACGGCCACGACCGGGACGGTGGCCTCGAGCATCGTCTCGTTCGGGCCGAGCAGCACGAAGTTCGCGCCGGCGGCCAGGGCCTCGGAGGCCTTGTGCATCACGTGCTGGTGGCTCACGTCGGAGTAGGCGAACACCACGTCGTCCACGCGGAGCTCGCGGATCAGGCGCGTCAGCTCCTCCTCGTCGTGGATCGGGATCCCGTTCGGGTACCGGGGGCCGGCGAGGGAGGCCGGGTAGAGGCGGTCCTCGATGAACGGGATCTGGGTGGCGGTGAAGGCCACGACCTCGTAGCGCTGGTCGTCGCGGTAGACGACGTTGAAGTTGTGGAAGTCGCGACCCGCGGCTCCCATGATCAGGACACGACGCGGCATGGCAGGTCCTTTCCGTGGAAGGGGATCTGATGCGCGGGAAGGCCGCCGGGGCGAGCGGCCCCGCTCTTCGACCGGCAATCTACCCCGGAACCCGCCTCCGCGGCACGCTGGCTTCGCGCCTTCGGGCAACGGCGTTGACTCCCCCCGGTCGGCTGGGTAGGGTCCGCGGCGACCTATCGGACGGAGATGGAGGGGGACGCATGCGAGTACGCGTATCGGTCGTGACGCTCGCGTTGCTGCTCGCCGCCTGCGGCGGAGGCGGCGACGGCGGAGGTGGGGACGGGGACGGCGCCGGGGCGAGCGTCCCGCTCGCGGACCAGACCCTCACGATCTCCAACTGGGACGCCTACACCCCGGAGGGCCTCATCGAGGCCTTCGAGGAGGAGACGGGCGTGGACGTCACGCTCGCCCTGCACACGACGAACGAGGACATCGTCGGCAAGATCCAGGCCTCCGGCGGCGAGGGCTTCGACCTCGTGTTCGTGTCCGGGAACTACCTCCAGACCCTCATCGACCAGGGGTTCGCGGCCGAGCTCGACCACGAGCTCATCCCGAACCTCGCGAACCTGCATCCCGAGGCGAACGAGCTCGGCTACGACCCGGGCAACCGGTACTCGGTGCCGTACACCTGGGGCACGACGGGGATCTGCTACCGGAGCGACCTCGTCCCCGAGGAGCCGACGAGCTGGACCGTCTTCCACGACCCTCCCGAGGAGCTGAAGGGCAAGATGACGATGCTCGGCACGAACCCGTGGCTCCTCGAGCCCGCCCTGCGGTCCCTCGGCTTCTCCCTGAACACGACCGACCCCGAGGAGATCGAGGCCGCCACCCGGTGGACGATCGAGGCGAAGGCGAACCTCAAGGGGTTCGACGACACGACCTTCTACTCCGAGCTCGTCGCCGGCAACGCCTGGCTGGTGCAGGCCTGGGACGGCTGGTGCAACTACGGGATCGCCGAGGACCCGAACATCCGGTTCGTCGTGCCCGAGGAGGGCAGCGACCTGTGGACCGACACGATGGTCGTGATGGCGTCCTCGCCGAACAAGGAGGCCGCCCACGCCTTCATCGACTTCGTCCTGCGGCCCGAGAACGGCAAGGCCGTCTCCGAGCTCGTCTACTACAAGGTCCCGAACCGGCCGGCGATGGAGCAGGTCGACCCGGCCCTGCTCGAGCAGTTCCCGAACCTCGCGACGACGCCCGCCGAGCTGCTCGAGCAGGAGGCGCTGCGGGATCCCGGCGAGGCGATCTCGCTCTGGAGCGACGCCGCCGCCAAGATCAAGTCCGCGTGACGCCGGGCACGTGAGCCCGACCCGCACGCGAGGGCACCGCGGGAGAGCCGCCGAGCGCCGGTGGCTCTCCCGCGTCGTGCTCCTCGGGCCGGGCCTCGCCGCCTGGGCGCTGCTGTTCGCGCTCCCGGTCGGGCTGATCCTCCTCTACAGCGTGTTCACGCGCGGGCCCTTCGGCGGGGTCGAGTACCGGCTCACCCTGGGCAACTTCGAGCGGGCCCTGGATCCCCTCTTCGTGCGGGTGCTCTTCGGATCGCTCCAGATGGCGACGCTCACCACGCTCCTCGCCCTGCTCCTCGGGTACCCCGCCGCGTACTTCATCGCGACGCGGCCGCCGAGGCGGCGCCTGCCCCTGCTGGTGCTCGTGGTCCTCCCCTTCTGGACGAACCTGCTCATCCGCACGTACGCGTGGATCGTCCTGCTGAACCGCGAGGGGCTCGTCAACCGAGCGCTCGTCGGGCTCGGGGTCCTCGAGCGACCCCTCACGCTGCTCGGCACGAGGTCCGCGATCGTGCTCGGGCTGCTCTACGTCTACCTGCCGCTCATGATCCTCCCGCTGTTCTCGGCGATCGAGCGCCTGGGGACCGCGCCCCGCCAGGCCGCGGCGGATCTCGGCGCGAGCCCGGCCCGGGCGTTCCTGCGGGTCACCCTCCCCCTCACGCTGCCGGGGGTCATGGCGGGCTGCGTCTTCGTCTTCGTGCCCTCCCTCGGGAACTTCGTCGTCCCCGACCTCCTCGGCGGGGGCAAGACGATCATGGTCGGCAACCTGATCCAGAGCGAGTTCTTCCAGGCGCGCGACTGGCCCTTCGGCGCGGCGCTGTCGATCTCCGTGCTCGCCGCGACGACGATGCTGCTGGTCCTGCAGGCGCGCGTCCTCACGCGGGAGCGGAGGCTGGTGGCCCGTGGCGCGTGAGCCGGGACGGCGTCGGGACCTCCTGCTCGGAGCCGAGCTCGCAGTCGTCTACGCGTTCCTCTACGCGCCGATCCTCGTGCTCGTGACGCTGTCCTTCAACGCCTCGGGCCTGCCGACGGCCTGGGGCGGCTTCTCGACCCGCTGGTACCACGAGCTCCTCGCGAGCGCCGACATCCTCGCGGCCCTGCGGACGAGCGCGGTCATCGCCCTCGTGGTGACCGCGGCCTCCACGGTCCTCGGGACGCTCCTCGCGCTCGGGCTCGAGCGGACGGTGCGCAGCACCGTGCTCGACACGCTCGTGTTCCTTCCCGCCGTGGTCCCGGACATCGTGCTCGCGATCGGCCTGCTGTCCGCCTTCACGCTGCTGCGGATCACCCTGGGGTTCCAGACCGTGGTGATGGCGCACGTCGTGTTCGACATGGTCTTCGTCGCCGCCATCGTCCGCGCGCGGCTGGGCTACTTCGACCGGTCGATCGAGGAGGCCGCCCAGGACCTCGGGGCGAGCCGTCTGGCGACCTTCCTCCGCGTCACGGTCCCCGTCCTCGGCCCGGGGATCGCCGCCGGCGCGCTCATCGCCTTCACGCTCTCCTTCGACGAGTTCATCATCGCCTTCTTCACCGCCGGCCCGCGGGTCGTCACGTTCCCCATCCGGGTCTACTCGATGATCCGCTTCGGCGTGACGCCGGTCGTGAACGCCGTCGCGACCGCCATCCTCGCGCTCAGCATCAGCCTGGTGCTCCTCGCCCTCCGGCTCACCCGGCGCGAGGTCCGACGGGTCGTCGAGGGCTAGGTCGACACCCAGCGCTGGGCCCGGTCGTCCCCCACCACGCCGCCGAAGGGCCGGGCGAAGTGGCTCACCGCCACGCCCCAGCGCTCCCGGCGGGCCCGCTCGAGCAGAAGGGTCCGCGAGGCCGCCCCCTCCTCGGGATCCTCGTCGTGGCTCGAGTCCCAGCCCGGGTGGGCGACCTGGAACGGCAGGTGCAGGAGGTCGCCCGCGAGGAGCATCGCGAACGGGCCGTCCGTCACCAGGACGCAGCGGTGCCCCGGCGTGTGCCCGGGCGCGTGCACCAGCCGGACCCCGGGCACGATCTCGCGGTCCTCGGGCGCGAGGTCGAGCATGCCGGCCTCCTCGAGGATCACCATGTCCTGCCGCGCGTCGAAGCTCTCGGGGTCGTCGACGACGGCGAAGAAGGACCAGTCCGCCGGGTGGACGTGCACGAGGGCGTTCGGGAAGCGCGCCTCGCCGTCGGGGCGCACGAGGCCGCCGGCGTGATCGGCGTGCAGGTGCGTGCAGACCACGTGGAGGACGTCCTCGGGGTCCGCGCCCGCCTCCGCGAGCTCCCCCTCGATCCGCCCGACCACCGCATAGGGCGGGCGCCCCAGGTGGCCGATCCCCGCGTCGACGAGCACGAGCCCCGCCGCGGTGCGCAGCAGGAAGGCGTGGACGTGCCAGGCCCACGCGTCCTCCGAGGCGAAGGCCCAGGGGTGGGCCTCGCGCTCGGCGGCCCAGTCCACCTCGCGCCCCGGGGCCTCGGCCGCGAGCGGCAGCGGAGCCCACCCGTCGCAGAGCGGCACGACCTCGATCGATCCGACGGCCACGAGCGGATGGGGCATCGCGCTACCGCTCCAGGGTCTCCAGGTCCAGCGCCTCGAGGTCGGCCGGCACGTCGACGTCGAGCAGCGATCGCCGCCCCGGGTCGAGCGCCGTCCAGGTGGCCTCGTCCACCGCGGCCGTGCGCAGCGCG
>CAZXJB010000100.1:0-9038 GCA_964640965.1 uncultured Actinomycetes bacterium | reverse complement strand
CCCGGGGTTCGGCAGCCCCATCGCGTTCACGAGCGCGAGCCGCGTCGGCGAGCGCACGATCCGCGGCCGCGGGTTGCCGGACCGCGGCCGCCGCGTGATCGTGCCGCCGACCACGTAGCCGAACCCCAGGCGCCCGAGCGCGTCCAGGTGCTCGCACCCCTTGTCGAAGCCGGCGGCGAGCCCGATCGGGTTCGGCAGGCGGACGCCGCAGAGCTCGGTCTCGAGCGCGGGGTCCCGGGCGGCGCCGCCGATCCGCTCCCAGGGCAGCGGCAGGCCGAGCGCCCGCACGGCGATCCGGTGGGCCGTCTCGGGCGGCAGCGCCAGCAGCGCGGGGTGCACGAGCGCCCGGTACAGGCCCATCGGGGCCCTATGCTACGCGGCGTGACCTCCGACCTCGCGAAGCGGATCCTCGAGGCCTCCGAGCTCCACGGCGAGTTCGTGCTCTCCTCGGGGAAGCGCTCGAGCGTCTACTTCGACAAGTTCCGCTTCCTCACCGACCCCGACCTCCTCCGCGAGGTCGCCCGAGCCGTGGCCGAGCTGCTCCCGCCGGGGATCACCCACCTCGCGGCGCCCGAGGGTGCCGCGACCCTGCTCGTCGCCGCCGCGGCGCTCGAGACGGGCCTGCCGATCGCCGTCGTCCGCAAGCAGCCCAAGACCTACGGGACCCGCTCGCAGGTCGAGGGGCACGCCCCTCCCGGCGCGCGCGTCGCGCTCGTCGAGGACGTCTCGACCACCGGCCACCAGGTGCTCCGCGCCGCCCGCGCGCTGGAGGAGGTCGGCTGCGCCGTGGAGCTCATCGTCCTCGCGATCGATCGCGGTGGCGCCGAGCACCTGCGCCGGGAGGGCTACGAGGTCCGCGCCGTCGCCGAGGTCCGTCCGGGCGAGTCCATGGATCCCTAGCGGGGAGCGGGACCCGAGCGGGCGCGCCCTAGGCCGGGGGCGCGGACATCGGGCCGGGGTTGACGACCCGCCAGATGCGCAGGCTCCACAGCAGGCGGCTCCCCCGGGCCCGCAGGTCGAGGACCCCCTCGCGCATCATCTGCGCCACCGCGCGGGACTTCGCGACCACGTCGGGGAGCGGGAACTCGCGCTCGAGGAGCCGGTGCAGGTTGGCGGCGCCGAACAGGGCCTTGGCCGTATCGAGGATCGTGCGCTCGTTCTGGATCGTGCCGGTCGGCAGGTAGATCCGGCCTCCCGGCACCAGGCAGTCGTTCTCGCGGATGCTCTGCAGCATGGCCGCCGGGAGCTCGGCCCCCGTCGGTCCACCGGCATGCCCGTCGGGGAACCACCCGGCGAGCTTGCCGATCTCGTCCGGGATCCCCGACACGTCGCCGATGATCACGGTGGCCCGCTCCCCCCGGACCGGCTGGAGGAGGTCGCCGACCCGGAACTCCACCCGGTCCTGCAGGCCGAGGCGCTCCGCGTTCATCCGGGCGATCTCGACCGCCCGCTCGGACAGGTCGCAGCCGATGACCCGCTTCGCGCCGAGCCTGGCCGCGACGAACGAGAGGACGCCGCAGCCGCAGCCGACGTCGATCACCACGTCATCCGGCCCGATCTCCAGCACGTCCGCGAGCGTCCGGCTCGTGTGCGTCGGGTGGAAGACCCCCTCGCCGATCCAGACCGTGAACGGGCCGACCCGGCCCTTCCACTCGAGATCCTCGAGCCCGTCGAGCCCCGCCGCAGATACGTCCCGATCCGTCATCCGACCTCCATCGTGGGGCCTGGCGCCGCCCCCGGTCAATGCCGGCGAGCCGAAACCCCCGTGGCGAGGAGCCTAGACGGTCGGGGGCTCGAGCGCCACGTCCTCCCCCGGCACGAGCTCGCCCCGCTCGATGCGCAGGGCATCGGCCTCGGCGCGCCGGGCGAGCGCGGGGCAGTCGATCCCGAGGTGCCCGACCGGGTACCGCCCGATGCGCGAGGCCGCCCGACGCAGCAGCGTCACGGCCCCGTGGGCGTTGCCGCGCAGCAGGTGCACGTAGCCGGCGCCGAGCTGCGAGAGGCCCTTGAAGAGCTCCGCGTCGGGGGTGTCCCGGGCCTGCTTCCAGGCCGTCTCCCAGGCCTCGTGGGCGGGGAAGAAGCGCCCCGCGGCGAGGTGCACCCGGCCGAGCCGGTGGTTCTCCTCCAAGGGCAGCGCGTCGAAGTCCTCGAGCACGAGCGTGTTCGGCGCGTCCCACGGCTGGGGTCGTCCGAGGTGGTCCCTCGGGCGCTCCCGCTTGATCCGCCGCGGCGAGGGCCTCCCGCGCTTCCCGATCGCTTCCTCCGGCACGCGGACATCGTACCGGTGCTGGCTTCGGACCCCGCCCGTGGCTACGCTCGCGCTCATGGAGAGCCCCCTGGAGCGCGTGGGGACCGAGGAGCCCGAGCGCCCGCTCCGCGTCCGCCTCGAGCGGGACGAGGAGCGGATGCCCCGCTGGGTGGGGCGCCTGCTCGTGCTCCTCGTGCTCACGTACTTCGCCTCGCTCCTCGCGCTCGCGGCGTTCCGGCAGCTCCGCGAGCTGTTCCTCTGGCTCCTCGCGGCCCTGTTCCTCTCCTTCGCCCTCGAGCCGGCGGTCAACTGGCTCGTCGCGCACGGATGGCGCCGGGGTGTGGCCACGGCCGCCGTGCTGTTCGGGCTCGCGCTGCTCGGGCTCGTCGCGCTGGGGGCGATGGTGCCCCTGGTCGTCGACCAGGTGCAGGAGCTGATCCGGCGGCTGCCGGGGTGGCTCGAGCAGATGAGCGTCTACACCAAGCGCTGGTTCGACGTCGAACTCACCGGCCAGAAGATCATCGACCAGATCCAGGGCGCCCAGGCGGACCTCGGCGAGATCGCGGCGAACGTGGCGCAGGTGGGGCAGTTCGTCCTCAGCCTGCTCTTCCAGATCCTCACGATCGGGCTGTTCACCTTCTACCTCGTCGCCGACGCGCCGAGGTTCCGCCGGACGGTCTGCTCGGCGCTGCCGCCGAGGCGCCAGCGCGAGGTCCTCGCGGCCTGGGAGGTCGCGGTGGACAAGACCGGCGGGTACCTGTACTCGCGCCTGCTGCTCGCCGCGATCTCGGCCCTCGTCTCGTTCATCGTCCTCACGATCCTCGGCGTGCCCTTCGCGGCGCCCCTCGCGCTGTTCCTCGGCTTCGTCTCGCAGTTCATCCCGGTCGTCGGCACCTACATCGCCGCGGCGGTCCCGCTGCTCGTCGCCCTGCTCGAGAACCCGTGGGCCGCGCTCGCCTTCCTGATCTACGTGCTCGTGTATCAGCAGGTCGAGAACTACCTGCTCGCCCCCCGGATCACGGCCCGCACGATGGCCCTGCACCCGGCCGTCGCGTTCCTCGCGGCCCTCGCGGGGGGCATGGTCTCGGGGCTGCTCGGCGCCGTCATGGCGCTACCCGCGGCCGCGATCATCCAGGCCACGATCTCGACCTACCTCACGCGGCACGAGGTGGTGGAGACCGAGCTCACCCGGGAGGCCCCACCGGAGCCCGAGCGGTAGCCGGCCGGGCGTGCGAGACTCGCCCGCGTGGAGCGGGTCACGCTCGTGCCGCACACGCACTGGGACCGCGAGTGGTACGCGCCCTTCGGCGAGCTCCGCTCGCGCCTGGTCGGGATGATGGATGCGCTCCTCGCGCTCGCCGACGGCGGGTTCCCCCACTTCCACCTGGACGGCCAGACCCAGATGATCGACGACTACCTCGTCGTGCGGCCCGAGCGCGAGGCAGACCTGCGGCGCCACGTCCGGGCCGGGCGCCTGTCGGCGGGGCCGTGGGTCGCGCAGATGGACGCGTTCCTCGTCTCGGGCGAGTCGCACCTGCGGAACCTCGAGCTGGGGCTCGCGCGCGCCCGCGAGCTCGGCGGGGCGCTCGAGGTCGGGTACCTGCCGGACCAGTTCGGCCACGTCGGGCAGATGCCGCAGATCCTCCGGTCGGTCGGGATCGGGCACGCGGTCGTCTGGCGGGGGGTCCCGGAGGCCGTGGACCGGGACGTCTTCCGCTGGGAGGCGCCCGACGGCAGCGCGGTGCTCGCCGGGTACCTCGCGTTCGGCTACTTCGACGGCGAGCCCTTCCGGCGCCTGGCGGACCCCGTCGAGCTCGCCGAGGCCGTCCGGCGGACGGTCGAACGCCACCGGCCGTTCGCGGCGGGCGACCGGATCCTCGTCATGGTCGGCTCGGACCACGCCGGGCCGGACCCGACGCTGCCCGAGCGGGTGGCCGCCGCGGCCGGGCGCCTGGAGGACCTGGAGATCCACATCGGCGGCATCGCCGAGCACCTGCGCGGGCGGCGGCTGCGCGCGGAGGTCCCGACCCACCGGGGCGAGCTCCGCTCCTCGGCGCGGGCGAACCTGCTCACCGGCGTGGCCTCGGCCCGGGCCCACCAGAAGCGTGAGCGGGCCCGCGTGGAGGCGCTGCTCGAGCGCGTCGCCGAGCCGCTTTCGGCCCTCGTGCCCGGCGCCGAGGGCGCCGAGGAGCGCCTGCGCCGCGCCTGGAAGCTCCTGCTGTGGAACGGCGCCCACGACTCGGCGTGCGGCTGCTCCCACGACCAGGTGGCGCGCGACGTGGACGCCCGGTTCGCGGCCGCGCGGGCGCTCGCCGAGGCCCTCGCCCGCGAGGCCCTGGGCAGGCTCGGCGCCGGGGTCGAGCGATCGGGCACGATCCGCTTCAACCCGTCCCCCTTCGAGCGGGAGGGTGTGCCCGGGCTCGGCTGGCGCGTCGTCGCCGCGGGAGCCGAGCCGCGCGAGCGCTCGCTGCGCGTCACGGTCGAGGACGGGTGGGTCCACGTCGGCGGCCTCGCGTTCACCCTCCGCGACGAGCCGGACATCGGCGATCTCTACACGTTCTGCCCCGGCGGCCAGGCGCGCGGGCCCGAGCGCCTGGAGACCGACGGGCGGACGGTGCTCGCCGCCTGGCCGGGCCTGGAGGTCCGCCTGCGCCTCCGCCGCCTGCGGGAGGAGCCCTTCCTGCGTCTGGAGGGCGCCGTCCGCAACGAGCGGCCCGACCACCGTCTCCGACTGCACCTGCGCCTCCCCGAGCGCGCGACCGGCTCGCTCGCGGGCGCGCCCTTCGAGCTCGTCCGCCGGCCGCTCGTGGGCGAGGGAGGGCTCGAGCCCCCCTCGCCGGTGTGGCCGGCCCGGGGGATGGTCGCCGCCGGCGGCCTGGCCGCCCTCGCCGAGGGCGTCGTCGAGTACGAGGTCACCGGGCCCGAGCTCGCGATCACGCTCCTGCGGTGCGTGGGAACGATCAGCCGCGAGCGCCTCGCCACGCGCCCGTACGCGGCCGGCCCCGACGTCCCCACCCCCGAGGCGCAGATGCTGGGCACCTGGCCGGTCCTCCTCGGCGTGATGCCCGCCGGGCCGCCGGCGGCCCTGCTCGCGGCCTGGGAGCGCCTGGCGCTGCCGATCCTCGAGGCGCCCGCCGACGGCGGCGGCCGCCTGCCCGTCGCGGGGACCCTCCTCGAGCTCTCGGGCGAGGCCTGCCTCTCGGCCGTGCGGCGGCCGGGCGGGGAGGGCGAGGAGGTCGAGGTCCGGCTCTGGAACCCCACCGACCGCCCGGTGCGCGCCCGCGTCGCGAGCAGCGAGCTCGAGCTCGGCCCGGCGCGGATCCAGGCCGTTCGGACCCGCGGTGGCCTCGGCTGATCCCCGCCGTCAGCTCAGGCCGCGGGCATCCTGCTTCAGCGCGAGGTCGATCCCGGCCGCCGAGGCGAGCAAGAGCTGCCGGAGCGGTCCCCCCACGGAGGGCGAGACCTCGAGCACGTAGTGGTCCGCCGTGGTGAACAGCGCCCGGGCGAGCCCCTCCCAGGTCTTCGTGATCCGCCCGACCTCGGCCCCGCTCGCGTCCTGGAGCGAGAAGTTCCACGCGCGCCAGTTCTCGGCCCGGATCGCGCCGATCCGGCTCCCGGCGGCGTCCTGCAGCGCGAAGTGGATCTTCCCGACGACGTTCTCCTGCACGATCCTGCCGACCTCCGCTCCGCCACCGTCGCGGACGAGCACGCTCGACTTCAGCAGCTTGCGCGGGCGGGTCATCTCGAGCACCTTCACCCCCGCCCGGTCGTACACGGCGAGCGTGTGCGTCATGAACTGGTCGAGCGAGCTCACCAGGCGCGCGAGCTTCTTCAGCTGCGACTGCCCCTCCTGCCGGATCCTGCCGACCTCGTTCCCCTCCTCGTCGAGGATGGCGAAGTCGATGTTGAGCTCGATGAGCTTCGCCGCCTGCCGGAACACCAGCCGGTCGCGCTGCAGCAGCTCGGACATGCTCCTCCCCCCTTCGGCCCTCGGCCGAACCCTACCGCGCCTCCGGCCGGATCCGCGCAAGGCGCGTCAGGCGCCCGGGTCCTCCTCACCCTCGCCGCCCGCGAGCAGCTCGAGCGCCTCGCGCAGCGCCTCGAACCGCCGGTCGCCGAGCTCCCGCCGCGTGCGGCTCCAGATCCCCGCGACGACCCGGCGCGTCTCGGCCGCGCACCGCCGCCCCCGCGCGGTCAGCCGGACGATCTTCGCCCTGCCGTCCTCCGGGTCGGGCACGCGGCGAACGTACCCGCGCTCCTCGAGCTCGTCGACCAGCAGCATCATCCCCTGCTTGGTGATCCGCGCCCGGCGGGCGAGCTCCGTCAGGCGCGTGCCCGAGCGCCGATCGATGTGCAGGAACACCGCCGCGTACCCGGGCCGGGTATCGGGGTACCCTCGCTCCGCGAGGACCCGCGCGAGCTCCGTCGCAAGCGCGCGGTGCGCCTCGAGCAGCAACCGAGCGAGATCGGGCTCGTTCATGGCTCGGTCATGGCTCGGTCATGGCTCGGTCACGGCTCCACGATACGCGGCCGCCCGCGCACGGGCCGCCCCGCTCGGGCGCCCGCTCAGCCGGCGCTCGCGGTGCGCACGATCTCGCCGGTCGCGAGGATCAGGCCGTCCTCGCACTCGGCCTGCACGAGCCCGCCGCGGAACTGCTGCTCGTACAGGCGCGCGTACAGCCCGCCGCGCTCGAGGAGCTCCTCGTGCGTCCCCTGCTCCACGATCCGTCCGCGGTCCACGACGAAGATCACGTCGGCCCGCAGGATCGTCGACAGCCGGTGCGCGATCGCGATCGTCGTGCGCCCCTCCATGAGCGGCTCCAGGGCGGCCTGGACCAGGCGCTCGGAGGTCGTGTCGAGGTTCGAGGTCGCCTCGTCGAGGATCAGGATGCGCGGGTCCTTCAGGATCACGCGGGCGATGGCCAGGCGCTGCTTCTCGCCGCCGGAGAGCTTGTACCCGCGCTCGCCGACGACCGTGTCGTAGCCGTCGGGGAGCTCGAGGATCCGCTCGTGGATGTTCGCCGCGCGGGCCGCCGCCTCGAGCTCCTCCTGGGTCGCGTCGGGCTTGCCGTACAGCAGGTTCCGGCGGACCGTCGTGTGGAAGAGGTAGGTCTCCTGCGTCACCACGCCGATCAGGTCGCCGAGCGAGTCCAGGCGGATCTTCCGCACGTCGACCCCGTCGATCGTGACCGAGCCGCGCTGCACGTCGTACAGCCGCGGGATCAGGTACGTGATCGTCGTCTTCCCCGCGCCGCTCGGACCGACGAGCGCCGCGAGCTTCCCCGGCTCGATCCGGAAGCTCACGCCCTCGAGCGTCCACTCGCGCGCCTGCCCGGCGTCGGGCGGGCTCACCGGTGTCGCGCGGGCCGGCCCGTCGGGCGGCGCCTCGTCGCCCGGGCGCGGCTCCTCGTACCGGAACCAGACGTCGTGGAAGGCGACCTCGCCGCGGACCTCCTCGGGGCGCAGCGGGATCGCGTCGGGCGCGTCGCGGATCTCGGGCGGCAGGTCCAGGTACTCGAAGATCCGGTCGAACAGCGCCATCGAGGACTGCACCTCGGTCGAGACCTGGAGCATCGAGCCGATCGGGAAGAACAGCCGCGACTGCAGCGTGGTGAACGACACGAGCGTGCCCGCGGTGATCGCGCTCGCCGGGTCGTCGCGGAGCACCCACCCCGCGACGAGGTACACGAGGGCCGGCGTGATCGAGAAGAAGGTGCCCACGACCGCGAAGAACGAGCGGCCGATCATCGTCTGGCGGATCTGCAGGCCGGTGAGCCGCTCGTTCTCGCGCCGGAAGCGCTCCTCCTCGAACCGCCTGCGCCCGAACGTCTTCGACAGCAGGATCCCCGAGACCGAGAGCGTCTCCTCGGTCACCGCGGTGAGGTCGGCGAGGGTCTTCTGGGTGCTCGCCGCGACCTCGCGCCGCGCCCGGCCCACCTTCGCCGTCAGCCACAGGAAGATCGGCAGCATCGAGAGCGAGAGCACCGTGAGCTGCCAGGAAAGCAGCGTCATCGCGATGAGCGTGCTCA
This sequence comes from uncultured Actinomycetes bacterium, assembly GCA_964640965.1. GTDB lineage: Bacteria > Actinomycetota > UBA4738 > UBA4738 > HRBIN12 > HRBIN12. The sequence goes on along the minus strand of CAZXJB010000100.1, from coordinate 761 downwards.
CGATCACGACGACGTTGGACAGGATGCTCGACATCGTGTCGGTGACGACGGTCTGCACGCCGCCCACGTCGTTCGCGAGACGCGACTGGATCTCGCCGGTGCGCGTCGTCGTGAAGAACCGCAACGGCATCGCCTGCAGGTGCGAGTAGAGGGCGTCGCGCAGGTCCTGCATCACCCGCAGGCCTACGAGGTTCGCGAGGTAGGTCTGCCCGATGCCGATCGCCCCGGTCACGATCGGGATGACGATCATGAGGCCGGCGAACAGGTACAGGTTCCCCATGTCCGGGCACGCGCCGCCGTCGCACAGCCCCGGCGGGTTGCCGAACAGGGCGCGGTCGAACACGAGCTTGATGAGGATCGGGTTCACGACCCCGAGGGCCGAGGTCGTGACGATGGCGAGCGCGACCAGGCCGACCTTGCGCCGGTAGGGCCGGAACGTGTCGATCACCCGCCGCACGGTCGAGCGCCGGATGGGGCGGAGGTCCTCCTCGGGGATGGGCCGGTACAGACGGCCGTGACCGCGCATGCAGCCAGGATACGGCCCGATCCACGAGCGCAAGCCCCGACGACCCGTGCCGCGGCGCAGATGAGCGCCATCCTCGTTGCTCGATCCGCCGACCCCCGTCGCTCGATTTGACAACGAGAGAGAGAGAGAGAGAGAACACTTCGCCCGAGAGCAACCGTCTGCGCTCACGGGAGGGTGGCGAGACCTCCTGCTGCGGAAAGGAGGCGGCATGAGACGTCGGTTGGTTCCCGGGACG
>CAZXJB010000099.1:0-9073 GCA_964640965.1 uncultured Actinomycetes bacterium | reverse complement strand
GACCCAGGCCAGCCGGTCGAGGTACCGGGGTTCGTCGACGACCCCGTCGAAGTCGGGATCTGGGCCGGAGTTCGCATCGTTGAACGAGGCGAGGACCACGTCCCTTGCGATCCCGGTCGAGGCGAAGCCGAGGTCGTGCTTCTCGACGGCCATCGCCTCCTCGCGTGAGACCCCGGCGGCGGCCGCGGAAGCGGCGGGGCCGCCACCATCGCAGAGCTCGACCACTGTCGAGACCACGGAGCTCGCGGTAACGAGCAGGGGCCCCGTGGTCGGCGGTGAGGGTGAAAGTGTCCCGGGACGCCTGTGAACGGCGCCCCAAGACATCACATGGTCGGGACGGCGGGACTTGAACCCGCGACCTCAGCGTCCCGAACGCTGCGCGCTACCAAACTGCGCCACGTCCCGTGCGCAGGCCAGTGTACCGGCTCGCGCGCCCGCGGGACGGGTAGGCTGGGGCGGACCCGACCCGGTCGAGACCACGGAGGGATGCTCGTGAGGATCGCGCAGCTGTGCCCGCCCTGGCTGGCCGTGCCGCCCAAGGGCTACGGCGGCATCGAGTGGGTGGTCGCCCTGCTCGCCGACGGGCTCGTCGAGGCCGGCCACGACGTGACGCTGTTCGCCACCGGCGACTCGGTCACCAAGGCGCGCCTCGAGTACGTCTTCGAGACGGCGCCCGGCACGAAGATGATCAACGACATCGTGCTCGACGCGACCCACACGATGTTCTCGCTGCGCGGGGCCCGGGAGCGGTTCGACGTCCTCCACGTGCACTCGCCCTTCTCGGCGCTCGCGGCCTCGGTGGAGACGGGGGTCCCGACCGTGCACACGCTCCACGGCTCGTTCACCCCGGAGATGAACCGCCTGTACTCCTTCGTGGCCGACCGGGCCTGGTTCGTGGCGATCAGCGAGGCCCAGATGCGTTCGAACCCATCCCTGCGGTACGCGGGCGTCGTCTACAACGGGATCGACATGGAGCTCTACGCGCTCCGCGAGGACAAGGAGGACTTCGTCCTGTTCCTCGGCCGGGCGGCGCCCGAGAAGGGCTGGCTCCGCGCCATCGAGGCGGCGAGGCTCGCCGGCGTGCGCCTGGTCTCGGCCGTGAAGATCGCCCACCCCACCGAGGAGGAGGAGTGGGAGCGGCGGATCCGGCCGGCCCTGCGGCCGGACGCGGTGGTCCTCGGCGAGATCTCGCAGGAGGAGAAGGTCGACCTGCTCCGGCGGGCCCGCGCCGTCCTGTTCCCCATCGACTGGCCCGAGCCCTTCGGCCTGGTGATGACCGAGGCGATGGCCTGCGGGACGCCGGTGATCGCCACCCCGCGGGGCTCCGTCCCCGAGGTCGTCGAGGACGGCCGGACCGGCTTCATCGTGAGCGTCGAGGGCTACGCCGAGGAGGCCGCCGAGCGCCTGCGGCACCTGGACGAGATCGATCCCCGGGCCTGCCGGGAGCGCGTGGACCGCCTCTTCTCCAAGCGCGCGATGGTCGAGGGCTACGTCCGGGTGTTCGAGCGCGTGGTCGCGGAGGGCTGATCGCCCTCGGCCGCGGCCGGGCGCAGCTCGAGCCAGATCGCGGTCGGGCGGCACCAGAACCGGAAGGGGGCGTACTTGCTCGTCCCCAGGCCCGGCGAGAGGCTGAGCCAGGCGCCGCCGATCCGGATGAGCCCGCTCGCCAGGCGCGGCGGCAGCGAGCTGTTGGTGAGGAGCGCGCCGACGAGGGGGAGCCGGACCTGGCCGCCGTGCGTGTGCCCGGCGAAGATGACGCGGTAGCCGCACGCGGCCGCCTCCGGGGCGGCGTCGGGCGAGTGCATCACCGCGATCCCGAGCCGCCCCGGCGCGCGCCGGGGGAGGACGCGCAGGTCCGCGCGATCGATGTGCGCGTCGTGCAGCCCCGCGACCTCGACCGGCAGGCCTCCGAGATCGCCGAGCAGGTGGACGTTGTCGAGGTCGGTCCAGCCCTCGGCGGTGAGCCGGGCGACGAGCTCCGCACCGCGACCGCGCCGCGCGCGGCGCCGTCGGCGGCGGGAGGGCGGCACGAAGTACCGGAGGGGGTTCGAGGGCCGCGGCGCGTACAGGTCGTTGGAGCCCAGCACGAACCAGGAGGCGAGCCGCCCCCGGACCGCACGCACGGTCTCCACGGCCCGCTCCACCGCCTCGGGCTCCCCCAGGAAGTCCCCGGTCACGACCACCACGTCGGGGCGGGGGAGCGAGGCGAGGAACCGCCCGAGCGGGCGGTCGCGGGCGAGGACGTGCAGGTCCGACAGGTGCAGCACCGAGATCGGGCCCGGCGCCTCCGCCGGTAGGATGTGGAGGACGCGGCGGTCGAGGCGGTACCAGCGCCGCTCGAGGAGCCAGCCGTACGCGACGCACAGCGCGCCGAGCGCGACGAGGCCGATGAGGACCACGGCGAGCATGGGAAGGGAGTCTAGGTGAGCGGACCGAGCCTCCGCGACCGGATCCAGGGGGACCTCACGGCGGCCATGAAGGCGCGGGACGCCGTCCGGGTCGGCGCCCTCCGCATGCTCATCACGGCCCTCGTGAACCGCGAGAAGGAGCTCCGGCGCCCGCTCACCGACGAGGAGGTGCGCGAGGTCGCGGCCCGCGAGGTGAAGCGGCGCACCGAGTCCATCGAGGCCTTCCAGGCGGGGGGCCGCGCCGACCTCGTCGCCAAGGAGACCGCCGAGCGCGAGATCCTCGCCGCCTACGCCCCCGAGCAGCTCTCCGAGGCCGAGCTCGACCGCCTCATCGAGGAGGCCATCGCCGAGGTCGGGGCGACCGGTCCCGGCGACCTCGGCAAGGTCATGGGCAAGGTCATGGGCGTGGCCCGCGGCCGGGCCGACGGCTCGGTCGTGCAGCGCAAGGTCCGCGAGCGCCTCGGTGCCTGAGGGCGATCCCGGTCAGGCGATCGCGGCCCGGGCGCTCGGCGGCCCGCCCCCGCCGCCGTTCCCCTCGCCTCCGCCGCCTCCGCCGTTCCCGCCGCCCGGACCGGTCCCCGGCGCGGCGACCCCGACGGAGATCGTCACGGTGGAGCCCGCCGAGACGACCTTGTTCCCGATCGGCACCTGCGCGACGACGCGGCCGATCTGCTCGGGGTCGGTGACCTCGACGAAGACGACGGCCGCGACGAGCCCGGCCTGCTCGAGCCTCTGGACGGCGCGCACCTTGCCCATGCCGACCACCCGCGGCACGGTGACGGGCTCGCCCTTGCCGTTGGAGACCTGGAGCGTGACCCCGGAGCCGAGGGCGAGGGTGCTGCCCGCTTCGGGGGTCTGCGCGAGCACCGTGTTGACCGGCTCGATCGAGTCGACCTTCTCGACGATCGGCGTGAAGTTCGCCTCGACGAGGACGGCCTGGGCCTCCTCCGAGCGCATCCCGACGACGTTGGGCACCTTCCCCGACTCCGGCCTCGGCGGCGGCTCGAAGCCCTCCACGGGCATCCCGGCGGTGGCCTTGACCATGAAGGCGTTCCAGATCGGAGCGGCGAGGGTGCCGCCGAAGACCGAGTGCCCGTAGTAGGTGTCCATGGGGATCTGGCCCGAGGGGAAGCCCACCCAGACCGCGGTCGCCACCTGCGGCGTGTAGCCCGCGAAGGCGACGTTCGTGTAGTCCTGGGCGGTGCCGGTCTTGCCGGCGACCGGGCGCCCCATGCCGTCGTCGGCCACCGTGCCGGTCCCGCAGCAGACGACCCGCTGGAGCATGGCGGTCACGAGGTGCGCGACGTCGGGGTCGATCGCCTGCTCGCACGTGGCCTCGTGGCGGTAGATGGTCCGGAAGCCGCCGCCCTCCTTGGGCTGCAGGATCCTCGCCACCGCGAACGGCTCGCAGCGGACGCCGTCGTTCGCGAGCGTCGCGTAGGCGCTCGCCATGTCCAGGGTCGAGACCTCCTCGACGCCGAGCGTGATCGAGGGCACCGCGTCGAGCGGGGCCGTGATCCCCATCCGATGCGCGGCGTCGACGATGTGCTCCGGTCCGACGTCGACGGCGAGCTGCGCGAACACCACGTTGATCGAGTCCTCGGTCGCCGTCCACAGGTCGACGTACCTGCCGCCCGAGGCGCCCTCGGCGTTGCTCACGCACCCGGTCTCGCTGATCCAGCCGGGGATCTTGCAGTTCGGCGAGGCGGAGGAGTAGACCTTGCCCGGCGGGAAGCCCTGCTCGAAGGCCGCGACGAGCGTGAACGGCTTGAAGGCCGACCCCACCTGCCGGCGGCCCTGCCAGAGGAGGTCGAGCTGGTCCCGCTCGTAGTCCTTGCCGGAGAGCATGGCCCGGATCGCTCCCGTCTTCGCGTCCACCGAGACGAGCGAGGCGTCGGGCCCGCGGTCGGGGTCCATCTCGGTCAGGACGGCCTCCTGCGCGTACCGCTGCCAGTCGGGGTCTAGGGTCGTGGTGATCCGCAGGCCCCCCTGGTACAGGGTGTGGACCCGCTGCTTCCGGGTGCTCCCGAGCGCCTCGAACTCCCCGGTGGGGTCGTCGAGGATCAGGTTCCGGATGTAGGTGACGAAGAAGGGCTCGACCCGCTGCTCCGGCGGGCCGGCGCCCTTCGCGAGGCCGAGCGGGCGCGCCTTGGCGCGCTCGCCCTTGGCCGGACTCACCATCCCGAGCTGGACCATCCGGTCGATCACGAGGTTGCGGCGCGCGAGCGCCGCCTCCGGGTTCGCGATCGGGTCGTAGGCGCCCGGCGCGCGGATGAGGGCGGCGAGGAGCGCGCCCTCGGCGAGCGTGAGCTTCCTCGCGGGCTTGCGGAAGTAGGTCCGCGCCGCGGTGCCGATCCCGTAGGCGCCGTTGCCGAAGTAGACGTCGTTCAGGTACAGCTCCAGGATCTCGTCCTTCGTGTAGCGTCGCTCGACGCGCATCGCGAGCGCCGCCTCCTGGAACTTCCGCGCGAACGTCTGCGAGGTGTCGCCGATGATCGCGTTCTTCACGAGCTGCTGGGTGATCGTCGAGCCGCCCTGGGTGATGTCGCCCGCGAGGAGGTTCGCGATCCCGGCGCGGATCAGGGAGGGCAGGTTCAGCGCTCCATGCTCGTAGAACCCGTCGTCCTCGATCGCGATGACGGCGTCGCGCGCGATCTTCGCGACCTGGTCCAGGCGCACGATCTCGCGGTTCTCGTCGAGGAACACGGTGGCGAGGACCGATCCGTCGCGCGCGTAGATCACGGAGCGCTCGGGGAAGCGGGGGATCCGGACCTTGCCCACGCCGGCCGCGTCCAGGCGCTCGCGGAAGGCGTTCACGCCGAGCCCGGCGGCGCCGACGAGCGGGAGGAACACCGCAGCGACGAGCGCGGCTGCGCCGAGGATCGCGAGCGCGAGCAGCACCGGCACGAGCGGCGAGGGCACCGGGGGCTCGGGACGCGGGCGGCCCGGCGCGGCGCTCGCGGGGGGTCTCGGGCGGGGGGGTGCCTGCATCGCCGCGGTCAGGATAGCCCGGGTCGGTACCATGAGGACGCTCATGCGGCGCTTCGTTCCCCTCCCGCTCCTGCTCGCGGGCGCCCTCGTGCTCGCGCCGGGGGGCTCCGACGTCGCCGCTTCGCCTGCGTCGGGCGGCGTCATCGTCGTCAAGCTCGACGGGTCGATCGATGGGACGATGGTCGCCTACCTGCGGGACTGGCTGGAGACGGCCGAGGCGGACGGGGCGGTGCTCCTCGTGCAGCTGGACTCCGCCGGGACGCTCGAGCAGGACGCCGTGGCGCTCGCGGAGCGGATCCACGACGCGCGCGTGCCCGTGATCGTGTGGGTCGGTCCCGCGCCCGCCAAGGCGCGGGGCGCGGGGCTGCTCCTCGTGTACGCGGCGAGCCTCGGCGCCGTCGCACCGGGGGCCGGGGTCGGTCCGCTCGAGCCGCTCGACCTCGTGGAGGCTCGGAACGCCGCCCTGCCGTCGGGCGGGCGGCTCGCGGCGATCGTGGACCGGTGGGCCGCCGAGCGCGGTCGTCCGGCGCCCGAGATCCCGACCGAGCCCGTGCCGGCCCAGACCGCGCTCGACGGGGGCATCGTGCAGGTGGCCGCCTCCTCCGTCCCCGACCTGCTCGAGCGGGTCGACGGGATGACGGTGGCGACCGCCTCCGGCCCGGTCACGCTCCGCACGAGGATCGCGAGGGCCGAGGGCGAGGCGCCGGTCGAGGTCCGCTTCACCTCCCCCGGGCCCGTCGCGCGGGTCCTGCACGCGATGGCCTCGCCGGCCGCGATCTACGTCCTGCTCGTGCTCGGCCTGGCGGCCCTCGCCTTCGAGCTCACGCAGCCCGGCTTCGGCTTCGCGGGCTTCTCGGGGATCGGGATGGTGGCCCTCGCGGTCTACGGGCTCGCCGTCGTGCCCTTCTCCTGGCTCGGGCTCATCCTGCTCGTGGGCGGCGTGGGCCTGCTCACCGCCGACGTGCTCGTGCGTCGGTTGGGCGTGCTCACCGGGCTCGGCCTCCTCGCGTTCGCCGCTGGCTCGGCCCTCACGTTCCGGGGCGTCTCCGAGCTGATCCGCGTCTCGCCCTGGCTGATCGGCTCGCTCACGGTCGCGAGCCTCCTCTACTACGGCTTCGCCCTCACCGTCGCCGTGCGCTCGCGCGAGCGCATCACCTCGACCCAGAAGGGGCTCGTCGGCCTGGTCGGGGAGACCCGGGGGCTGCTCGACCCGGAGGGCCCGGTGTTCGTGAAGGGCACGCTCTGGCGGGGCCGGACCGTGGGGGCGCCGATCCCTCCGGGCATCCGCGTCCGGGTCCGCGGGCTCGACGGGCTCGTCCTGCGGGTCGAGCCGGAGCCCGAGGCGCCCATCGAGCCCTCGCCGGAGGCCCTGTCGGGTCCCTCCGGCTGAGGCGGGACCGGACGTGGCGTTCCCCGTGGCGCCCTCGCGCGGTTGAATCCCGACCGGCGGGAATCTTCGAACGATGGGGAGAGAGCCTGAAGGACCCAGCGTGGTCTCACGTATGCCGCCGGATGCCCGCGAGGGTTGGGAGGCGTACGCGGCCTGCCGCGGCGCCGACACCAGCCTGTTCTTCGCGCCGAACTACTTCGAGCGCCGCGAGGAGAAGCTCGCCCGCGAGGCCAAGGCGAAGGCCATCTGCGCCCGCTGCCCCGTCCGGGAGCCGTGCCTCGAGTACGCCCTGCGCACCCGCGACCCCCACGGCATCTGGGGCGGTCTGAACGAGCTCGAGCGCCGGCGCCTGCTCCGAGCGCGGGAGCTCGCCGGCTGACCCCTCGCCGCGGGCCCCGTCCCCGGTGTGGCACCATGGGCGCCGCCGACGTCCGTCTCGCAGGGAAAGGGGTATCGCCGTGATCGAGGAACGCCTCGCCGAGCTCGGCATCGAGCTCCCGACCGTCGCGCCGCCGGTCGCCGCCTACGTCCCCGTGCGCCTGGCCGGCGGGCTCGCCTTCGTCTCCGGGCAGGTGCCCGACGGCGGCAGGCTCCACCCCGGGCACCTGGGCGCGGAGGTCTCCCTCGAGCAGGGCCAGGAGGCCGCCCGCCGGTGCGCGCTCCAGGCGCTCGCGGTGCTCCGGGACGCGCTGGGGTCGCTCGATCGGGTCCGCGGGATCAGCAAGGTGGAGGTGTTCGTGGCCTCGGCCCCGGGGTTCACCGACCAGCACAAGGTCGCCAACGGCGCGAGCGAGGTCCTCGTGGAGGTCTTCGGGGAGGCGGGGCAGCACGCCCGCGCGGCGATCGGCGTCGCCGAGCTCCCGCTCGGGTCGTGCGTGGAGGTCGCGCTCGTCGCCGAGGTCGCCTGAGGCCGGTCCGCGCGGCGGACCGCCCGCCGCGCGCTTTCCCGCGTCGTGGGTATGGTGCCACCGCTGGTACCATACATCCGTGAAGAAGACCACCCTGTACCTGCCGGATGCGCTCAAGGAGGCCGTCGAGCGCGAGGCGCGGCGCCGAGGCATCGCCGAGGCCGAGGTGATCCGCCAGGCGATCGCGGCCGCCGTGACGCGCCCCGCGCCCCGCGCCGGGATCTTCGAGAGCCCCGAGCCGCTCGCCGCGCGGGCGGAGGAGCTGCTCGAGGGGTTCGGGACCCGGTGATCGCCGACACGAGCGGGTTGCTCGCCCTCTTCAACCGGCGGGAGCCCGAGCACGAGGCCGTGCGTCAGGCCGTGGCCGACCTCCGGGAGCCGCTCGTCGTCTCGCCCTACGTCGTCGCCGAGCTCGACTACCTCGTCGCGACCCGCGTCGGCCCGGCGGCGGAGCTCGCCGTCCTCCGCGAGCTTTCGGGCGGCGCCTACGAGCTCGCGCACGTGGGAGCCGACGACCTCGAGCGCGCCGCAACGGAGGTGGCTCGGTACGCCGACCAGGCCGTCGGCATCGCCGACGCGTCCATCGTCGTGCTGGCGGAGCGCTACGGGACGCGGGACATCCTCACCCTCGACCGGCGCCACTTCGAGGTGCTGCGCCCCCTCTCCGGAGGGCGGTTCCGGCTGATCCCCTGACCTTCAGGCGTCCCGGGCGACGCGCGCGTCGCCCACCCGGCGGGTGAGCCGGCGGGCGTCGAGGTGCTCGACGAGGGGCACCGCGTACTTCCGCGTGGTTCCCAGTCGCTCGCGCAGCGCGCTCACGGTGAGCCCGCTCGCGCCGGCGGCCCGGATCTCGGCGAGCGCGCGCTCCACGAGGGCGGGGGTGAGCACGATCTCGGGCGAGACGCGCACGAGCGCGCCCGCGCGGACCGCGGCGTCCAGGAGCTCGCGCGGGTGGCCGGCGGCGAGGAGCTCGGGGACGGTCGGCGGCGTCGGCTCCCCCTCGGCCACCGCCCGCACGAGCCGCTCGAGGGCCTCGGCGTGCGCCCCGAGCGCCGGCCGGTGGGAGGGGAGGCGAACCGCCGACCCTTCGCGCGCGAGGGCGTCCCGCTCGACGAGGGCCTGGAGCGCGGCGTCGACGAGGTCGGGCGGGGTGGCTCGACCCTCGTCCCGCAGCGCCGCCGCGAGGATCCAGCGGACCTCGGCGAGGTCGGCACCCGGCTCGAGCGGGTGCTCGTCGTGGAAGCGGCGCAGGGACCCCGTCGCCGCGCGCTCCAGGGCCGCGAGCAGGTCCGCCGAGAGCCACCAGCCCCCCGCCCGGACCGCCAAGGCCGAGGGATCCGGCGTCCCCCCGGCGAGCGCGAGGACGTCGGCCTCGC